>DMCZ01000003.1:782-2550 GCA_003446655.1 Thauera sp. | reverse complement strand
CCGCCTCGCACGTCCTTCATGTCGAGCAGCGCCATCACAGGTCCTCCCGGTGCAGTTCCTGCTCGCGCAGTTCTTCCACCTTGGGGTCGTGCTCGGCGGCCTCGCGCTCGATCGCGGTCGGCGTTTCGCCGAGGTAGGCCTCGAGCACGCGCGCATCCGAGCGTACGGCGTAGAAGTCGCCCTGGATGAGCACCTTGCCCTCGGCCATGCACACCACCGGGTGGCACAGCTTCTCGATCATCTCCATGTCGTGTTCGATGAGGATGAAGGTGTAGCCCCGCTCGCGGTTGAGGATGAGGATCTTTTCTTCCAGCTTGCGCAGCAGGGTGCGGTTGACGCCGGCGGCCGGCTCGTCGAGCAGCACCAGCTTCGCGTCGGTCATCATCGTGCGGCCAAGCTCGAGCAGCTTCTTCTGCCCGCCCGACAGGTTGCCGGCGCGCTCGTCGGCGACGTGGGTGAGTTCGAGGAAGGCAAGCGTGGCGTCGGCCTTATGCCGCACCGCCTCCTCGGCCGCGCGCACCTTGCCTGGGGCGAACCAGTTGGCGAACAGGTTCTCACCAGGCTGATGCGGCGGCACCATCATCAGGTTCTCGCGCGCGCTCAGGTTGTGGAACTCGTGCGGAATCTGGAAGGTGCGCACGAGCCCCTTATGGAAACGCGCATCGGTGGGCAGCGCGGTGATGTCCTCGTCGAGGAAGCGGATGGTGCCCGCGCTCGGCTGCAGCGCGCCGGCAATGAGGTTGAAGAGCGTGGTCTTGCCCGCGCCATTGGGGCCAATCAGGCCGAGGATCTCACCCTTCTCGACCTTCAGGCTGCAGCCATCGACGGCGCGGAATCCGCCGAAGGCTTTGACCAGGCCATCCACTTCAAGCATAGCGTCGGGGTTCCTTGCACCGGGCAGGGGCCGGCGAGGCCGGCGCAACGACGCGCCACCACGGCATCAGCGCGAGGCGGCACGGCAGGATCAAAAAAATGAAACGAACCGCACGTTAGCCGAAGCACCGGAACGGAAACATCAGGGCCAACCACTACACTGCCCTGTACGCGCGGGCCTGGCCGTTGCGGCGCGTGGCCGCAGCGGAAGCGCATCGGTTGTTCAGAATATAATCCGACGCCCAATAAGAAGGAGACAAGGATGAAGCACATCACCCCGACCGAGGCCTACGAGCTGCTGCAGTCCAACCCGGATGCCCTGCTCATCGACGTGCGCAGCGAGATCGAATACCTCTTCGTCGGCCATCCGGTCGGCGCCATCCACGTGTCGTGGAACGACGGTCCGGACTGGGAGGTGAACCCGAACTTCATCGGCGAGGTCAAGAAGCTCGCCGGCAACGGCGGCCACCGCCCGCTGCTGCTGATCTGCCGCTCGGGCAACCGCTCGGAGGTGGCCGGAAACGCACTGCTCGAAGCGGGCTTCACGACCGTGTACAACATCATGTATGGCTTCGAGGGCGAACTCGACGCCCAGCATCATCGCAACGCGGTAAACGGCTGGCGCCACGACGGCCTGCCCTGGGAGCAGTGCTGAGCGACGCAGCCACCGCTGTCAACGTCGCGCTGCAGGCAGCCGCAGCCAGATCAGCCACACGAGCAGGCCCGCCATGGCGAACAAGGCCATGCCACTGGCCAGGCTGAAGGCGCTGCCCCACAGCAGCGGTGCGGTCAGGCCAGCGGTCACGGCGTTGAGGCCGATCTGCAGGAAGCTCTGGCAACTCGAGGCCATGCCGCGGCGGGCGGGGAAGAGTTCGAGCGCGAGCAGACTCATCGC
>DMCZ01000003.1:0-505 GCA_003446655.1 Thauera sp. | reverse complement strand
GCCCGACACGCCAAGATTGAGCACCACCGCGAGGAACATCAGCACAAAGCCGCTCGCCACCGTGCGGACCTGGGACCACCGCCCGGCCACACGCTCGGACAGCACCGAGCCAAGCATCATGCCGACCACGGCCGGCCCGAACAACCAGATGAATCCGCCGCTCCCCAGCCCCAGGTGCTCGATGATGAAGACCGGAGCCGACAGCACATACACGAAGAAGCCGTTGAAGTTGAGCGCGATTCCCACGGCCAGCAGCATGAAGGCCGGATGCGTGAAGATGCCGGCGTAGCCCCGCAACAGGTGTAGCGGATGCAGCCGCTGGCGCGCCCCAGTCTCCAGTGTCTCGGGCAGGAAGCGCCAGATCATCCAGCACAGGAAGCTGCCGAACGCCGCCAGGAAGACGAAGATCGAACGCCAGCCGGCGAGGGCAAGCAATCCGGCGCCGACCATGGGCGCCAGCGCCGGGGCGAGCGCGAAGATCAGCATCACCCGTGACATAAGGCGC
>DMCZ01000184.1:1930-3576 GCA_003446655.1 Thauera sp. | reverse complement strand
GCGTAGATCTGGTTGAGGCCGGGCAGCTCCTTGTCGAGCGAGCGCGTCCCGATCAGGCCCATCACCCAAGGAATGTGGATCGCAAAGTCGTTCTTCATCTCGGCTTCGTTGGGCAGCGCGATAACGTTGAAGCTGGCCGGGGCCGGTTCGGTCTCCCACATCGCCTCCATCGCCGCGAGCTTGGTCTGCTGGGCCTCGCCGAGCGCGTAGCCGGACTCGTCGCCGAGCACGATCACGGAGCAGATCGAGGCGAAGCCGAAGGCCGCCGCGATGCGGAACGAGCGCTTGGCGAACTCGACGTCGCGCCCGCGCAGCAGGTACCAGGCCGAGATCGACAATACGAACATCGCGCCGGTCACATAGCCCGCCGACACCGTATGCACGAACTTGCCCTGCGCCACCGGGTTGAACACCACCGCCCAGAAGTCGGTGAGCTCCATGCGCATCGTCTCGTAGCTGAATTCCGAGCCCACCGGATTCTGCATCCAGCCGTTGGCGATCAGGATCCACAGCGCCGACAGGTTGGTGCCCACCGCCATCAGGATCGTCACCAGCAGGTGCTGCTGGCGAGAAAGACGGTCCCAGCCAAAGAAGAACAGGCCGATGAAGGTCGATTCGAGGAAGAAGGCCATAAGACCCTCGATCGCCAGCGGCGCACCGAAGATGTCGCCCACGTAATGCGAGTAGTAGGCCCAGTTGGTGCCGAACTGGAATTCCAGCGTGATGCCGGTGGTGACCCCGAGTGCGAAGTTGATGCCGAACAGCTTGCCCCAGAAGCGGGTCATGTCCTTGTAGATCGTCTTGCCGGTCATGACATAGACGCTTTCCATGATGACCAGCATCCACACCATGCCGATGGTGAGCGGCACGAACAGGAAGTGGTACATCGCCGTGGCGGCGAACTGCAGCCGCGACAGGTCGACGAGTTGCTCACTGACCATGGGTTTCTCCAGATGTCGTGTGTTGTTTTGTGCTTGCAGGGGTTGAAACCTGGGCCGCCATGACGCTCGGGTCGACCGTCACCTTCGCGTCACGAATGAACGCCCACCACAGGGTGCTGATCAGCGCGAGCTTGATTACGACCACGAGGGTGAGATGGCGCAGGAGGATCTGGTCCGATCGCTTCATGAGGAGGCTCCGGTTGTGTGGGCCTCTCTCATCAAGTGCCGTGCCAATTGGACGTCGTATAAAAAATTTGATTTAAATCAAGAGCGTCCGGCCAAACGACGGGCGAAACGGCTCGCGGGAGTCGGCTAATGAACTGCCATAAATGGCAGAAAGCTGCCAAAGGTATGTCGCACTGCTGGCGCCTTGGCACGCACGGACCTTTGCAACACAGACAATCTCAAGGGCGTGCCCGGCCGGGCTGCGTTGGCCTGATCATTGCTTGTCATCGTGTCAGGCGCTGCCGAAACACAGGGACCGTCGCCGAGGAATGCCCAACCGCGCCTTCCGTCCGCACAAGGCGGGGGAGGCAGTCACCCCGAATGCTTCGCGACCGAAGGAGTCGTCATGAGAATCGCCATCACCAGTCAGAACTTTCGTACCGTCACGGCGCATGCGGGCAAGGCTCGGCGCTTTCTGGTTTTCGACCTGAGCTGCCCGTGCTTACCCCGTGAGATAGAACGGCTGGATCTGCCAAAGGA
>DMCZ01000184.1:0-1681 GCA_003446655.1 Thauera sp. | reverse complement strand
CGCCGGCACCGAGGCTAGGCCGACCTGGCGGCGCCAACGAGGGCGGTGAATGCCTCGGCCTGGGTCATGAAGATGTGCCCCGAGAGCCAGTCAGTGACTGCGGTCCGCTCCAGGCGATCGCGCACAGGCCCCTTCAGCTCGGAGAAGTGAAGCTTCAAGCCTCTGGCGCGCAGTTCGCGATCGAGCTGCATCAGCACTTCAAGCCCTGTCAGGTCGATCGCGTTCACGCCGCTCATCATCAGCACCACATGGCGCAGCCGGGGCCGATGCGACATCGTCGAAGACAGCGTCTCGGAGATCCAGCGTGAGTTCGTGAACACCAGGCTTTCGTCGATCCGGATCGACAACACCTCGGGCAGCGTCTCCACCTCGAAGCGATTGATGTTGCGGAACACGTCGGTGCCGGCGAGCCGCCCGACCTCGGTCCAGTGGGGGCGGGCGGTACGCTGCAGCAGCAGACCGATGGCGCCGACCACGCCGGCGAGTAGCGCCTCCTTCACGCCTACCGCCAGCGTCAACAGCGCGACCGTCAGCATCAGGGCGAACTCGGTGCGCGAGTAGCGCCACGCCAGCACGAAGGGCGCGAAATCCACCAGCGACAGTACGGCGATGACGATGGTCGCCGCGAGCACCGCGCGCGGCAGGTAGTGCAGCACGTCGCCCAGCAGCGCGATTGCGAGCGCAAGGAAGAGCGCGGTCCATACCCCGGCAATGCGCGTGCGCGCGCCGGCGTCGAAGTTGACGATGCTGCGCGCGAAGCCGCCGGTGACCGGCATGCCGCCGGACACGCTGGCCGCGGCGTTGGCCGCCGCCAGGCCGAAGAGTTCGCGCCGGGGCGACACCTTCTCGCCGCGGCGTGCGCCGAGGGCCTCGGCCACGGCGAGGCTCTCGACATACGCCACCAGTCCCAGCAGTACCGCTGGGGCAAGCAGCTCACGCCACACCGGCAAGGGCGCCGTCCACGGCATCGGGAAAGCCAGGCCCTCGCCAAGACTGATGCCGCCGGACAGGGCGACGCCCTCATTCAGGTGCGGGAAGCCGGCGACCCAGGCGATCGACGCCGCGACCACGACGATCGGTGCGGTACGCGCCAGCAGCTGCGCGCTCCGGGGCCTGAAGCCCAGGGCTTGCAGAACGGGGCCGCCGTGCCGGCGCAAGGCCCACAGCATCGCGAGCGCCAGCACGCCGATGAGTGCGGTGGTCGCATGGGGCAACGGGTGACTGGCGCCGGCGAGCGACTGCCACAGTGCGAGCACCGTACTGCCGCCAGCCTGCACCCCCAGCAATGCGGGCAACTGGCCGATCGCGATCACCAGCGCAGCGCCGGTGATGAAGCCGTGCAGCACCGGGGCGCCGAGCAGCGCCGCCAGCGTCTCGAGGCGGAACAGCGCGGCGATGAGGAACACCACCGCCATCTCCAGCGCCAGCACCAGCGCCGCCAGGTGGGGCGTGATCTCATGCGCAGCGGCGACGCCGCCGACCGCCTGCGCCGTCATCATCGCTAGCACCGCGACCGGCCCCACGGCCAGGCTGCTGCTGGAGCCGAAGGCCGCGTAGGCGATGATCGGCAGCAGGCTCGCCATCACACCCACCACCGGTGGCAGGCCGGCGAGCATGGCGTAGGCCAGGCTTTGCGGTACCAGCAGGATGGTGACGATCGCCGCCGCGATCAGGTCGTCGC
>DMCZ01000191.1 GCA_003446655.1 Thauera sp. | reverse complement strand
ACTCGGAGATGTGTATAAGAGACAGCGCCTGCACGATCGACTTCGCGCAGTACGGCCTGCCCGGCCTGACCTATCGTGTCGCCTACGTGCGTGGCAGCGACATCGACGCTGTGGCCACCAACGGCCCGAGCACCACCGACGGCAAGGAGCACGAGTTCTTCAACCTGCTCTCGTACACGGTGCAAAGCGGCCCGGCCAAGGACCTGAACGTGCGCCTGCGCGCCTCGTCGCTGCGCGTGTCGAGCGACGCCATCGGCTATAACAACAGCGGCAAGGAAGTGCGCGTCTTCATCGACTACCCGTTCAGCGTGTTCTGATCGTGACTACGGCGCAGGGCCGGCTAGTGCGGGCCCTGCGCGGATCACTGCTCCCTTCCGACGTCAGATCTTTCATTCGCTCATCCAACACCGCTTCGATCGATAGCTGAAGGGCATCCGTGATCTGCCGGGCGAACACGCGCAGCGCATTCACGTGGGTCGTGGCGATCGCATGACCCGCCCCCTCTTGTCCTTACATGGTCCGCGCGCTATGAACGTAAGACAGTAAGGAGGAAAGAGATGCAGGCAGTCGCAAAGATCACTTCCAAGGGGCAAACCACGATCCCGCAGAACATCCGCGAAGCGCTGCATGTCGCCCCGGGCGACCTCATTTCCTGGGAGCTGGGCCCCGACGGCACGGGAACGGTGCGACGCATACAGCCGCTCGACCTCGAATATCTTCGCGCCCTCGAGGGCACACTCACCGAATGGGCGAGCGACGCGGACGAGGATGCGTACCGTGAGCTTTGAGGGTCAGTAGTGGGGTCAGGTCTTTAATTTGCTCACATGCGCATCAGGGCCTGGCGGTACTCGTACATCTCGATGCTCCTGCGGGCCACCGCCTACCTCCTGCCGAACAAAAAGGCCGCAGGGTAGCGATGGACCGTTCAAGGTCGAGACGTCCGTCAGAGTAAAAGTGGCTCCATTACGCCGATCCGGCGCTGGCCTCTATGTGCCGATCCACGACTGGCCCCTATATGCCGATCACGCGGTGGCTCCATTGTGCCGATCATCAACTGGCTTCAATGTGCCGGTCGGTGACACTTGGTCAGCAGTTCCGGAATCGCGGTGATCTCGTTCGACTTCTCGGCGGTCGCCGTCTGGCCCAGTACGACGCCCATGCCGGCTGCGAACGCGCTCACCAGGTGCAGCGGACTAGCGTCGGTCTTGCTCTTGCCGCCCGAGCGCCGACTGGTCTTGCCGTCGATCGCCACGACCGTATCGCCGGCCAGCGCCGGCACCACCATGCCCACCCAACGACGGAAGGCCGACTCGAACTCGTCCGGCGCGATCAGGCCGAACACGCGTCCGATCGTGTCGTGAGACGGGATGCCGTGCTCAAGCTTCATGAAGCCTCGCAGCCAGTCGAGCTTGGCCTCGGCCCACAGTTCGATGTCGACGAAGTCGTCGACACCCGACAGCACCGCGCACACCGCCACCGTGAGCAACTCGGCCAGGTCGTGGCGCGTGTGACGGGCGCTGCGCGGGTCAGAGATCGAGACGAACACCTGCGTCAGCGGCATGACGTTTCCTGCCTTCATGGGATGCCCAAAAAGGTAGGAAACTACACAATTTATGACAATGTGAACAGGGGTCTCGCAAGGCCATGCAAGTTAAAGGTTTATTGATTTGAGCTATGCAAAGTCGGTGCGATTGCCCTGCCCTGGACCCGAGGACAAGACAAGAAAGCCACGGCGCACGAGATCGTGCTCCATCCCCTGTTTGTATTTCTTCCCAGCGTTCCTCAGACCTTGACGGAGTTCAGGCGCAGCATCAGCGTCATCGGGTGCTGTGGCGACTCCTGAAAGCCGTAATGCTCATAAAACTGCTTGGCACGGGCGTCGAGGGCATGAACGAGCAAGGCTCGGACGCCAGCGTGCTGTGACACTGCCACAGCCCGATTGACAGCATCTTGAAGCAGAGAAGCGCCGAGTTTGACGCCCTGGGCACGGCGGTCAATCGCGAGCCTGGCCAGAACCATCACCGGCACCGGATCAGGCATGTTGCGTCGCACGCTGCTGGTTGCCGCTTGGTGTGAAACCGCACCTGCGGCCATGGCGTAGTAACCATAGACACGACCATCCTGACCAGCGACGACGAAGGTGCGGCTTGCGCCGCTCAACTGATTGGTCCGTGCCCGGCGCCTGAGCCATTCATCGAGACTGGCTTCCCCACAAGCAAATTCGTCCAGGATGTGGCTGGCAGCGAGTGGTTGCGGTGCGCTCAGCTGCAAAGTCATTCCGCTTCAGTGCTCCAGGGCGCCTTGACGGCCATGAGACGCTCAAGCCCGGGATTGGGGCGGGGGGGCGCATCGAGCATGGCAGTAAACTGCTTGAACTTGTCGGCGTCCAGGCTGAAAAAGACCTGATCCAACACCACGGCCCGGGCGCGGTCACAGGCTGCTTCGAGCATGAAGTCCGAACGGTTTTTGCCGAGCAGGCTGGCAGCGTGATCGATCAGATCGCGCTGTTCGGGCAGAGCTCGCAGATTGATGGCGGCGTCGCGCACTGACCTCTCCTATTCGCACATAAGCTATAGCTACCCGAACTATCACCATGTGTGTAGCCGTTGTCAATACACAGCCGCCACCCATCTAGCCGTCCGAGCCGACTTTGACACCACCAAGTCACACGCCCCGCCACAAGGCGCGCAGCGCAAGGCGTCCGACGAAGGGCCGGACAGGGCCGTGTATCTATGTGCTGTCTC
>DMCZ01000143.1 GCA_003446655.1 Thauera sp. | reverse complement strand
AACATCGTTGCTAATCAGGAAAAGAAAAACCCTCGAGGCTTCGCGAGGGTTTTTCTTTTCCAGCGCAGCGATCAGCGCACGTCCTGCAATTCCTTCGGCAGCGGGAAGGTCACCCGCTCCGGGACGCCGTCGAGGTTGCGCACCGAGCCGCCGCTGAGCGCCTTCAGGCGCGCGATCACTTCCTCCACCAGTACTTCGGGCGCCGAGGCGCCTGCGGTCACGCCGATGCGGCGCTTGCCTTCCACCCAGGCCGGATCGATGCCGGCGGCGTTGTCGACGAGGTAGGCCGGCACGCCACGCAACTCGGCGACCTCGCGCAGGCGGTTGGAGTTGGAGCTGTTCTTCGAACCGACCACGAACACCACGTCCGCGTGCGGGGTCATGAGCTTGACCGCGTCCTGGCGGTTCTGCGTCGCGTAGCAGATGTCGTCCTTCTTCGGGCCGGCGATGGTCGGGAAGCGTGCGCGCAGGGCGCTGACGATGTTGGCGGCATCATCGACCGAAAGCGTGGTCTGGGTGACGTAGGCGAGCTTGTCCGGGTCGGCGACCTGCAGCGCGGCGACGTCCTCCGGCGTCTCCACGAGGTGGATGCCGGTCTCGACCTGGCCCATCGTGCCCTCGACCTCGGGGTGGCCCTTGTGGCCGATCATGATGATCTCGCGGCCCTGCTCGCGCATGCGGCCGACCTCGATGTGCACTTTCGTGACCAGCGGGCAGGTGGCGTCGAAGACGCGCAGGCCACGGCGTTCGGCCTCCTCGCGCACTGCGAGCGAGACGCCATGGGCGGAGAAGATCACCGTGTTGCCGGCGGGGACCTCGTCGAGCTCGTCGACGAAGATCGCGCCCTTGTTGCGCAGATCGTCCACGACGAACTTGTTGTGCACGACCTCGTGGCGCACGTAGATCGGCGCGCCGAAGCGCTGCAGGGCGCGCTCGACGATCTCGATCGCGCGCTCGACGCCGGCGCAGAAGCCGCGCGGGTTGGCGAGCAGGATTTCCTTGTCGTTCATGTCTTGTCTCTGTGGGGTGTTGCCGGCTGTGCTCAGGAAATGCCGATCACCTGCACCTCGAAGCGGATCGCCTTGCCCGCGAGCGGGTGGTTGAAGTCGATCAGCGCCGACTGCGCGTCGATCTCGCGCACCAGGCCGGAGTAGCGCGAGCCGTCGGGCGCGGTGAACTCCATGATGCTCATGGCTTCGATCTCCTCGTCGGGCATGTGTTCGCGCTTGACGCGCTCGACCAGCTCCTCGCGGTAGGGGCCGAAGGCCTCATCGGCGGCGAGCTCGAAGACGTGGTGGGTGCCGGGCATCAGTCCGATCAGCAGGCGCTCCATCGCCGGCAGCATTTCGCCCGCGCCAAGCTGAAGCGTGGCGGGGGTGGCGTTGAAGGTGCTGATCAGCGGTTGCCCGCTCGGCAGCGAGATGCGGTAGTGCAGGGTGACGAGGCTGTTGGCCTGGATCGCTTCGCTCAAGAGTCTTCTCCCGGTCGGGGCTGGTCGTTGACCTTGGGGGCGAAGAGCTGGCCCCACAGCATCATCACGACACCGACGGTGATGGCCGAGTCGGCCAGGTTGAACGCCGGCCAGCTCCAGCCGGCGTAGTGGAAGTGCAGGAAATCGACGACGGCGCCGTGGACCAGGCGGTCGTAGACGTTGCCGAGTGCGCCGCCGATGATCAGCGCAAAGGCTGCCGGCAAGAGCCTTTCGTGGCGGTGATGGTGCATCAGCGTGAGCAGCCAGCCGCTGATGCCGAGCGCCAGCACGGTGAAGAACCAGCGCTGCCAGCCGCCATGCTCGGCAAGGAAACTGAACGCCGCCCCGGTGTTGAACACCAGTACGAGGTCGAAGAAGCTGGTGATCGGGATCACCTCGCCGTAGTGCAGGTTCGCCAGCACCAGTTGCTTGGTGAGCTGGTCGAGCACGCCAACCACACCTGCGAGAATCAGCCAGGGCAGCATCAGCGCCAGCGCGTTCTGCGGGCGGGGAGCCGGATGCGGCGTCGTCATCGTGCGGGCCGCCTCAGGCATGGCTGCGTGTTTCGCCTTCGCCGAACAGATTGCTCACGCAGCGTCCGCACAGCGTCGGGTGTTCGGCATGGCTGCCCACGGACTCGGCATAGTGCCAGCAGCGTTCGCACTTCTGCGCTGCGCTCGGGGCGGCCACGATGCGCTCGTCCTCGACCCGGGCCACCTCGGCGAGCGTGGCCGCGGAGGTCATGGTGACGAAGCGCAGGTCCTCGCCCAGGCTCGCCATGGCGGCGAACTTGTCGGCGGTGAGCGCGAGCTCGAGCTCGGCCTGCAGCGAGGCGCCGACCTTGCCCTCGGTGCGCAGCGCCTCGATGACCTTGAGGCCCTCGGCGCGCACCGCGCGGATGGTCTCCCAGCGCGCGGAGAGGCCGGCTTCCCCTTCCTGCGCCGGCAGGGCATGGAAGGTGTGCAGCATCACGCTGTCGGGTTCCTCGCCGGCCCTGGCCGGGTTCAGGATGGCCCAGGCTTCCTCGGCGGTGAAGGACAGGATCGGCGCCATCAGCTTGAGCAGCGTCTGGGTGATGTGCCACAACGCGGTCTGCGCGGCACGGCGCGGCAGGCTGCCGGCGGCGGTGGTGTACAGGCGGTCCTTGAGGATATCGAGGTAGAAGGCGCCGAGGTCCTCGGCGCAGAACACCTGTAGCGCCTGCACCACGCGGTGGAACTCCATCTTCGCGTAGTCGGCCTCGGCCTGCTGCGCCATCTGGCGGGTGAAGGCGAGCGCGTAGCGGTCGAGGTCCATCCATTGCTCGAGCGGCACCGCGTCGCGGGCGATGTCGAAGTCGGCGGTGTTGGCGAGCAGGAAGCGCAGGGTGTTGCGCACGCGGCGATAGACCTCGACCACGCGGTCGAGGATCTCCTTGGAGATCGACAGCTCGCCCGAATAGTCGGTGGACGCCACCCACAGACGCAGGATCTCGGCGCCGAGCTTGCTGGTGACTTCCTGCGGCACCACCACGTTGCCGAGCGACTTGCTCATCTTGCGGCCCTGGCCGTCCACCGCGAAGCCGTGGGTGAGCAGGCTGCGGTAGGGCGCGTGGCCGTCGATCGCGCAGCCGGTCAGGAGCGAGGAGTGGAACCAGCCGCGGTGCTGGTCGGAGCCTTCCAGATACATGTCGGCGCGCGGGCCTTCCGGGTGGCCGTCGTTGTGCGAGCCGCGCAGCACGTGCTTGTGCGTGGTGCCGGAGTCGAACCAGACATCCAGCGTGTCGCTGATCTTGTCGTACTGGGCGGCCTCGGCGCCGAGCAGCTCGGCAGCGTCGAGCCTGAACCAGGCCTCGATGCCTTCCTTCTCCACGCGCTTGGCAACCTCTTCCATCAGTTCGACCGTGCGCGGATGCAGCTCGCCCGTTTCCTTGTGCAGGAAGAAGGGGATCGGCACGCCCCAGTTGCGCTGGCGCGAGATGCACCAGTCGGGGCGGTTGGCGATCATCGCGTGCAGGCGCGCCTGGCCCCAGCCGGGGTAGAACTTGGTCGCCTCGACCGCGCGCAGCGCGCGCTCGCGCAGCGTGGAGCCATCGGCTGCGACCTTGTCCATGCCGACGAACCATTGCGCGGTGGCGCGATACACCAGCGGCGTCTTGTGGCGCCAGCAGTGCATGTAGCTGTGGGTGATCTTACCGTGCGACAGCAGGGCACCGACTTCGGCGAGCTTGTCGACGATGGCGGCATTGGCCTTCCAGATGTTCATGCCGCCGAAGAAGGGCAGGTCGGGCACGTACTCGCCGCCACCCATGACCAGCGACAGGATCTCCTCGTTGCTGCGGCCGTAGGCGCGCCACGAGTTGAAGTCGTCCACGCCATGCGCCGGGGCCGAATGCACGATGCCGGTGCCAGCGTCCACGCCGACGTAATCGGCCAGATACACCGGTGAGACACGGTCGTAGAAGGGATGGCGGAACGCGATGCAGTCGAGCGCCACGCCCTTGGCGGTCGCGACGATCGTGCCTTCGCGCTGGTAGCGCTGCAGGGCGGTCTCGACCAGTTCCCTGGCGAGCACCAGAAGACGATCACCCACGTCCACCAGCGCATAGTCGAACTCAGGGTGGGCGTTGAGAGCCTGGTTGGCGGGGATGGTCCACGGGGTGGTGGTCCAGATCACTGCGGCGGCGGGCTTGTCGAGCTTGGCCAGGCCGAAGGCGGCAGCGAGCTTGTCAGCCTCGGCCACCGGGAAGGCGACGTCGATCGTCGGCGACGGCTTGTCGGCGTACTCCACCTCGGCTTCGGCCAGCGCCGAGCCACAGTCGAAGCACCAGTTGACCGGCTTCAGGCCCTTGAACACGTAGCCGTTCTTCGTCATCTCGGCCAGCGCGCGGATCTCGTTGGCTTCGTTGGCGAAGTCCATCGTGCGGTAGGGGTTGTCCCAGTCGCCGAGCACGCCGAGGCGGATGAAGTCGGCCTTCTGGATCTCGATCTGCTCGGCGGCGTAGGCGCGGCACAGCTCACGCACCTTGTCGGCGGGCAGGTTCTTGCCGTGGGTGACCTCGACCTTGTGCTCGATCGGCAGACCGTGGCAGTCCCAGCCCGGCACGTAGGGCGCATCGAAGCCGGCGAGCGTCTTCGAGCGCACGATGATGTCCTTGAGGATCTTGTTCAGCGCGTGGCCGATGTGCAGGCTGCCGTTGGCGTAGGGCGGGCCGTCGTGGAGCACGAACTTGGGCCGGCCGGCGCTGGCCTTGCGGATGCGCTGGTAGAGCTTCTTCTGTTGCCAGTCGGCGATCCAGTTCGGCTCGCGCTTGGGCAGGTCGCCGCGCATCGGGAAGGGGGTGTCGGGCAGGTTGAGCGTCTTGCGGTAGTCGGCCATGGCGAAGTCGGGTGTCGGTTGGGTCGGTACGATTCGGGTGGGCGGGTCTGCGCAGGATCAGGCGGATTCCGGGTCAGGGTGCGCAGCGAACCAGTCGCGCGCGTCCTGTGCATCGCGCGCGATCTGCACGCGCAGGGCGTCCAGTGACTCGAACTTGTGCTCGTCGCGCAGCTTGTGCAGGAAATGCACGCGAATGTGCGCACCGTAGCAGTTCCGCGTCCAGTCGAAGAGATGGACTTCGAGGCGGGCGCGTCCGCGCGCAGTGGCAGTCGGGCGTACGCCGATGTTGGCAACCCCGGTGATGCGGCGTGCAGCCAAGCCCTCGACGCTGACCGCGAAGACGCCGGTGAGTGCCGGGCGGCGGTGCTTCATCTGGATGTTGGCGGTCGGAAACCCAAGCTGGCGCCCGAGCTTGTCACCATGACTCACACGGCCGGCAATGCTGTAGGGGCGTCCGAGCAGGCGCGCGGCGTGGCTGAGATCGGCCTCGAGCAAGGCGGCGCGCACCGCCGAGCTGGAGACGCGTTCGCCGGCGACATCGAGCGTTGGCATGGATTCGACGCCGAAGCCCTGCGCGAGACCGGCTTCGCGCAGCATGGCGAAGTTGCCCTGGCGACGCGCACCAAAGCGGAAGTCGTCGCCCACGAACAGGT
Source organism: Thauera sp. (assembly GCA_003446655.1). Lineage (GTDB taxonomy): Bacteria > Pseudomonadota > Gammaproteobacteria > Burkholderiales > Rhodocyclaceae > Thauera. The sequence continues at coordinate 1,240 of DMCZ01000143.1, read as the reverse complement.
GGCGAACGCCCAGGCCGCGCACCAGCGTGTCGCGAATGAAGCTCTCCGCACTCTGCGCCGCGCGCTCGGCGTTGAAGCGGCAGATGTAGGTCCGATCGACGCCGGCGCTGTCGAGCAGCAGCAGTTTTTCGCGCAGGGAGGCGAGGCGGGCAGGTGCGTCGTCTGGACTGAAAAATTCGCGCGGGTGCGGCTCGAAGGTGAGCACTACCGCCGGCAGGCCAAGCTCGCGGGCCTTTCCGGTCAGCAGCGTAAGCAAGGCCTGGTGACCGAGATGAACGCCATCGAAGTTGCCGATGGTGAGCACCGCAGCCGTATCGGCGTGCTCGGGAATCCCGCGGTGAACCTGCATAAGCGCCTGAAAAAGCCGCGATTATAGCGACAAAGCCCGCTTCTGCGGGCGTCTGGGGCTGCTTGCCGGGACGTTCGGCGCGCGGCGATCCGGCAAGTGGAGATCAGTCCAGGCGCGCCACCCGGGTCGGTGTTGCGGGGCCGTGCTCGTCGAAGTAGCGCTTTATGCCTCGCATCAGCGCGGTGGCCATCTTGTCCTGATACGCCTCATCGTTCAGTCGCCGCTCTTCCTGCGGGTTGCTGATGAACGCGGTCTCGACCAGCACCGACGGAATGTCCGGCGCACGCAGGACCGCAAAGCCGGCTTGCTCCACTTCCGGCTTGTGCAGGCGGTTGATCGTTCCGAGCTCGCCCAGCATTGCGCGGCCGAGCTTGAAGCTGTCGTTGATGGTAGCGGTCTGCGACAGGTCGAGAAGGGTGCGGGCGATATGGCCGTCCTGGCGGGCCAGATTGATGCCGCCGACGAGGTCGGCATCGTTTTCCTTCTGCGCCAGCCAGCGCGCAGCCGAACTCGAGGCCCCGCGCTCGGAAAGCACGTAGACCGAGCTGCCGTTGGCCTCCGGGCGCACGAAGGCGTCGGCGTGGATCGAGACGAACAGGTCTGCGCGCACGCGACGGGCGCGGGCGACGCGCTGGTGCAGCGGAACGAAGTAGTCGCCATCACGCGTAAGCACGGCGCGCAGGCCCGGCTCGGCATCGATCTTGCGCTTGAGACGGCGGGCGATCGACAGCGTGACGTTCTTCTCGTAGCTACCGCCACGGCCGATTGCCCCGGGGTCTTCGCCGCCATGGCCGGCATCGAGGACGACCGTGTACAGCCGATTGACGGCAGGCTCGTTACGCCCGGCGCGGCGGGCGCTGTCTCTTTTACACATCTCCCAGCCCCCGCGAC
>DMCZ01000235.1:7980-13055 GCA_003446655.1 Thauera sp. | reverse complement strand
CGTGGCCGCGCGTTGCTTGTACACATCCTTGATCTCGTCGCCGGCCATGCGCGCACGCCACTGCGCCACCGGCTCGGAGTCCCCTTCCTTGCGCCGGTACTTGTCCGGCGGCGGGCGGGCGTCGTCGTCGCGCTTGTCTGCCTTGCGCCTGGGCTCGGGCACCGGGGCGATGACCTCGGTCTGGCCTTTCGTGTGCGCATGCACCGCCTCAATCTGCTCGTGCGCGGGAAAGCCCCCATCGACCAGCCATTGCCCGGGTACTGTGCCCGTGCGCTCGATGACCTGCTCGAGCATCGGCGCCATCTGCGCCATGTCGCTGCCAGTGTTGCTCACCTCCACCCCGACGATGACCTGGTCCTCGCACGTTGTGGCCAGTTGTACGTTGAACGCTGGCCGGTAGCCGCCGTCGCCCATCTTCATCACCCGCGCGTCGGCATCCGTGGTGCTGGCTCGTGCCTGCTCGGGCTTTTCACCGTTGCGCCGCTTGGCCGCCTGCACCTGCGGCAGTTGCTCCAGCGCGGCGCGGATGCACTCCTCGCGCTGCTGCGCGGCACGCTCGCGCGCAGCCTGCGCCCGGCGGCTGGCCGCTGCCGGATCGGCCGCGGCGCGTTTCTTGATGTCATCGACCAACTCGCCGGCCTCGGCCAAGTGCTGCTCGAGGCTGGCCTGCCGCCGAAACGACGCTGCGCCCGCATCGGCACGCACGCGCATGCCGTCCTGCGCCACGCGCTCCAGGCTGATCGCCCCAGCCGAGGCCAGCGCAGCGACATTGGCCGTGAGCACTTCGTCCATCAAGCTCTCGTTGCCTGAGCGAAAGTCGTTGAGCGCGTGGTAATTCACCGACACGCCACCGCAGATCCAGCGGTAGGCGTCGCTCTCGCGCGTGAGACGGGCGATCTCCCGGCCGCTGCCCACCCCATCGAGCGTGGCGTACAGCCACAGCGCGAACAGGATCCGCGGGTCGATCGCCGAGCGTCCGGCGTTGCTGCCGCGGGCCTTGATCGATTCGATCAAGCGGCTCAGGTCCTGCCGCTCGACGTAGCCCCACACCAGCCGAGCCCGGTGATCCTCACCGAGCAGCGACTCCAGGTCCGAGGCGCGCAGTTCGATCTGCCCGCGGTTGGGCTGCAGCAGGCGCGGCGCACCTTGCCGCCGCGCCGCCGCGCGCGCCCGCCTGGCCGCCATCACCTGCTGCTCTTCTACCGCAGGCAGGTCATCGAACAAGCTGGACGGCGGTTCGTTATGAAGTTCGGATTCGCTCATGGCTTGAAGCATGCCAGCCCCAAAACAATCTGGGGCGAGGTTGGGGAAAAACTCTCACGCTCTCAGTGCTGACTCCGAAGCGCAGTGAAGAGCGCATAGCCGGCCCAGGTCATCAACACCGAGCCGAGCACATGCACGGACAGGTGCAGCGCAAGCCAGCCGAGCGCACCGCGCTGCAGCAGGTGAAACGCTTCGGCGGAGAAGGTGGAAAACGTCGTCAGGCCGCCGAGCAGACCGGTGGTGAGCAGCAGCTTCAGCGCAGGCGCCATGCCCGGCCAGGTGTGCACGACGGCCAGCGTGACGCCCATCGCCAGGCCGCCGACCAGATTCGCCACCAGGGTGCCGAGCGGGATCAGTGCGAACAGCGGATTGAGCCACACACCCAGTCCCCAGCGCAGCCAGGCGCCGAGCGCCGCACCCATGCCCACTGCGGCGAAGTTGGCCAAGTTCATCGCCACCGCTCCAACGAGACGACCCGGTACATGGAATCCGCCACCCATCCACAAGAACTGAAGCCCGATTCTACCCGCTGGGCCGGCGCAGCCGAGCGCACAAGGCGGATCGGCTACAATTGCGTCCAATCCGCCCCCCCGGCCACGAGGCCGACCTTCCAGATCCTCCGTGTCATGAAACCCGAAAAGAACTCCGCCACCGAAGTCCCCGTCGCCTCCAACTTCATCCGCAACATCATCGACGAGGACATGCGCACGGCGAAATGGGGCGGCCGCGTCGAGACGCGCTTCCCGCCCGAACCCAACGGCTACCTGCACTACGGTCACGCCAAGTCGATCTGCCTGAATTTCGGGCTGGCCGAATCCTACGGCGGCGTCTGCCACATGCGCTTCGACGACACCAACCCGGAGAAGGAAGAGCAGGAATACGTCGACGCCATCCTCGAGGCGGTGAAGTGGCTCGGCTTCGAGTGGGGCGAGCACCTCTACTTTGCATCGGACTACTTCGACAAGATGTACGCCTGCGCAGTGAGCCTGATCAAGGCCGGCAAGGCCTATGTCGACTCGCAGTCGGCCGAGGAAATGCGCGCCAACCGCGGCACGCTGACCGAGCCGGGCAAGGACAGCCCCTACCGCAACCGCAGCGTCGACGAGAACCTCGACCTCTTCGCGCGCATGCGCGCCGGCGAATTTGCCGAAGGCACGCACGTGCTGCGCGCCCGGATCGATATGGCGAGCCCCAACATCAACCTGCGCGACCCGGCGATCTATCGCATCCGCCACGCCACCCACCATCGCACCGGCGACGCCTGGCACATCTACCCGATGTACACCTTCGCGCACCCGATCGAGGACGCGATCGAGAACATCACCCACTCGGTGTGCACGCTCGAGTTCGAGGACCAGCGCCCGTTCTACGACTGGCTGCTCGACGCGCTCGCCACCGAAGGCCACTTCCCGCGCCCGCTGCCGCAGCAGATCGAGTTCGCCCGCCTCAACCTGACCTACGTCGTGCTGTCCAAGCGCAAGCTGATCCAGCTCGTCAATGAAGGCCACGTCGCCGGATGGGACGACCCACGCCTGCCGACGCTGATCGGCGCCCGCCGCCGCGGCTTCACCGCCGCCGGATTCCGCCGCTTCGCCGAGCGCATCGGCGTGTCCAAGGCCGATTCGTGGATCGACATGAGCGTGCTCGAAGAGTGCATGCGCGACGACCTCAACGAGGCAGCCGAGCGCCGCGTGGCGGTGCTCGATCCGCTGAAGCTGGTCATCACCAATTACGCCGAAGGCGACTCGGAGCTGTGCCAGGCGCCCAACCACCCCTTGAAGCCGGAGCTGGGCAAGCGCGACATGCCGTTCTCGCGCGAGCTGTGGATCGAGCGGGAGGACTTCATGGAGGAGCCGGTGAAGGGCTTCCATCGCCTCTACCCGGGCAACATGGTGCGCCTGCGCTACGGCTTCGTCGTCAAGTGCACCGGCTGCGAGAAGGACGCCGACGGCAACGTCACCGCGGTGCTCGCCGAGTATATGCCCGACTCCAAGTCCGGCACCCCCGGCGCCGACAACTACAAGGTCAAGGGCAATCTGCACTGGGTGTCGGTGGCGCACGGCTACGAGGCCGAGGTCCGGATCTACGACCGCCTCTTCGCCCACCCCCACCCCGGCCAGCGCCGCGAGGGCGACGCGCCGGACTTCGAGCGCGACTTCCTCACCGACATCAACCCGGACAGCAAGCGCGTAATCACCGCGTACCTGGAGCCCGCGCTCAAGGACGCCCGGCCAGAGGAGCACTTCCAGTTCGAACGCCACGGCTACTTCGTCGCCGACCGGGTGGACTCGAAGCCAGGCGCGCCGGTGTTCAACCGCACGGTGACGCTGAAGGATTCGTGGGCGAAGGGCGGAAAGTAAAACCCACACCCTGATGCCATGAAAACCCTCCGCCGCCTGCTGATCGCACTCCTCGTCCTGGCCTCGCTGGGGGCGGCGGGCTGGTGGTTCACCCGCCCCAAGCCAATCGAGGTGGTGGTGCATCAGGTTGGCCGCGGCCTGGTCGAGGCGACGCTGTCGAACACCCGCGCGGGCGAGATCGAGGCCTGCCAGCGCACCAAGATGGCGACCATCGTCGGTGGGCGCATCGAGTGGCTGGGGGTCAAGGAAGGCGACCGCGTCGCAGCCGGGCAAGTGCTGATGCGACTGTGGCACGGCGACCTGGAGGCGCGCCTGGCGATCAACCAGGCGCAGCTCGCCACCGCGCGCCAGCGGGTGCAGGAAGCCTGCACGGTGGCCGACAACGCCGAGCGCGAGGCGGCACGCCAGGCGCAGCTCGTCAGGCGCGGCTTCGTCTCGGCCAGCGCAGAAGAAAAGGCGCGCACCGAGGCCCGCGCGCGCCGCGCCGCTTGCGACACTGCACGCGCCGACGTCGCCACCGTGCAGGCACAGCTCGCCGCCACCGAGACCGACCGCCAGCGCCTGGTGCTGGTCGCGCCCTTCGCCGGTACCGTGGCCAGCATCAGCGGCGAGCTCGGCGAGATCTCCATCCCTTCCCCGCCCGGCGTGCCGACGCCGCCGGCGATCGACCTCATCGACGATTCCTGTCTGTACGTGAAGGCGCCGATGGACGAGATCGATGCCCCGAAGATCCGCCCGGGGCTGCCGGTGCGGATCACGCTCGAGGCGATGGCGGGCACGGTGTTCGAGGGCAAGGTAAAGCGCGTCGCGCCCTACATCACCGCGGTGGAGAAGCAGGCGCGCACGGTCGAGGTGGATGTCGACTTCGTCCGCCCGGACGAGGCGCGCGGCATGCTGGTCGGTTACAGCGCCGACGTGGAGATCGTGCTCGACAGCCGCGCCGAGGTCTTGCGCATTCCGACTGCGGCCTTGCGTGAAGGCGGGCGGGTGCTGGTGGTGGACGGCGATACGCTGGTCGAGCGCACGCTGCAGACCGGGGTGGCGAACTGGGAGTTTACGGAGGTGCTGTCGGGGCTCGCGGAAGGGGAACGGGTAGTGACGTCATTGGAGCGTCAGGGGGTAGTGGCAGGGGCCAAGGTAACGATACCGGCAGCCAATGGGGGCTAAAGGGTACGGCGAGAATCCGCCGGGGACGCGCGGGGTATTCCCTCCGGGGCTGCGGAACTCACCTTCGCTTCGCTCGGCTCGGACAGTCCTCGCCCCTTCACGAATACCCCGCACATCCCCGGCTACCGTTGTCGCCGCTCAATCGCCCGAGCACCATCGCCTTCCGGCATCGACTCTGCTCGCTTCGGTACCGGCTCGAGGCGTCAAGCAATCGGTGTCTTGCCGTTCGGTTGAGCAGATCCAACGATCCCAGGATGTGCATGGGGTGTTCCTGAAGGGGCGAGG
>DMCZ01000235.1:0-7721 GCA_003446655.1 Thauera sp. | reverse complement strand
AGGGGCGAGGACTGTCCGAGCCCGAAGGGCGAGTTCCGCAGCCCCGGAAGGAACACCCCGTGCGCGTCCCCGCAACGAGCCTCCGAGCCTCTCGGTTTTTCAAGCAGCAACTCTCAGCAACCCCTCGAAACAGAAGTCAGGAACAAGCCTCCAGATCAGCTGAAACCGGACCCGATCAACAACACCCATGGCCCAGATCGAACTCGACGGCATCAACCGCATCTTCCAGCTCGGCGACAGCCAGGTGCACGCGCTGCGCGACGTCTCGTTGCGCATCGAGGCCGGCGAGTACGTCGCCGTGATGGGCCCGTCCGGCTCCGGCAAATCCACCCTGCTCAACCTCCTCGGCCTGCTCGACCGCCCCAACGCCGGCCACTACCGGCTCGAAGGCCGCGACGTCACCACGCTGTCCGCGGACGAGCAGGCCGCGGTGCGCAGCGCGCGCATCGGCTTCGTGTTCCAGAGCTTTCACCTCGTTCCCCGGCTCACTGCCGCCGAGAACGTCGCCCTGCCGCTGATGCTCGCCGGCATCCCGCCGCACGAGCGCAGCCGCCGTGTGGAACAGGCGCTCAAGGACTTCGGTCTCGAGACCCGCGCCCACCACCGCCCCGAAGAACTCTCCGGCGGCCAGCGCCAGCGTGTGGCGATCGCGCGCGCCACCATCATGCGGCCAGCGATGCTGCTCGCCGACGAACCCACCGGCAACCTCGACCGCGCCACCGGCCAGGAAGTCACCGCCCTGCTCGAGGAACTCAACGCCGGCGGCATGACCCTGATCGTCGTCACCCACGACCCCACTATGGGCGAGCGCGCCCGCCGCCGCGTGCTGATGGAAGACGGCGCCATCCAGCACGACCTGCGCCGCGAAACACAACCGGCATGAGCCCCGCCGACACCCTGCGCTTCGCCACCCGCGCGGCGCTCGGCTACCCGCTGCGCAGCGCGCTGATGGTGCTGGCGATGTCGATCGGCGTGGCCGCGGTGGTCATGCTCACCGCGCTCGGCGACGGCGCGCGGCGCTATGTGGTGGAGGAGTTCTCGGCGCTCGGCGCCAACCTGCTGATCGTGCTGCCCGGCCGCACCGAGACCGGCGGCGTCAATCCGGGCAGCTTCGTCAGCAGCACCCCGCGCGACCTCACCAACGACGACGCCGCCGCGCTGCTGCGCCTGGCGCTGGTGCGGCGCGTCGCGCCGCTGACCGTCGGCAACTCCGAGATCTCGGTCGGCGGCCGCCTGCGCGAGGTGCTGGTGGTCGGCACCAGCGCCGACTACCTGGACATCCGCGGCTTCAAGGTCGCCGGCGGCCAGTTCCTGCCGCGCGAGGACTTCGGCCGCGCCACCGCGGTGGCGGTGATCGGCGAGACCATCCGCGCCGAGCTGTTCGGCAACCAGAACGCCATCGGCCGCATGATCCGCCTCGGCGACCGCCGCCTGCGCGTGATCGGCATCATGGGCCCGGCCGGGCGCGGGCTGGGGATGAACTCCGACGAGCTGGTGCTGGTGCCGGTCGCCACCGCGCAGGCCATGTTCAACACCAACGCGCTGTTCCGAATCATGGTCGAGACCCGCGACCGCGAGGCGCTGGCGCCGGCGCAGCGCCAGGTCGAGGATCTGCTGCGCGCGCGCCGCGACGGCGAGCTCGACTTCACCGTCATCACCCAGGACGCGGTGCTCGGCACCTTCGACCGCATCCTCGGCGCGCTCACCTTGGGCGTCGCCGGCATCGCCGCGATCAGCCTGGCGGTGGCCGGCATCCTGGTCATGAACGTGATGCTGGTGGCGGTGACCCAGCGCACCGGCGAGATCGGCCTCTTGAAGGCGCTCGGCGCCAGCGCGCGCGCGATCCGCCTCGCCTTCCTCGCCGAGGCCGGCCTGCTGTCGCTGGCCGGCGCGGTGGCCGGCTTCGCGCTCGGCCATGCCGGGGCGTGGCTGATCCGGCTCGTATTCCCCGCCCTGCCCGCCTGGCCGCCCGACTGGGCGGTGGCCACCGCGTTGGGTACCGCGCTCGTCACCGGCCTGCTGTTCGGCGTGATGCCGGCGCGCCGGGCCGCCGCCCTGGACCCGGTCCAGGCGCTGATGAAGCGGTAGCACCATGCGCTGGGCCGACTTCCTGCAGCTCGCGCTACGCTCGCTCACCGCGCACCGCCTGCGCAGCGCGCTCACGCTCGGCGGCATCGCGGTGGGGATCGCCGCGGTGATCCTGCTCACCTCGATCGGCGAGGGCCTGCACCGCTTCGTGCTGCAGGAGTTCGGTCAGTTCGGCACCAACGTCATCGAGATCACCCCCGGCCGCCAGGGTCCGCGCGGCGGCCCGCCCGGCCTGCCGTCCACCGCGCGCGAGCTCACCCTCGACGACGTCGCCGCGCTCGCGAAGCTGCCGCACGTGCGCCACGTCACCGGCAACGTCAGCGGCAACGCCGAGGTGCGCGCCAACGGCCGCGTACGCCGCACGATGGTGCTGGCGGGCGGCGCCGACATGCACGCGGTGTACGCGATGCGGGTGCGCGTCGGCCAGTTCCTGCCGCCGGACGACAGTGCCAGCGCGCGCGCCTTCGTCGTGCTCGGCCCCAAGCTCAAGCGCGAGCTGTTCGGCGCCGGCAACGCGCTCGGCGAGCGCGTGCAGATCGGCGACGAGCGCTACCGCGTGATCGGCATCATGGAGGAGAAGGGCCAGTTCCTCGGCATCGACCTCGACGACACCGCCTTCATCCCGACCGCGCGCGGCCTCGCCCTGTTCAAGCGCGACGGGCTGATGGAGATCGGCCTCGACTACGAGGAGCAGGTGCCCGCGGCGCGCGTCGTCGAGCTCGTCAAGCGCAGCCTGATCGCGCGCCACGGCCGCGAGGACTTCACCATCCGCACCCAGGAAGACATGCTGGCGACGCTGTCTAACATCCTCGGCATCCTGACCGCCGCGGTCGGCGCGCTCGGCGGAATCTCGCTGCTGGTGGGCGGGGTGGGCATCGTCACCATCATGACCATCGCGGTGACCGAGCGCACCAACGAGATCGGCCTGCTGGTCGCGCTCGGCGCGCGGCGGCGGACGATCCTCGCGCTGTTCCTCGGTGAAGCCGTCGTGCTCGCCGGCGTGGGCGGGGTGCTCGGTCTGGTGATCGGCAGCGGGCTGGCGCAGCTCGTGGGCCTGCTGATTCCGGCCATGCCGGTGGCCACGCCCTGGCACTTCGTCGTCATCGCCGAGGTACTTGCGCTCGGCATCGGATTGCTGGCGGGGGTGTTGCCGGCGCGGCGCGCGGCGCACCTGAACGCGGTGGAGGCCTTGCGCGCGGAGTGAGGTGTTGACGGGCCTGCGTTGCGGCGATCGGACAGCGTGTTGCACTGACGCTAAATGCCCCGAAATGTTGACATAGATCAACACTTCTTCACTTACAACAGCAATTTCCAGCCCACAAGCTAGATTTCAATCAAGTCCAGCGTGAAATAAATCACGAGCAGACACAGAAAACGCAGTACCAGAAGGCAATACCAAAGGAGACCATCATGTGCACGTTCGACGCCCCCATCGCCCGCTGTGAAACCATGCATCAAATGGTGCTGCTGGACGAAACCCGCAAGGAATGCGCTTGCGAACATGGATGCCCACCAGGGCAGGTGTGCCCCCTCGCCGGCTGCTTTGCTCGCCATAGCGGCCTTTACGAAGCGCACCCCGAAATCAGCGCTCGCGGCCAGCCGCGTGCACATGCCGCGATGCACTGAGCTGCCGGCAAACGGCTTGCGCACCGGAGCAGGAGGAGATCTCCGGGCGCTCGAGTCAGGAACCTGAAGCCGGCGGGGCGGTCACTTTCCCGTAAATAGAACCAGGGCGCCCCGCGCAATGCGGTCGGCGCCCGTTGTTTCGGGGAGACGACCATGAAGCGGACCTGCCGGGGTGAGGCGTGCTCGCGAGCATAGGCCTCATCATTCTCGCCGCGCTGATTGCGCCGCCGCTCGCCTGCCGACTGGACCAGCGCGCGGGCTGGCTGCTGGCCATTGCGCCCTTGGCGGCGTTCATCTTCTTCCTGACCCAGATGCCGCTCGTTGCCGGGGGCGGCGTGTTGACGTCGACGCTGGCCTGGGTGCCGGCGCTCGACATCGGGCTCGCGTTCCGCCTCGACGGCCTGTCGCTGCTGTTCGCGCTGCTGATCACCGGCATCGGCACGCTGATCGTGCTCTATGCCGGCGCGTACCTGTCGGATCATCACCACCTCGGCCGCTTCTACGCCTACCTGCTCGGCTTCATGGCGGCCATGCTCGGGCTGGTACTGGCCGACGACCTGATCGCGATGTTCGTGTTCTGGGAGCTGACCAGCGTCGCCTCCTTCCTGCTCATCGCGTTCCTGCACGACAAGGCCGACTCGCGGCGCTCTGCGCTGCAGGCCTTGCTGATTACCGGCGGCGGCGGCCTGGCCCTGCTCGCCGGCCTGATCCTGCTCGGCAACGTGGGCGGAAGCTGGCAGTTCTCCGGGTTATCGGGTGAGGCGATCGCCGGCCATGCGCTCTATCCGGCGATCCTCGCGCTGGTGCTGATCGGCGCCTTCACCAAGTCGGCGCAGCTCCCCTTCCACCTCTGGCTGCCGAACGCCATGGCCGCGCCCACGCCGGTGTCGGCCTACCTGCATTCGGCGACCATGGTGAAGGCCGGCGTCTATCTGCTCGCGCGCCTCAACCCCACGCTCGGCGGGTCGGCGAGCTGGAGCACGATCCTCATCACCATCGGCGCCGCCACCGCGCTGGTCGGCGCGGTGCTGGCGATCCGCCAGACCGATCTCAAGCGCGTGCTCGCCTACACCACGGTCACCGTGCTCGGCCAGCTGACCATGCTGCTCGGCACCAACACCCATTACGGCCTGCAGGCCTTCGCCATCTACCTGGTGGCGCACGCCTTCTACAAGGCGGCGTTGTTCATGGCGGTGGGCGCGGTCGACCATGCCACCGGGACGCGGCAGATCTCTCAGCTCGGCGGGCTGATCCGCCACATGCCGCTCACTGGCTTCGCGGTCGCGCTCGCCGCCTTCTCGAACGCGGGACTTCCGCCCTTCTTCGGTTTCATCGCCAAGGAGTTCAAGTACGCCGGGCTGATCGAGCTCGGCGTAGCGGGCTGGATCACCACCGCGGTGATGATCCTCACCAACGCGCTGCTGTTGACGGCCGCGGGCCTGGTCTTCGTCCGCAGCTTCCTCGGCAAGGAGGGGCGCTACCCGCACAGCCCGCACGAGGTCAGCCTGCCGATGTGGATCGGACCGATGCTGCTGGCCATCGGCGGTTTCGTGTTCGGCGCCTTCAACAACCTGGCCGAGGTCTGGCTGATCGACGCCGCGGTGCAGGCCGTGTCGGGCGCCACCGTGCCGGTGAACCTCTACCTGTGGGGCGGCTTCACCCCTGCCCTGCTCGCCAGCCTGCTCACCGTGGCGCTGGGTGTGTTCTTCTACCTGCAGCGTACCCGGCTGCGGCGCCGGCTGTCGCTGTGGCGCGTGCTGTGGCGGGTGAGCGGCGACATGATCTGGGACCGCCTGTTGAAGCGCGTCTTCGCGTTCGCCACCCGGGTGGCCGACCGCTTCCAGCATGGCTCGCTGCGCCAGCACGTCAGCGCCCTGGTGCTGGCGATCGCGGCGTTCGCGCTGATCGGCGTGGTCGCCTCCGCCGGCGACGACCTCGTCTGGCCCGAACGGACGAGCCCGCTGAACATCGCCGCACTGCTCGGTTGCGCGCTCGCGGTCGCGGGTGCGGCGGCTGCGGCGACGATGCCCGGGCGGGTTGCGCTGGTTGCGACGCTGGGCGCGAGCGGGCTGGGCATGGCGATGATCTTCCTCGCTTCGCGCGCACCTGACGTCGCAATCACGCAGTTGATGGTCGAGACGCTGACCGTGATCTTCCTCGCCCTCGTGCTGCGCAAGCTGCCACCCACCCGGCTGGTTGGCTCGCGCAAGCCGGCAGCGCGGCGCTTCCACGCGCTGGTGGCGGTCGTACTCGGGGGCGTGGTCAGCGCGATGATGCTGATGACGGTCAGCCAGCCGATGCCTGGCGACCTCGCACAGTGGTACCTCGACCACAGCCTCCCCGACGGCAAGGGCGCAAACGTGGTCAACGTGATCCTGGTGGACTTCCGCGCCCTCGACACCCTGGGCGAGATCCTGGTCGTAGCGCTCGCGGGCCTGGCGGCGGCGGGACTGCTGGCGGATGGAACGCGCGCTGGCGACTCACGGGGCAGCGCCGACTTCGGCTCGGTGCTGCTGCGCCAGGGCATCCTGCCGTTGTCGGCGCTGCTCGCGCTGATCTCCCTGGTGCTGCTGTGGCGTGGCCACAACCTGCCTGGCGGCGGCTTCATCGGCGGCCTGGTGGCGGCCAGCGCCGCGGTACTGCTGGCACTGGCCTTCGGCGTCGCGCGAGCACGCGCCGTGCTGCGCGTGGCGCCCGTGGCGCTGCTGGCGATCGGCCTGGCGGTGGCAGCCGGCGCGGGGCTTGTCGGCCTCGTCCACGGCCAGCCCTTCCTGACGGGCAGCTGGATCTTCCCCGCCGGCCTGCCGCTGGGCACGCCGCTGCTGTTCGACGTCGGCGTCTTCCTCACCGTGCTCGGCGCCGTGCTGCACATGCTGTTCCGTCTGCTCGAGCGCGAGGCCTGAACATGGAAATCATCCTCTCCATCACCGTCGGCCTGCTCGTCGCCATCGGAATCTGGATGCTGCTCGACCGCGGCCTGCTGCGTGTGGTGCTCGGCGTCGTGGTGCTGGGCAATGGCGTGAACCTCGCGGTGTTCACTGCAGGTCGCGTCGACGGGCGGGCCGCCGCCTTCGTCACCGAGGCCGGCGCGCCCGCGCTCGCCGTCAACCCGCTGCCGCAGGCCCTGGTGCTCACGGCGATCGTGATCGGCTTCGCGCTGTTCGTGTTCGCGCTCGCAGTGCTCAAGCGCAGCTGGGAACTGCACGGCAACGTCGAAACCGACCGCATCACCGCGGTGGCCGAGGAGCCGGCGCCGGACCTGCCCGCAGCTGCGCAGCCGGCGACGCCCGCGTCCGGCAACGCACCGGGAGCGCGCGCATGAACACGCTGATCGTCTCCCCGCTGCTGATCCCGCTCGCCACCCTGGTGGCGACCCTGCTCGCACGTCATTCGCTGCCTGCGGTAAGGGCGATCAGCCTGGCCGGCGCGCTGGCGCTCACGGCCGCCGGGCTGGCGCTGGTCGCCCTCGCAGCGCAGGACCAGATCCTCGCCACCCAGGCCGGCGGCTGGGCAGCGCCCTACGGCATCACGCTCGTCATCGACCGCCTGTCGGCGGCGATGGTGGCCATCACCGGCATCATCGGCACGGCGACCATCGTGTTCGCGATGGCGCGCGACGAGGACCCGGCGCGCAGCCGCGACCTCCATCCGCTGGTGCATGGCCTGCTGGTGGGCGTGTGCGGCGCCTTCATCACCGGCGACGTGTTCAATCTCTACGTCTGGTTCGAGGTGCTGCTGGTCGGCTCCTTCGCGCTGCTGGTGCTGGGCGGAGGCAAGCGCCGGCTGTCGGGCACGGTGGTATACGTCGTGCTCAACCTGGTGGCGACGATGATGTTCCTGCTCGCCGCCGGCATGCTCTACGGCGCCAGCGGCAGCCTCAACATGGCGCTGCTGGCGCAGGCCTTCGCCGCCGGCGAGGTGCCGGCCACCGCGCACGCTGCGGTGGTGCTGATGCTGACCGCGTTCTCGATCAAGGCCGCGCTGTTCCCGGTATTCGGCTGGCTGCC
>DMCZ01000090.1:5529-6508 GCA_003446655.1 Thauera sp. | reverse complement strand
AGGACGAAAGATCAAGTCCCGGCGAGATGCCGGCGCACGGAAATGACCGCGCCGAGCCAGCCAAGGAAGGCGGCAAAGCCGACGATCGCAAGCGCCGCGCGCCAGTCCGGTCCGCTGAGCTGGAACACCGCACCGTAGCTTTCGGCCAGCCGGGCCACCGGCTGCGCAAGCGCCTGCACCCCGAGCCAGATCGTACCCAGCGCCACCAGCCCGCCGAGCGCACCCTGCAAGCTGCCGAACCAGTAGAAAGGGCGGCGGATGAAGGGATCCGTGGCGCCGAGCAGCCGGCTCACCGCAATCTCCTGACGCTGGGTCAGGATCTGCAGCCGGATCGTGTTGAAGGTGACGATGACCAGCGCAAAACCGAGCAGGCTGGCGAGCATCAGCACTGCCGAACGGCCCAGCCCGAGCAAGGCATGCAACCGCTCGACCCAGGCCGAATCGCGCTGCACGTGCGCCACCTTTGGCCAGCCCTGCATGCGCGCCGCCAGGCCTTCGAACACCGCAGGATCGCCTCCGCGCGGCGCGATCACGAACGCATCGGGCAGCGGATTCGACTTCAAGCCGCCTAGCACGTCGCCGAGCCCGGCCGCCTCGAGCTGGCGCAGCCCCTCGTCACGCGGGACGAAGCGATAGCTCGCCAGGTCGGGCTCCGCCTTCAGCCGCTGCTCGATCGCAGCCACATCCTGCGCGTCGGCGTCCATGGCGAGAAACACGCTGATCTCCGGCGTCCCGGAGACGCCGCGCACCAGTGACGACACATTGTCCAGCAGCAGAAAGCCGCCGCCCGGCAACGACAGCGCGATGCCCACCACCAGCGCCGACAACAGCGTGCCCAGCGGCTGCGCGACCAGCCGGCGCAGCGCGTGGCCGATCGCGCGCAGGTGCAGGTAGAACCAGTTGCTCATGCCGCCACCTCCGTTGCCGGACGCCCGCCTGGCCGCGAGTCCTCCACCAGCAGCCCCTTGGCGAGCACCAG
>DMCZ01000090.1:4874-5278 GCA_003446655.1 Thauera sp. | reverse complement strand
CCCCCCGACAGGCCGGCCGGCATCTCCTTGCCACGACCATCCAGCCCCACCCGCTCGAGCGCAGCCGCCACTCGCCGCGCCGCATCGCCGACAGGATGGCCGGTGATCACCAGCGGCAGCATCACGTTGTCGTAGACGTTGCGATCGAACAGCAGCCNNAGCAGCCCCTTGGCGAGCACCAGCCTGCGCGGCCGGCTGGCGGCAAACAGCGAGGCATCATGCGTCGATACCAGCACGGTGACCCCGGCGTCATTGAAGGAGCGGAACAGCGCGGCGATGTCGGCCGCGTAGGCGGGATCGAGGTGCGCCGTGGGCTCGTCGGCGATCAGGATGGAGGGGCGGTTCACGATGGCGCGTGCGATCGCCACGCGCTGCTGCTCGCCCCCCGACAGGCCGGCCGGCAT
>DMCZ01000090.1:3879-4585 GCA_003446655.1 Thauera sp. | reverse complement strand
GGCAGGTGCGAGACGTCCTGGCCGTTGATCAGCACGCGGCCGGCGGTCGGCCGCTCGATCACCGGAATCAGCTTGAACAGCGTGCTCTTGCCCGCGCCCGAATGCCCGGACAGCACGACCAGTTCGCCATGGCGGATTTCGAAACTGACGCCCGCCAGCGCCGTGTAGCCGCCCGCATAGCGCTTGGCGACGTCCTCGAAGACGATCATGCGCGCTTGCCCGCTCCGGTCTTGACGGCCGCAGCGCCCGGCTCGAACAGCGCATCGACGAACTCGCGCGCCTTGAACGGCTGCAGGTCGTCGATGCCCTCGCCGACGCCGATGAAGCGCAAGGGCTTCGGACACTGGCGCGCGATCGCCGCCAGCACGCCGCCCTTGGCGGTGCCGTCGAGCTTGGTGACCACCAGGCCGGTGACGCCGATCG
The DNA here is from genome assembly GCA_003446655.1 of Thauera sp. GTDB lineage: Bacteria > Pseudomonadota > Gammaproteobacteria > Burkholderiales > Rhodocyclaceae > Thauera. The sequence goes on along the minus strand of DMCZ01000090.1, from coordinate 4,162 downwards.
CCTTGTCGAAGGCCTTCACCTGGGTGAGCGCGTTCTGGCCGATGTTGGCGTCGAGCACCAGCAGCACCTCGTGCGGGCCGGTGGGGTCGGCCTTGGCGATCACGCGCCGCACCTTGGCGATCTCCTCCATCAGGTGGAGCTGGGTCGGCAGGCGGCCGGCGGTGTCGGCGAGCACGACGTCGATCTTGCGCGCACGCGCGGCGTTGATGGCGTCGAAGATCACCGCCGCGGCGTCGCCGCTCTCCTGCGCGACCACGGTAACGTTGTTGCGCTCGCCCCAGGT
>DMCZ01000090.1:0-3612 GCA_003446655.1 Thauera sp. | reverse complement strand
GCGAGCGCCTGCTGCAACTGGTCAGCGGTCTCCAGGCGGTCGCGCTTCCAGCGCCGGCGCAGATCATCGATCAGGTGCTGGGTGGCATCGACGCCACAGTCGGCCATCAGCAGGGTCGACTCAAGCTCCTCTAGCAGGTCCTCGTCGATCTTGCGCAGGCCGAACAGGCTGGCCAGCCCGCCACCGAGCTGCTGGCGGGTGCGCGCGAGGCCGGCCTTGAGGCGCTCGGTCCAGGATTTCTTCGGCGCGGCGGCAGGCGCCACGCCCTCGGGGGCAGCCGTCGCCTCGGACGCTGAAGCAGCGTCGCGCCCGGTTTCAGGCGCAGGCACCGGCTCTGCCCCCGGCTCAGGCTGCGGCGCGGCTGCGGTTTCGCGTTCGGTTGCAGCCTCCGGCGCACTTGCTGCAGCCGCTGGAGAAGGCCCTTCGGCGGCCGACTCCTCCGCCTCGCCTGCCGCGGCGGCAGCGCCGTCTGCTGCGGCCGCAGCGGCCGTCTCGGCATCGGCCGGCGGCGATGCGGGCGACACGGCCCCGGCATCGCCGCTGGCATCGGCCTGCTCGGGGGCGAGCGAGGCCTCGGCGTCCGCTTCGGCAGCCTTGGCTGCCTCATCGGACTTGCCGAACTTCTTCTTCAGGAAACCAAACATGAAACGCTCGGGTCAGAGAGGTCGTTTTGCGTCGGCACTGGCCGCCCGGTCACGCATGGGCGCGCGTCGCCGATCACGCTAAGATGCGGCTCCCCGGCCGGGCTGCGCAGCGCGCAGCGGGTCTCGCGGAGTGCCGCGGATTCTAACAGATGCAGGACAGCTCCATGTTTCGTCGCCCCCTAGCCCGCAGCCTGATGATGGGCGCCGCACTCGCCGCCACGCTCGTGCAGCCCGCGCTCGCCAACCCCTTCGAGACCACGCTTGCCAACGGCATGAAGCTGATCGTCAAGGAAGACCGTCGCGCGCCCTCGGTGGTGCACATGGTGTGGTACCGCGCCGGCGGCATGGACGAGCCGGACGGCGTCTCGGGCGTCGCCCACGTGCTCGAGCACATGATGTTCAAGGGCACCCGTGACGTTGGCCCGGGCGAGTTCAACAAGCGCGTGGCCGCGGTCGGCGGGCGCGACAACGCCTTCACCGGCAAGGACTACACCGCCTACTTCCAGCAGGTGCCGCCCGCCCATCTGGCGGAGATGATGGCGCTGGAGGCCGACCGCATGCAGAACCTGGTGCTCACCGACGACGAGTTCCGCCGCGAGCTCGAAGTCGTCAAGGAAGAGCGCCGCCTGCGCACCGACGACCAGCCGCGCGCGCTGGTGTTCGAGCAACTGATGGCCACCGCCTACCAGGCCCACCCCTACCGCCGCCCGGTGATCGGCTGGATGCCCGACCTCGAGGCCATGCAGCCCGAGGACGCGCGCGCCTGGTACCGGCGCTGGTATGCGCCCAACAACGCCTATCTGGTCGTCGTCGGCGACGTCGACCACCGCGAGGTATTCCGTGATGCCGAGAAGCACTACGGCAGCCTGGCCGCAAGCGAGCTGCCCCCGCGCCGGATTTCGCCCGAGCCGGTCCAGCGCGGCCCGCGCAGCTCGGTGGTGAAGGCGCCCGCAGAGCTTCCCTACCTGGCCATGGCGTGGCCGGTGCCTGCGCTGCGCGATCCAGCCAATGACCGCGAGACCTACGCCCTCCAGGTGCTCGTGGCGGTGCTCGACGGCTACGACGGCGCACGCCTCACTCGCCGCCTCGTACGCGACCAGCAGCTCGCGGTCAGCGTTGGCGCCAGCTACGACACCGGCAACCGCGGCCCCTCGCTGTTCTACCTGTTCGGCGTGCCGGCTGCCGGCACGAGCCCCGAGACCCTGCAGGCGGCGCTGCGCGCCGAGATCCAGCGCATCCGCGACGAGGGCATCAGCGCCGAAGAGCTGGCGCGCGTGAAGACGCAGGCCGTCGCCAGCCAGGTCTACAAGCGCGACTCCCTGATGGGCCAGGCGATGGAGATCGGCTACCTCGAAGCGGCCGGGCTGTCATGGCGCGACGAGGCGAAGCTGCTCGAGGGACTGCGCGCGGTCACCGCCGAGGAGGTCCAGGCGGTCGCCCGCCGCTACTTCGATGACGACACCCTGAGCACTGCCCGGCTCGAGCCGCAGGCGCTGGCCGGCAAGCGCCCGCGCTCGCCCTTCGCCGCACCACGCCATTGAGTCCGTAGCCACGAATCACCGACCTGCCGCGCTTCGGCGCACAGGACTCCAGCCCTCCCGCCTCGGCCCGGCGCCCGTTCGCGCCACCACCGCCGAGCTTGAATGCACGGAACCCGCATCGTCATGATCGAAACGACAGCCGCGCGCACCCCACCCGCCCTCGACTCCTCTGCCTCTGCGCGGCCCGCGCGGGGAGGCACGTCGATCGCCACCCGAGGGGGAATTTTCGCCGCGCTCTGCATCGGCCTCGCCGTGCTGAGCGCGTCCGCCCAGGCCACCCCGCGGATCGAGCAGTGGACGGCGACCACCGGCGCCCGCGTGCACTTCGTCGAAAGTCGCGCCCTGCCGCTGGTCGATATCCAGATCGACTTCGCCGCCGGCACCGCACTCGACCCAGAGGGCAAGGCCGGACTGGCCGGCATGACGCAGGCCCTGCTCGACGCGGGCGCCGGGTCGCTCGACGAGCAGACCATCGCCGACCGCAAGGCCGATCTCGGCATCGAGGTTCAGGGGGGCGCAGACAACGACCGCGCCAGCCTGTCGCTGCGCAGCCTGTCCTCGGCCGCCGAGCTCGACGCCGCCGTGGCACTGGTTGCCACGCTGCTCGCGCAGCCGAACTTTCCGGGCGAGATCCTCGAGCGCGAGCGCAGTCGCGCAATCGCCGGCCTGCGCGAGGCGCTGACCAAACCTGCGACGCTCGCGGCACGCCAGTTCAACGCGGCGCTGTACGCCGGGCATCCCTATGGCCACGACAGCACGCCCGAGTCGCTGGCGGCGATCAGCCGCGACGACCTCGTCGATTTCCACCGCCGCCACTACGGCGCCAACCGCGCCTCGGTGGCGATCGTCGGCGATGTCGATCGCGCCACAGCCGAACGCATCGCGACCCGCCTCACCGAAGGGCTGCCGGCCACCGAACCCGCAACGCCCCCACCTACGCCAGCGGCGAGCGTCGCGCAGGTCTTCCGCATCCCACACCCGTCGGCGCAGGCCCACATCCTCGTCGGCCAGCTCGGCATGGCGCGCGACGATCCGGACTACTTTGCACTGCTCGTCGGCAACCACGTGCTCGGCGGCGGCGGCTTCGTGTCGCGACTGACGCGGGAAGTACGAGAGAAGCGCGGCTTTGCCTACAGCGTGTACAGCTTCCTCGCGCCGCAGCAGGTTGCCGGACCGTTCCAGATCGGCCTGCAGACGCGGGGCGGCCAGGCCGAGGAAGCGCTCGCGGTGGTGCGCCAGACGCTCGCCACGTTTCTCGCCGAGGGACCGACCCCCGAGGAGCTTCAAGCGGCCCGGGACAACATCATCAACGGGTTCGGCCTGCGCCTCGACTCCAACGCCAAGCTGCTCGATCACGTCGCCATGATCGGCTTCTATCGCCTGCCGCTCGACTGGCTCGACACCTATCCTGTCTCTTATACACATCT
>DMCZ01000142.1 GCA_003446655.1 Thauera sp. | reverse complement strand
GAATGGCCGCATCAATACGGCGAGCGGCAGACTACCGCACCATTCTAGGCATTCCGAACGCGTTTCAGCGTGTGTTTGCCCTGATCCATCGATTTGCCGAAAAAGGCCATGGCGACATGATCACCATCGACAGGATGCCAACCCAGCAAGAGATCGCGATCATGGCCAATACGAGCCGAGAAACGGTTTCGCGGGCACTGCAGCTATTGATTCAGAAAGGCATTGTCGAAAAGGACATGCGTCGACTGATCATACGCCAGCCTGAAAAACTTCGAAAAGCAGCCAATGGCGACCAGGCGCTGGCCGTATGACTACGCTCGACTCCCGGTATTGAAGCAGACACGTACCATACCGCAGGGACTCGATACGCCATGACGAACGCAATACGCCAGTTCTTTCTGCAGCTACCGGCAAAACTCAAGGAGGAGGACAAGGGCAAACACATGACATGGAGCTTCTGGCTCACCCTTGCTGCGCTTTCGGCCATGCCGGCTGCCACCGCGTTGCTGATCGTCTTGCTGATCGGTTTGGCAAAGGAGTGCTGGGATTTTCGCTTCGGGAGTGGATTCTGCGTGTTCGACATGGCCGGCAACATCATCGGTATTGCTGCGGGCCAATTGGCGTGGCAGATCGGACGACTGGTGCTGTCTCCGTGACCAGGCGGCCAAGCGCATTCCATCGCAGCCTGCGGAGAATTTCGGGCACGGCCACTATTAGCTCCGGCTGGCTTCGCGTGGGCTCGGTACTGCAATGAAACAGGTTGCCTCCCCCTCGTTTGTGCGCAGCTTTGTTGCCTTGTTTGCGTGCGCATTGGTGCTTTTCGTCGACTGGAAACGGCCGGAGTTCGCAAACAGGATCGACGAGTCGCTTCGCGACCGTATTGTTCAAGCCACAGCGATCACCCAGCCCGAAGACCGCATCGCAATCATCGACATCACCGAGGACTCGCTGAAGGACATTGGCCCCTGGCCGTGGCCCAGGTCGCAGATCGCTGATTTGGTCGAGATCTTGCTCGGAACCTATGGTGCGAAGGTGGTAGGACTCGATATCGTATTTCCGACGGCCGGGAGCGCGGACGGGGATGGTCGGCTGGCATCGCTCGCCGAACACGGGCCCGTGGTGCTGGCGCAGGTGTTCGATTACACGGCCCGCAGTGTGCTCATGTTGCAGGGCGAGCCAATCGGGGGCGAGAAACCAGGTCAAGGCGAGCCGGCACTCCCCGCGCAGGGCTACATCGGCAATAACCCAGGGTTTTCTCGTGCCACCTGCGTCGGCAACATTGGTTATCGGCCAGATCAGGACGGCGTCTTGCGGCGCATCCCGATTCAGACGCGTTATGCGGACCTGGACTACCCACACTTCGCTCGAGCACTGATCACCTGTGGAGGAGAGCTGCAATTCGCCTCTCCCGCAACCGATGCGAACGGACAGTGGCGGATACCTTACAGCCGGGCACTGAATGCCTACACGGTCATCCCAGCGGCGTTCATTTTGAATGAGCAAGCACCCACTGACCTGATCGCGGGTCGATATGTACTGGTGGGATCTTCGTCGCTAAGCCTGGGTGACCGAGTGATTACCCCGCTTGCACCAATTACTGCAGGCGTGATGGTGCACGCCGTGAGTTTGAGCGGACTCCTGGACTTGGCCGAGGCCGGTCTGCCGCAATCACCACCAGATCACGTTTTCTTCGTCGCCTGGTGTGTATTCAGCATCATCGCCGCGGTGATCGGTATCGCACGCTTTTCAGCATGGGGCGGCGTGTTTCTGCTGCTTGGTTTCACTGCCGCCTGGGGCATTGTCGCGATATCTGCAGTGTTGCGTGGGGCGGAGTGGTCTTTGAGCGCGCCTCTTTGGGGGTATTTCATGCTGCTGTTGCTTGGCGTGCCATATGAATGGCGACAGACTCAACGACGCAGTCGCGGGCTATTAAGCATGCTCTCGCATTACGTGGCACCCCCGGTGCTCAACGAAATATTGCGACGCAATTTAACTCACAGCCTAGACCCCAAGCTGTGTCAAGTAACCGTCCTGGTGGCTGACATGGAGAACTACACGGCGACGATCTCCTCGCTCCCACTTTCAGAAGCGGCAACGCTGACAAAAGACTTCCTCGCCTGCCTGACTCGTCCAGTATTGGCCGAGGATGGCACTTTGGACAAATATACGGGCGACGGCCTGGTTGCGTTCTGGGGCGCGCCACTCCCCTGCTCTGACCAAGCGGACCGGGCGCTGCAAGCCGCAAAGAGGATGCTCGCAGAGGTCGCTACCTTCAACACGCAGTGGCAGTCCGGGGGGCACAGACCGCTCAGGGTACGAATTGGTATCGAAAGCGGCACCGCATTAGTCGGAGATCTTGGCACAGACTTTAGGAGCACCTATACAGCCGTCGGCGATTGCATCAATTTTGCCGCACGCCTCGAAGAGGCTGCGCGCCACTTGCCCACCGACCTCGTCATTGGCCCGAGCGCAAACGCGGGTCTCAAGCAGCATCTGACTGAATCGATGGGTTGCGTCACGTTGCGCGGCATCAACCACCCGATCGAGATCTTTCGGGCTTCCTGAATGCGGGGAGCAGCACAAGGCGCTCAGTGGATGGCGCCCAACCAGCCATTGATCTCTCCAATGTTGTGCTCCCGATCCATTCCCACAAGTGCGCGCAGCCGCACCCTCGACACCAAATAAAGGTAGCGCGCTTCAGCCAAGTCGCGCAGCGTGGTCTGCAGCTGCGCCTCCGCATTGAGCACGTCCACCATCGTGCGGCTACCGGCCTCGAAGGATCGTTTGCTCGACGTGACCAGCTGCTGCGCCGAGCGCACTGCCTGATCGAGCGCGCGCACCTTGAGCACACCTTCGGTCACGCCCCGGTGTTCGCGGTGTACGCGCACCGCCAGGTCGCGACGGGTGGCCTCGAGGTTTTCCTCGGCGCGCACCTGCTCGGCGATCGCCTGGCGAACGGTGGAGTTCACATAGCCGCCGGCAAAAAGCGGGATGTTCACCTGCAGGCCGATCAGGTGATTGGTGTAGCTCGACCTGGGCGAGGTGACGTTCTCGCTGCCGCTCTTCGAGATCTGCGCCACCGCATCGACGGTGGGGTAGTGCCCGCCACGGGCTTTGGCGATCTCGGCTTTGGCGGCGTCGACCCGGGCCTGCAGGGCACGCACCTCGGGGCTGCCTTCTTCGGCCAGGCGGATCCATGAGCCGACATCGGCCGGCTCGGGCGGCAGCAGGGGTAGGCGCTGTGTGTCAACCGTCACCAGGTTGTCGACCGGCTGATTGATGAGGATCTCGAGCTGGCGGCGGGTGAACTCGACGTGCTGGCGCGCGCTTAACTCCTCCGCGATGTTCATGTCGAGCCGTGCCTGTGCCTCGTCGATGTCGGTGCGGGTGCCGAAGCCCGCCTGCAGCGACTTGCGTGCCGCGTCCAGCTGGGTGGTCGTCACGGCCTTCTGCTTGAGTACCAGTTCGAGCGCGTCCTGCGCCAGCAGCGCCTCCATGTAGGCGCCGGTGACGCGGGAGGCGAGGTCCTGCAGCTCGCGCTCGAGCGTGGCTTCTGCATCCTCGACCACGAAGCCCGCCTGGCGCAGCCCGGCGAACAGCGGCATGCGGAACAAGGGCTGACGCAGCTGCAGGGTCTGGTTGTAGCTGAAGTACTCCTCGTTGAACGTCACGTCCCGCCCCAGTGCGTTCTCCTGGGTGCGATCGATGTCGTTCTTGTTGCGGCCAATGTTGATCGCGACGTTCGGCATCAGCTGCGCGCGCGCCTGGGGCAGGCGCTCGACGGCGGAGTCGCGCGCCGCGCGTGCAGCACGGATGCGGGCGTCCTGGGCGAGCGCGGCCTGGTAGGCCTCCATCAGATCCAGACCCCATGCCGGGCTGCCGAGCGGACCCAGCAGGGCCGCCAGCGTTGCGGTAAGCAGGAAGCGGCGGGTGCGCATGCTCACTCCTCCTTCATCGATGCGGCGAGGCGCTTGGTCAGCGGGTTGAGCAGGTAGGTCAGCATCGAACGCTCGCCGGTCTTGACGATGACCTCGACCGGCATCCCGGGCTGCAGGCGGCGCTTGCCCAACACCTTCATCCCTTCGGGAGTCACCTTCACGCGGGCGAGGTAGTAGGAAATCTGCGCCCCACCGACCTGCTCGGTGAGCAGGTCGCTCGATACCGACACGATCTCGCCCTCCACCACCAGCTGCGGTGAATGCGAAAACGCGTTGAAGCGCACGTCGGTCATGAGGCCGGTGCGCACCTTGTCGATCAGGTGCGGTTCGATCTTTGCTTCCAGCAGCAGCGGCTCATCCTCGGGAACGATGTCCATCAGCTTCTGGCCTGCCTGGATCACGCCGCCGACAGTCTGCACCGCCAGCCCGATCGCCTGCCCGGAGGCTGGCGAGCGGATCTCGGTGCGCTCGAGGTCGGCGCGCACGGCGACCAGCTTTTCGGCGTCCGACTGGACCTCGCGCAGCACGTTGCCCAGCTCGGTCTCGACTTCCTTGCGGTATTCCTGGCGGCGGGCGACCGCCTGCTGGCGAAGTTCGGCGATGGCGCGCTGCGCGCGCACCGAGTTGCCCATCAGTTCGGCGATCGCGGCATTGGACTCGGCCACCTGGCGCTCGAGCTCGAGCTGGCGATTGCGCGGCGCATAACCTTCGGCGACGAGGCTGCGGGTGTGGTTCAACTCCTCCTGCAGCAGCGCGAGCTGGCTCCGACGCGGGCCGAGCATGCCCTGGTAGGTTTGCAGCAGCGCCTCCTGGCCACGGATGCTCTCCTCGATGCCCTGCAGGGCGGCGCGCAGCGACGCCCGGCGCGACTGGAACAGCTGGCGCTGGGTGTCCATCTGCACCTTGATCAGCGGGTCGGATGCGGCTTCGATCAGATCGGGGTGGAAGCGCACGCTGTCAGCGTCGGTCTGTTCGGCCTCGAGGCGGCCCTGCATCGCGCGCAGGCCCAGATAGCGCTGGCGTACGGACTCGTAGTTGGCGCGTGCGGTGGCGGCATCGAGCTCGATCAGTGGCTGTCCTTCCTGGACGATCTCGCCTTCGCGCACCAGCACGCGCTTGATGATGCCGCCGCTGAGGTGTTGCACGGTCTTGCGCTTGGTATCGACCATCACGGTACCCTGCGCGGGCACCCCTTCGTCGAGCGGCGCGAAGGCCGCCCACAGCAGGAAGCCGCCGAAGCCTAGGCCCAGCGCCCACAGGCCGACGCGGGCGGCGCGGCCGGTGTCGGCGGGGGGCTCGCCCTTGCCAGGCGTGGCCGTCGGGAGGTTGTTGAAATCGGAATTAGCCATGTTTGTCGTATCCAGCGGAAATCGTTGCGAAGTCGGTCGGCCAGGGGAGCGTGGCGCGCGGTTCAGCCCGGCGCAGGCGCAGGTGCAGGCGGCGCAGCGGACGGGGGCTGTGAAGCGGGCGTGGCATTGGCCGGGCGGGCCTGCGCCTGCAGCCAGCTCAGCACCGAATCGCGCGGCCCCTGGCACAGCACCCGGCCGTCGCGCAGCACCAGCAGCTGATCGGCGGCCGCAACCGCGCCTGGCCGGTGCGTGATCAGGAACACCGTCCGCCCCTTGCCACGGAGTTCACGCACGGCGCGCATCAGCGCCGCTTCGCCGACGTCATCGAGGTTGGCATTGGGTTCGTCGAGCACGATCAGTGCCGGGTCGCCATAGATGGCGCGCGCCAGGCCGATGCGCTGGCGCTGGCCGCCTGAAAGCAGGCTTCCGGCCTCGCCCATAGGCGTGTCGTACCCCTTCGGAAAGCGCAGGATCATGTCGTGCAAGCCGGCGCTGCGGGCGGCGGCGATCACCTTCTCGGACTCGATCTCGGCAAAGCGTGCGATGTTCTCGGCGATCGTGCCATCGAACAGTTCGACGTCCTGCGGCAGGTAGCCGACATGCGGCCCGAGTTCGGCACGACTCCAGCCGTCAAGCGGATGGCCGTCGAGCAGCACCTCGCCAGACACGTCCGGCCAGATGCCCATCAGCACGCGCGCCAGCGTCGATTTGCCCGAGCCCGAAGGGCCGAGGACGACGGTGACCGAGCCCGGGCTGGCCTGCAGGCTCACTCCCTGCAGGATCGGCGTCGCGCGTCCAGGTGCGGTCGCGATCACTTCGCGCAGCGTCACCTCACCGGTCGGCGGCACGCGGCTCAGCGCAGGGTCGCGCTCCGGGTGGGCCCGCAAGAGCTGCTCCAGGCGCAGGAAGGCGCTACGCGCGCCAATGAAGCTGCGCCAGGTATTGACCATCTGGTCGATTGGCGCCAGGGCACGGGTCATCAGCACGTTGGCGGCGATCATGGCGCCAGGGGTCAGTTCGCCCTCGATCACCAGCAGCGCCCCGGCGGCCAGCGCCAGCGACTGCTGGCAGTAGCGCACCCACTTGCTGATCGCGGTGATGCGATGGGTCATGCTCTGCGTCACGCCCTGGCGATCCATGTACTCGGCGTGGCGCCTGCTCCAGCGCTCGCGCAGGCCGGATAGCATGCCCATCGACTCGACCACCTCGGCGTTGCGCAGCTTGCCCTGCAGGTAGAGATTGACGTCGAGCGCGGCCTTCGAGGCTTCTTCGGCCGGCGCGAGGGTGCGTCGGTGACCGAACCAGGCCAGCGCCGCCTGCACCAGGGCGAAGGCGATCGAGACCCAGCCCAGGAAGGGGTGCAGGAAGAACAGCACGCCAATGTAGATCGGCGCCCAGGGCGCATCGAAGAAGGCGAAGATGCCGTTCCCGGTGAGGAACTGGCGCACCTCGGTCAGATCGTTGAAGGCCCGCTGGGCTGGGGCGCCCGACTGGCTGAGGTTGGCTTCGAAACTGGCATTGAACACCCTGGTGCTGAGCACCGCGTCCAGGCGTACGCCGGCGCGCACCAGCAGGCGCGAGCGCGACCACTCGGCGAACGCCATCACCGCGAAAAAGAACAGCGTGATCAGCGACAACACCAGCAGGGTCAGTTCGCTGCGGCTGACCAGCACGCGGTCGTAGACCTGGAGCATGTAGAGCGTGGGGGCGAGCATCAGCACGTTGGCCACCAGGCTGAAGATGCCCACGATGAGGAATTCACGCCGGAAGGTGTAAAGGGTGGCGGCGAGTTCGCTGCGCCCGAAGAAGCCGGAGGCTGCCATGTTGGATTCGATCGGTTCGTTCGTGAGGGGGGTGTTCAACGTGCAGCGACCATCGCAGGCGCCGGCGTCGAGACCTTCTCGCCCTGGGCCTGCTGGGCAGCCTGCGCCGCAGCCTGGTTGAGCGCGGCCAGCACCTGATCGCGCGGCCCGAAGGCCTGCTGCACGCCGTCGCGCAGCACCAGCATCTTGTCGGCGACTGCCAGCACGCTGGTGCGATGGGTCATCACCACGAAGCTGGTGCCACGTGCCTTGAGCTGAGAAATCGCATGGGCTAGCGCGGCGTCGCCGGCTTCGTCGAGGCTGGAGTTGGGCTCGTCGAGCACCACGAACACGGGGTCACTGTAGAGGGCGCGCGCCAGCGCCACGCGCTGGCGCTGGCCACCGGACAGGATGGCGCCGTCGCGTCCCACCGGGCTGTCGTAACCTTGGGGCAGGGACAGGATGAACTCGTGCAGGCCGACCAAGCGCGCTGCCTCGTGCACCTTGTCCACATCCACCTCGCCGAAGCGGGCAATGTTCTCGGCCAGCGTGCCTTCGAGCAGTTCCACGCCCTGCGGCAGATAGCCCAGATGGGGGCCGAGTTCGAGCTTGTCCCACGCAAACACGTCGGCGCCATCCAGGCGCACCTTGCCGCTGATGCACGGCCACAGGCCGACCAGCAGGCGGGCGAGCGTGGTCTTGCCGGAGGCCGAGGGCCCCACCACCGCCAGCACCTCGCCCGGCTGCAGCGCAAAGGCGACACCGCGCAGGATCGGCGCGTTGCTCCCGGGCGCCCCGGCGATCACGTTCTCCACGTTCAGCAAGCCGCGCGGCGCAGGCAGGGGCATCGCCGGGGGGCGCTCGGGCAGCTGCGTGAGCAGCTGGTCGAGGCGGCGCCACGCGTCGCGCACGTTCACCACTGCGCGCCACTGGCTCACCATCTGCACCAGCGGCGCCAGCATGCGTCCGCCCAGCACCGAGGCGACGATCATCATTCCGGGGCCGCCCGCCAGCGCATTGTCAAGGACGAGCCAGGCGCCGAGGCCCAGCAGCAGCGAGCCCATCGTGGTCTGCACGAACTTGGTGCCTGCCTGAAAGCCGCCCGCCTTGTCGGAGGCCTGTGCCTGCAGCTGCAGGAACGCATGCTGCTTGTCCATCCAGCGCTGGTGGATGTGCTGCAGCATGCCCATCGCCTCGATGACTTCGGCGTTGCGCAGTGAACCGTCGGCATACTGCTGGGCGGCGATCGCCGAGCGGTTCGCCTCGGTGAGCGGCGGATTGGTGCTGCGTTCGTTGAGCCAGGCCAGTCCGACCTGCACCACTGCACCCGCCACCGCGGCCCAGCCGAGCAACGGGCTGGCGAGAAACAGGATCACCATGAACACCAGCGAAATCGGCGCCTCCATCACGGCGCCCAC
>DMCZ01000005.1:9253-10697 GCA_003446655.1 Thauera sp. | reverse complement strand
AGATGTGTATAAGAGACAGTATCCGCGCCATGTCGAAGCGGTCACCGTGGACGCCATACGCGACGCTTGGCAGCGCCGCATCCGGCCCGAGCACCTCATCACCGTGATCGCGGGCGGCGACGGCGACCGCGGCGAGGCAGCCGCCACAGGCACCCCGGCGGCGGCCGGAAACAGCCCGCAATGAGTCGGGTACGCATCGTCGGCGGCGAGTGGCGATCCCGGCTGCTCGAGGTCGCCGGCGTCCCGGGCCTGCGGCCGACGCCAGACCGGGTCCGCGAGACCCTGTTCAACTGGCTCGGCCAGGATCTGGACGGTCAGCATTGCCTCGATCTTTTCGCCGGCACGGGCATCCTCGGCTTCGAAGCGGCGTCGCGCGGCGCGGGCGCAGTCGTGCTGGTCGAGCGCGACCCACGTGCGCTCGATGCACTGCACAAGGCGGCAAAGACCCTACAGGCTTCGCAAGTAGAGATCGTCCGCGGCGATGCGGTAAGATTCGCGCAGACGACGCCGCGCAGTTTCGACGGCGTTTTCCTCGATCCACCCTACAAGCAGGACTGGATCGAGAAGGTGCAGCCCTGGCTCGACCGACTTCTGAAGCCCGAGGGCTGGCTGTACGTCGAAGCCGAGGCTGCAGTGGAAAGGCTCGGTCAGTGGCATGCGGTCAAGGAGGGCCGCGCCGGGCAGGTTCATTTCCAGCTGATGCGCAGGAGCGAGGCATGAAGGAAGCGGTCGCGGTCTACCCGGGTACGTTCGACCCATTCACCCGCGGGCATGAAGATCTGGTTCGACGCGCCTCGATCCTGTTCGACCGCGTCGTCGTCGCCGTTGCGCGCAGCAACAGCAAGAACCCGATCTTCTCGCTCGACGACCGGGTCGACATCGCGCGCGATGCGGTGTCGGCGTTTCCGAACGTCGATGTGGTCGGCTTCGACTGCCTGCTGATGGAGTTCCTCAAGCAGCAGGACGCGCGCGTGATCCTGCGCGGACTGCGTGCGGTGTCGGACTTCGAATACGAATTCCAGATGGCGGGGATGAACCGCAAGCTCTATCCGGACGTCGAGACGGTGTTCCTGACGCCCGGCGAGGAGTTCATGTTCATCTCCGCCACGATGGTGCGGGAGATCGCCCGCCTCGGCGGCGACGTGAGCAAGTTCGTGCAGCCCAGGGTGCTGGCACGGCTGCAGGAAAGACTGAAATCAAAGTAAACGCAAGGAAGCAAAGACAATGGCTCTGATTATTACCGACGAATGCATCAACTGCGACGTCTGCGAACCGGAGTGCCCCAACGGCGCCATTTCCCAGGGCGACGAGATCTATGAGATCGACCCCAACAAGTGCACCGAGTGCGTCGGCCACTTTGACGAACCGCAGTGCCAGCAGGTGTGCCCGGTCGACTGTATCCCGCTCGACCCCAACCACGTGGAAACCAAGGATCAGCTGATGG
>DMCZ01000005.1:8605-8973 GCA_003446655.1 Thauera sp. | reverse complement strand
TTCAGCTCCTCGACCCGGTTCTCGAGCGTGTCGGTCGCCTCGTGGATGCGCTTCACGCTCTCGAGGCGGCGCTTGAGCTGGATCTGATACTCGCGCACCTGCGTTTCCAGCGGCGACATGACGGCGCGCAGCCACTGCTCGACGTCCTGGTTGGCCACCTCGAAGGTTCGACGCGCCTGCATCGCCACGGTCTCGAAGAACTTCTGCGTCAGCGCATGCTTTTCGGTGGTCACCAGCGTGAGCGCGGTGTTGATCTGGCGGTTGAAGGTCGCCTCGAGACGATCGAGCTCGGTCTCGTAACGCAGCGTCGAGAAGCTCGCCGGCGGCGACAGCTTGAGGCCGTGCTCGACGCTGAAACGCTTGTACAT
>DMCZ01000005.1:6433-8388 GCA_003446655.1 Thauera sp. | reverse complement strand
TTGCGGAAGTACCCCTCCATCGCGTCACGCAACCCGCGCGTGAAGGTCGACTCCAGCATCGCCTCGCGCGTGCGGCGGGTCTCGTCACGCAGCGCGTCCAGCCCCATATGATCGAGCAGGCTGTTGGTGAGGTTCGAGAACACCGAGCGTACCGCGTAGTACTTCTGCAGGCCCTGCTCGAACTCCTCCTTCTCGCTGCGGATCTTGCGCATCATGTACTCGATGACGCTCTGGTTCTTGCCACGCAGGTCGGTGAGTTCCTGCAGCTGCTCGCTCAGGCCGGCAAGCCGGGCCTCGAGCAGCGCGCGGGTCGCGGCGGTGACCTCGGCTGTCTCGGCAAGCGTGTCGTCGCGCACGATCTCCTGTTTGGTCGGCAGCAGATCATCGCTGAGCGCGCGCTCGAGTGCGGGGATCCGGCTGCGCTGGAGCAGCGGCGCATCACCCTGGATACGCGCCACCAGGGCCTTCTGTGCGGAAACGGGGAAGACGACGTCGCGATCGATGGCGAGCGTCTCGGCCACCGACGCGACCTGACGGTCGATCTCGCGGTCGATCTGCGCGTCGTCCCGCAGCCCGTCCCAGAGTCCGTCGATCTTGTTGAGCACCACGATGCGCCCACGCTGGCGGGTCGTGCCGCCCTGCACGTAGTTGCGCCACACGGCGAGGTCGCTCTGGGTCACCCCGGTATCGGCCGCGAGGATGAACAGCACGGCGTGCGCGTTGGGCAGCATGGAGAGCGTGAGCTCGGGTTCGGCGCCGATCGCGTTGAGACCCGGCGTATCGAGCACCACCAGCCCCTGCTCGAGCAGCGGATGGGGGAACTGGATCACGGCGTGCCGCCAGCGCGGGATCTCGACCAGACCGTCGGCGCCCGGCTTGATGCCCTGCTCGCCGGACGCGTCGATCGCAAAGCCGAGCGCCTCCGCGTCCTCGGTGGTGACACGTTCGGTCTCGCCCACGCGCGCAAGCGCGCGCTGCAGGCTCTGCGCATCGACCGAGGCCAGCGAGTCGATCGTCCATTCCTCACGGTAGCGCTTGAACTCGCTGACCGGCGTCTGCCGTGCGCGCGTGCGGATTGGCAGCAGGCGCAGCTCGGGCGTCGCGCCCCTGCTCCACTGCAGCTCGGTCGGGCACATGGTGGTGCGCCCCGCACTGGAGGGCAGGATGCGATCGCCATGGTCACCGAAGAAGATCGCGTTGATCAGCTCGGACTTGCCGCGCGAGAACTCGGCGACGAAGGCCACGGTCAGCTTGTCCTCCTGCAGGCGCTCGAGCAGGTACTGAAGGCGCAGATCGGACTGTGCGTCGCCCACGTCATTGCGCGCCAGCCAGGTGCGCAGGCGCGTCACCGCCTCCGCGGCGTTGCTGCGCCAGCGGCTGTATGCGGAGAATTGTTCGGTCAGATTGGTCATTTCTTCGCTCATCGGACGGGCTGCCGTGCGCTCGCGTCCGCCAGGGGGCGGACCGGGTATCGCACACCCTCGCCCAGCGGAGCATAGCCAGCTTCCCGGCCCGCTTCCGTGCCAAATTGCACGCCCCGCGCGGGACTCAGGTGCGACGCTGACAGCGCGGACAGAAGAAGGTCGCCCGTTGCGCACTCACGATGCGCTGCACCGGCGTGGCACACAGGCGGCAGGCCTGACCATCACGGCCGTATACGAAGTATTGCTGCTGGAAATAGCCGGGCTGGCCATCACCGCCGACGAAGTCGCGCAAGGTGCTGCCGCCCGCCTCGATTGCCGCCGCCAGGGTCTCGCGCACCGCAGCCACGAGGCGTGCGCACCGCCGCGGCCCGAGCCGGCCCGCCGGCTCCAGCGGATGGATGCGGGCACGAAAGAGGCTTTCCGAAGCGTAGATGTTCCCCACGCCGACGACACGATGACTGTCCATCAGCACATGCTTGATCGGCGCGCGCAGTCCGCGCGTCACCGCATGCAGCCAGGCGGCATCGAAAG
>DMCZ01000005.1:4859-6236 GCA_003446655.1 Thauera sp. | reverse complement strand
AAGTGACAGGAGCGGGGTGACAGGTTGCGGCCATGGCGCCGATCTGCATACCATGGAGCGAACCGAATTCTAGTGCAGCGCTCCAATCAGCTCCAATCAACGACCGTGCGCGGCGAGCAGCTCACGCCGCGCGCTTTGCCGCATGCCACCGCAGTCCGTCGGACCTTTTCCATGAAGACCCAGCTTTCCCGCCTCGCCCGCTCCCTATGCCTCGCCCTCGCGCTCGGTGCGGCCGGCACCGCGACGGCGGCCAACGGCGACGCGGCTGGCGGCGCGCTCCCCAATCAGGAGCTGACCCCGCGCACGCTCTACCACTTCCTGCTCGCGGAGATTGCCGGCGCGCGCGGCCAGATCGGCCTGTCGGCGCAGCTCTACCTCGACCTCGCGCGCAGCACCCGCGACCCGCGCATCGCCCGACGCGCAACCGAGATCGCGATGTACTCGCGCAACCTGCGCATGGCAGGCGAAGCGGCGCGAATCTGGGCCGAGGTTGCGCCCGACTCCGAGGAGGCGCGCCGGGTTCTGGCGAGCATGAGCAGCGCGGAGCATGGTGGTGAGGTCAATCTCGACGCCATCCAGATCCAGCTTGCCCGCGTGCTGGCGCAGTCCAACGGCCGCCTCGCGCAGAACCTGCTGGGACTGAACCGCACGCTGGCACGCGTCCCCGACAAACAGGCGGTGCGCGCGATCGTCAACCGGCTCACCGAGCCCTACCTGGAAGTACCCGAGGCGCACATCGCCCGCTCCCAGGCGGCAATGGCCGTCGACGACGCCATGGGCGGCCTCGCCGCCGTGGACCGCGCGCTCCAACTCAACCCCGGCTGGGAACCTGCCGTGCTGCTGAAGGCGCAGATCCTGCAGCAGGCCGGCGCCGGCGACGAAGCCCTGCGCCAGCTCGAGGCGGCGGTAGCCGGCAAGCCCGATAGCACCGCGCTGCGTCTGGCGTGGGCGCGCGCCCTGGTGTCCGCGCAGCAGTTCGAAGCCGCCCGCGCCCAGTTCCGCCAGCTGCTCGAGGCTTCGCCGAAGGATCCCGAGCTCCTCTATGCGGTCGCCCTGCTGTCGCTGCAGCTCGACCAGCCCGCGGAAGCCGAAACGCATTTCGCGCGTGCGCTCGCCGAGGGGCACCCGCAGCCCGACCTCATCCGCCTCCACCTCGGACAGATCGCCGCCGACCGCGGCCAGGGCGAGGCCGCACGCACATGGTTCGACGAGATCACCGATCCGGAACTGCGCCCCGAGGCCAACATCCGCATCGCCCAGAGCATCGCGCGCGAGGGCCGCATCGACGAGGCCCGCGCCCTGCTGCAGGCCGAGGCCGATGAGCCCGAGATCATGCGCCGCTACATCCTCGCCGAGGTGCAGATCCTGCGCGACGCC
>DMCZ01000005.1:3762-4632 GCA_003446655.1 Thauera sp. | reverse complement strand
GCCCATGCGTACAACGCACTCGGCTACTCGCTGGCCGACCGCAACCTCCGCCTGGACGAAGCCGAGACGCTGATCGCACGCGCGCTCGAACTCTCGCCTGACGATCCCTTCATCCTCGACAGCATGGGCTGGGTGCGCTTCCGCCGCGGAGACAGCGCCGCTGCACTCGCCCACCTCGAGCGCGCCTACGCCAAGCGCCAGGACGCCGAGATCGCCGCGCACCTCGGCGAAGTGCTGTGGAGCCTCGACCGGCACGAGGATGCCCGCCGCGTTCTGGATAAAGCGCTCGCGGCCCATCCGGAGAACACGCTGCTCGGCGAAACGGCACGCCGCCTGGGCGTCCGATGAGTCACACAACCACGCTCAGGCTGCGCGCGTCGTCCCGCCGCAGCCTGTTTGTTGGCGCACTGGCGACGCTGGCGCTCGCCGCATGCGCCCCGATCACGCCGCGGGATACGCCCCGCGCCGCGGAGCGCCCCCTGATGCAGGCCTTCCTGCTCGAGGCCCGGCTGTCCGCCACCGATGGCCGGCAGGCTGCCAGTGGACGAATGGAGTGGGCGCACACCCCTCAGGCTGACCGCCTGACCCTGCTCAGCCCGCTCGGCCAGATCGTTGCCCGCCTCGACAGCGGCCCCGACGGCGCCCGGCTCATGAGCGCGGACGGTACGCGGCGCGAGGCGCCCAGCGCAGACGCGCTCCTGCCCGACGTGCTGGGCGTCGACGTGCCCTCCGCCCGCCTGCCGCGCTGGCTGCAAGGCGCGCCGGATGTCGACGCGCAGATCCGCAAGCTCGACGCCAGCGGTCGCCCTCAACTGGTCATCGACCAGGGCTGGCGGATCGACTATCTCGCCTATGCCAGCGAGGACGCGC
>DMCZ01000005.1:0-3466 GCA_003446655.1 Thauera sp. | reverse complement strand
GCCTTCCGGCTGCTCGACTGGGGCGACCGACTTGACTTCGTGCTGCGCACCGACGACCGCATCCGCCGCGTGAATGAGGTGCCGGGCGTTGCCGAAGCCGACGACCTCGTCGTACGCGCCGCCCGCCTGCTGCAGGCACACACCGGCAGCCGGTCGGGCGCAGACATCACGGTACACAAGGAACTGCCGATGGGCGGCGGCCTCGGCGGCGGCAGCTCGGACGCCGCCACCACGCTGATCGCCCTCAACCGCCTGTGGAAGACCGGCCTGACGCGCGCCGAGCTGCAGGTACTGGGCCTGCAGCTCGGCGCCGACGTCCCCGTGTTCATCTTCGGGGAGAACGCCTTCGCCGAAGGCGTGGGCGAGGCCCTGCAGCCACTCGCGTTGCCGCCAGCCTGGTACGTGGTGATCTCACCCGGCGTCTCCGTCCCTACCGCCGAAATTTTTTCCGCGCAGGACTTGACGCGAAATACCGCCCCTATCAAAATGGCGGACTTCGCAGTAAGCACCACGCGAAACGACCTGCAGGCAGTGGCCTGCAGCCGTTATCCGGAAGTGCGGAGCGCGATCGACTGGCTCGATGCTCATGCACCGGCCTTGATGACAGGCTCGGGCGCCTGCGTGTTTGCGGAAGTTTCCTCGGAGGCCGAGGCCGACCGCATCACGAAAAGTTGTCCACCACGCTGGAAGGCATGGAAAGTGCGAAGCCTCACTCGCCATCCGCTTTACGAGTGGTTACAATAGCGTCCGCTTTGTCGAACGATCCGTATCGCTGACGAAGAAAGGTTTCTTGGGGAGTCGCCAAGTCGGTTAAGGCACCGGATTTTGATTCCGGCATTCGAGGGTTCGAATCCTTCCTCCCCAGCCATACAACGACGGGCAGACCACGAGTCTGCCCGAGTCGTTTTTACGCGCCGAATATTCGCGCGTCGTTTCTTACGGCACTCGGAGTAGCAGAAATGCCCCACGGCAGCCTGATGGTCTTCACCGGCAACGCCAACCCCAAACTTGGCGCCGACGTGACGCGACGTCTGGGTATCTCCCTCGGCTCGGCCACCGTCGGCCGCTTCTCGGACGGCGAGGTCAACGTCGAACTGCTCGAGAACGTGCGCGGCAAGGACGTCTTCGTGTTGCAGCCCACCTGCTCCCCGACCAACGACAACCTGATGGAGTTGCTGGTTCTGGTCGATGCGCTGAAACGCGCCTCCGCCGGCCGCATCACCGCCGCAATCCCCTATTTCGGCTACGCTCGCCAGGACCGCCGTCCGCGCTCCGCGCGCGTGCCGATCACCGCCAAGGTCGTCGCCAACATGCTGCAGGCGGTGGGTGTCCAGCGCCTGCTGACCATGGACCTGCACGCCGACCAGATCCAGGGCTTCTTCGACATCGCGGTCGATAACGTCTATGCCGCCCCGGTGCTGCTCGCCGACCTCGACAAGCAGCGGCATGACGACCTCTTGGTCGTGTCGCCGGACGTCGGCGGCGTGGTGCGCGCGCGCGCCTTCGCCAAGCGCATGGAGTGCGACCTCGCGATCATCGACAAGCGCCGTCCGAAGGCCAACGTGTCCGAGGTCATGAACATCATCGGCGAGGTCGAAGGCCGCACCTGCGTGATCATGGACGACATCGTCGATACCGCCGGCACACTGTGCAAGGCGGCCAGCGCGCTCAAGGCCAATGGTGCCAAGCGCGTGCTGTCCTACTGCACCCACGCGGTGCTGTCGGGCGCGGCCGTGTCGCGCATCGCTGAATCCGATCTCGACGAGCTCGTCGTCACCGACACCATCCCGCTGCGCGAGGATGCCCGGGCCTGCGGCCGTATCCGGCAGGTCTCGGTCGCGTCGCTGCTGGCCGACACGATCCTGCGCATCAGCAACGAGGAATCGGTGTCCTCGCTCTTCATGGAATGATCTTTCGCCCGCAGCACCTCCCGGTGCCGCGGGTTTTTCCCGTTTTCGCCTGGTCGCGGGCGAAGACAACACTCTCAGGAGCAACACCATGCAAATCGAATTCAAGGCCACCAAGCGTGACGCGCAGGGTACGGGTGCGAGCCGCCGCCTGCGTCGCGCCGGCCAGGTCCCGGGCATCATCTACGGTGGCGCCGCCGACGCGCTGCCGGTCACCATGGACCACAACGAGCTCTACCACCTGCTGCGCAAGGAGGCCTTCCACGCCTCCGTGCTGAGCATCGACGTCGACGGCGCCAAGCAGTCGGTCGTGCTGCGCGACACCCAGTGGCACCCGTTCAAGCAGCAGGTGCTGCACATCGACTTCCAGCGCGTCGACGCCGGCCAGAAGATGCACCTGAAGGTGCCGCTGCACTTCGTCGGCGACGACGTCAGCCCCGCGGTCAAGCTCGGCGGCTGCATGATCTCGCACACCATCAACGAACTCGACGTCCAGTGCCTGCCGAAGGACCTGCCCGAGTTCATCGAGGTCGACCTGTCGGGCCTGGAAGCCGGCCAGTCGGTGCACGTCTCGCAGATCAAGCTGCCGGCCGGCGTCGAGCTGGTGCAGCACGGCGAAGGCGACCCGGTGGTGGCGACCGCGCTGGTCGTGAAGGGCGCGGCTGCCGAGGGCGAAGGCGAAGGCGAAGCGGCCTAAGCCCCTTCCGTCGCCCGCGATCCGGATAGCCGAGGCCAGCGAACGATGAGCAACGCGCCCGCGCGTCCGCCTCGTCTGATCGTCGGCCTCGGCAATCCGGGCGCCGAATATTCCGAAACCCGGCACAACGCCGGGTTTTGGTTTTGTGAGCGGCTCGCCGACCAGCTCGGCGCGCGCTTCTCGCACGAGTCGCGTTTCCATGGCCTGGTCGCCAACGCGCGCGAAGCCGGCATGTGGCTGCTGATGCCGCAGACCTACATGAACCGCTCCGGCCAGGCGGTCGGCGCGCTCGCGCGCTTCTACCGCATCGAGCCGTCCGAGATCCTCGTCGTGCATGACGAGCTCGACATCCCGCCCGGCCAGCTGCGCCTCAAGTTCGGCGGCGGCCTCGGCGGCCACAACGGGCTGAAGGACACCTCGGCCCATCTCAACACCAACGATTACTGGCGGCTGCGCATCGGCATCGGCCACCCCGGCGACCGCAACGAAGTGGTGAACTTCGTGCTCAAGCCCGCGCGCCGCGAAGAGCAGCAACTGATCGACGAGGCCATCGACAAGGCGCTCGCGCTCTGGCCGCAGATCGTGCGCGGCGAACTCAACGCCGCCGCGACCAGGCTCAACGCCCGCCCCGCGCCGCCGAAACCGCCCAAGCCTCCCAAGGCGCCCAAGCCCGCAGCCACGCCCGCCGCAGCGGCCTCCGAAACTCCCAAGGACGAACCCCAGCCATGAGCCTTAAATGCGGAATCGTCGGCCTGCCCAACGTCGGCAAGTCGACCCTCTTCAACGCGCTGACCAAGGCCGGCATCCAGGCCGAGAACTACCCCTTCTGCACCATCGAGCCCAACGTCGGCATCGTCGAGGT
>DMCZ01000045.1:5381-5863 GCA_003446655.1 Thauera sp. | reverse complement strand
GCCATGCGGAACGCGGGCTTCTCCACCTGATCCCGCTTCCAGCTGCGCAGGGCCCAGATCAGCAGCCCGATCAGGAAGAACGCCGAGGGCGGCAGCAGCAGCAGGCCATTGGGGATGTACCAGCCGCCGTCCTTGGCCAGCGAGATGATCTCGATGCCGAAGAGCTTGCCGGCGCCGAACAGCTCGCGGATGACGCCCAGGGTGAGCAGGACCACGCTGTAGCCCAGGCCGTTGCCGATGCCGTCCCAGAACGAAAGCATCGGCGGGTTCTGCATCGCGAAGGCCTCCGCGCGGCCCATCACGATGCAGTTGGTGATGATGAGGCCCACGAACACCGAGAGCTGCTTCGACAGGCCGTAGGCGTAGGCCTTGAGGATCTGATCCACGACGATGACCAGCGACGCGATGATCACCATCTGCACGATCATCCGGATCGAGCTCGGGATCTGGTTGCGGATCATCGAGATGAAGAGGTTGGAGAA
>DMCZ01000045.1:3847-5089 GCA_003446655.1 Thauera sp. | reverse complement strand
CGCAGCCGGGCGAACAGCGGGCCGAAGCCCTGCTCACCGAGCCAGAATTGGATCAGGCGGTCGACGCCGTTGCTCGTCAGCGTGGCGCCGGCGAGCGCATCGACCTGGTGCTTCGCGTCCGGACTGGCCGGGTCGACGCCGCCCTTGACGATGCGGATCACCGGCTTGCCGGACTCGTCGAAGAGCTCCTTGCCCGGCCACTGCGCCTTCCAGTTCGGGTTATCGACCTCTCCGCCCAGACCCGGGGTCTCGGCGTGCTGGTAGAAGCCCATGCCTACGACGGTGTTGAGATCCCCCTTCACCGCCATGAAGCCGTGCAGCGTGGACCACAGGCCGTAGCCGCGGATGGGCAGGATCAGAGTATCGAGGGCACCGTCCTTCTCCACCATGTAGACCGTGGTGAAGCGCTCGCGACGCTTGATCATGGCGATGTCCTGTTCGCCCGGCAGGGCGTCGGACAGCGCCGGATCACGCGCGGCCTTCAGGGGATCGAAAACCGCCGGATCGTGGGCATCGGTGAACTCCCCGGTTTCGAGATCCACCACCTTGGCGCTGATCCGGCTGGCAAACAGGTCCTTGACCTCGCGCGCCGACAGGCGTCCTTCGCCCAGTCCGGCGATGGACAGGATGCTGCGCTGCTTGTCGAGCTGGCGGTTCTCGATCTGCACCGGTTTCAGCGACACCGCTGCGCCGGCGACGAAGACCGAGCTGACGAGACTGACCGCCAGCGCCACCAGCAGCGTGCGGCTTGTCGATTCTTTCTTAGACATTGCGCGCAAGCCTCCGCTTGATGTTGGCCGCGATCACGAAATGGTCGATCAGCGGCGCACAAAGGTTGGCGAACAGGATGGCGAGCATGATGCCCTCGGGGAAGGCCGGGTTGACCACCCGCACCAGCACGGTCATGACGCCAACGATCGCGCCGAAGATCCACTTGCCGGTGTTGGTCATCGATGCCGAAACGGGGTCGGTGGCCATGAAGATCATGCCGAACGCGAAACCGCCCATCACCAGGTGCCAGTGCCAGGGCACGGAGAACATCGGGTTGGTGTCGGAGCCGATCGCGTTGAACAGCAGGCTCATGCCCACCATGCCGAGGAAGACCCCGGCCACGATGCGCCACGAGGCGATCTTCATCACCAGCAGCACGACGCCGCCGAGCAGGATGGCCAGCGTGCTGGTCTCTCCGATCGAGCCGTGCACCGTGCCGAGGAAGGCGCTCATCCAGTCGATGCCGTTGCC
>DMCZ01000045.1:576-3569 GCA_003446655.1 Thauera sp. | reverse complement strand
GTCAGCGCCGGGTTCAGGAAGTTCTTGCCGGTGCCGCCGAACACTTCCTTGCCGATCACCACGCCGAAGCTGATGCCCAGCGCCACCTGCCACAGCGGAATATCGGGCGGGCAGGTCAGCGCGAAGAGCACCGAGGTGACGAAGAAGCCTTCATTCACCTCATGACGGCGAATCGCGGCGAACAGCACTTCCCAGAAGCCGCCGACGATGAAGGTCGTCAGGTAGATCGGCAGGAAGTAGGTCGCCCCATGCAGGAAGTTGGCCCACACGCTGGCTGGATCCAGCCCCGCCAGCGCACTGGTCAGCGCGATGCGCCAGCCGTCCTGCGCCGCCATCAGCTCTGAGCTGCCGGCGAGGATTGTGTTGACCTGGTAACCCACGTTCCACATGCCAAAGAACATGGCCGGGAAGGTGCATAGCCACACCGTGATCATCATGCGCTTGAGGTCGAGACCGTCGCGCACATGCGACGTGGTGCGAGTGACACTGCCCGGCTTGAAGAGGCCGGTGTCGATGGCTTCGTAAAGGGCGTAGAACTTCTCGTACTTGCCGCCCTTCTCGAAATGATGCTCGATGCTGTCGAGCCAGGAGCGCAGACCCATTCTCAACCCTCCTTCTCGATGCGTGTGAGGTTATCCCGCAGGATGGGACCGTATTCGTATTTGCCGGCGCACACGTAGGTGCACAGCGCCAGGTCTTCCTCGTCCAGCTCAAGGCAGCCGAGCTTCTGCGCCATCTCGGTATCTCCGACGATCAGCGCGCGCAGGAGTTGCGTGGGCAGGATGTCGAGCGGCATCACTTCCTCGTAGTTGCCGATCGGCACCATCGCACGCGGGCTGCCGTTGGTCGAGGTGGTGAAGTCGAAGCGCTTGCCGGGCGAGAGCTTGGAGATGTAGAGATTCATCACCGAGTGCTTGTTCACGCCCGCGCGCAGGTAGTGCAGCATCTCGCGCTCGGTGCCTTCTTCGAGGCACGACACCTGCAGGTGATAGCGGCCCAGGTATGCGCAGGCGCCGCGCGAAGTACGCCCCCCGAACACCGAGCCGGAGATCACGCGCACGGTCTTCCCGGCCTTGAGCTCACCGGCGGTGAGTTCGTCGAGACTGGCGCCAAGACGGGCGCGCACCAGACGCGGCTTGTCCACCATCGGCCCGGCGAGCGCGATCACGCGCTCGGTCCACAGGCTGCCGGTCGCGAACAGCTTGCCGATCGCGATCACGTCCTGATAGTTGAGAGTCCACACCGACTTGTGCGCATCGACCGGTGCGAGGAAATGGATGTGGGTTCCCGCAAGGCCCGCGGGATGCGGGCCGGCGAAGGTCTCGGTGCGCACGTTGGCGAGGCCGCTGCACGGCATCTGGGTACCATCGGCGTGGCACACGACCACGTGGGCGATGCGCGCCAGGACTCGGACGCCGCGCGAGAAGTCTTCCTTGTGCTCGCTGATCACGACGACCGGGTCGGCTGCGAGCGGATGGGTGTCCATCGCGGTGACGAAGATGGCGCTCGGGCGGGCATCGATCGCGGGCACCTTGCTGAAAGGCCGCGTGCGCAGCGCGGTCCATAGACCGGAGTCGATCAGGTTCTGACGCACCTGCTGATCGTCGAGCCGGTCGATCTCGGCATCGCTGTAGCGGGCAAAGCTGACCGCGGCATCGGCACTGCCCTCGCCCTCGAGGTCGATCACCACGGATTGCAGCACGCGCTGTTCGCCACGATGGATGGCGCTGACCGTGCCGGCGCCCGGCGCGGTGAAGACCACGCCGGGCGTCTTCTTGTCGGAGAACAGGACCTGGCCAAGCTTCACCCGGTCACCGACCTGCACCGCCATCGTCGGCTTCATGCCGTGATAGTCGAAGCCGATGACGGCGACGCTGCGAACCGGCCTGCCGGCCTCGATACGCTGCGCGGGGGCGCCGGTGATGGGCAGGTCCAGACCGCGTTTGATTCTTATCATGCGCTTCTCGCCCGTTGATTCCACTAAAGGCACGGGCCGCCGCTCACGCATCCGGGAGCGCCAGGCGTCCGGACGCCGGGGCGGTCCCGCGTCGATAAACGCCCGGATTATAAAAGATTGTTACGGCCGGATCACGCGCGAACGAATGGGATGCGGGCCGAATCCGTACAATCCACAATCCGCGAAACGAAGCCGCGGCGCACGAAGACGCAACTACCTGACATGCTGCATCGCAACATAGGCGACAGCGTGGACCGCAGGATCCCACCTGGCATCACTACGGTCTCTAGCAAGCTTGCTGCAAGCTGACGTTCAGCCTTTTTATTGCATTGCAACATCAGAGACGCTCGAACACGCCCGCCGCCCCCATCCCGGTGCCGATGCACATGCTGATCATGCCCCAGCGCAGACCCGGGTCGCGCTGCATTGCCGACATCAGCGTCGCCGTGCGGATCGCGCCCGTCGCACCCAGCGGATGACCCAGCGCAATCGCGCCGCCGAGCGGATTCACCTTCGCCGGGTCCATGCCAAGCTGGCGCATGACCGCCAGCGCCTGGGCAGCGAAGGCCTCGTTGAGCTCGGTCCAGCCGACATCGCCCAGCGACACCCCGGCGCGCGCGAGCGCACGCGGAATCGCCTCGACCGGCCCGATGCCCATCACCTCGGGCGGCACACCCGCTACCGCGAAGCTGGCAAAGCGCGCGATCGGCTTGACGTCGTAGCGCTTGACGGCCGCCTCGCTCATCAGCAGCACCGCAGCGGCACCGTCGGACATCTGTGAACTGTTGCCAGCGGTCACCGAGCCGCGCGCGGCGAACACCGGCTTGAGCTTCGCGAGCGTATCGGCCGCGGCGTCCGGGCGCGGCCCTTCGTCGTGCTCGACCAGACGCTCGGTGATGCGCACCGTGCCATCGGCACCCGGCGCGTAGGACTTCACCGCATAGGGCAGGATCTCGTCCTTGAAATGGCCGGCGGCGATCGCGGCGCAGGCGCGCCGGTGAGATTCGACTGCGAACGCGTCCTGGTCCTCGCGGCT
>DMCZ01000045.1:0-308 GCA_003446655.1 Thauera sp. | reverse complement strand
ATTCGGCTGGCGGCGTCGGCCACGGCCTGCAGGCCGGACGCGCAGAAGCGGTTGATGGTGATGCCCGGCACGGTCTCGGGCAGGCCCGCCAGCAGCAGACCGATGCGCGCCACGTTCATGCCCTGCTCGGCCTCGGGCATGGCGCAGCCGGCGACGACGTCGCCGATCTCGCCCGCGTCGAGGTTGGGTACCTTGGCGACCACCTCGCGCAGCACCTTCGCCAGCATGTCGTCGGGGCGAACGTGGCGGAAGGCGCCGTTGCGCCGGGCCACCGGGGTGCGCACCGAGGCTGTCTCTTATACACATCT
>DMCZ01000263.1 GCA_003446655.1 Thauera sp. | reverse complement strand
GGTGTTCATCCCGCTCAAGGACGCGCAGGAGGCGCAGTTCCTCAAGGACAACGACGCCATCGTGCGCCAGCGCGCGCGCACCGCGCAGAATCCGGCGCTCAACCGCCCCGGCGTGCCCGGCCTGCTCGACGCGGTGATCGCCTCGCAGAGCACCAACCCGTACGTCAATGCGGTGCTGGTGCAGCTCACGCCCGGCTACGACCCCGAGCGCGTGGCGGCGCCAATCCGGCGCTGGCAGCGGCTCACCGTCTACACCCGGGCGCAGATGGAAGAGATTCTGGTCGCCAAGCTCATCGCCACCTCGGCGCGCCAGATCGCGATGTTCCTGGTCATCCTCGCCATCGTCAGCGCGGCGATCGTCGCCTTCATCATCTACACGCTGACCCTGGGCAAGATCCGCGAGATCGCGGTGCTCAAGCTGATCGGCACGCGCAACCGCACGATCGCGTCGATGATCCTGCAGCAAGCCCTTGGCCTGGGCCTGATCGGCTTCGTCGTCGGCAAGATCGCCGCCACCTTCTGGGCGCCGGCCTTCCCCAAGTACGTGCTGCTCGAGACCGGCGACACCGTGCGCGCGCTGGTCGCCGTCATGGTGATCTGTGTGCTCGCCAGCGTACTCGCGATCCGCGCCGCGTTGCGGGTGGATCCGGCCGAAGCGATCGGGGGCTAGGATGAGCGGCATTCGCATCGAGGGCCTGCGCAAGCGCTACGGCAGCGGCGACACCGCGGTCGATGCCCTGAAGCACGTGGATATGACGGTGGCGCCGGGCGAGGTCGTCGGCCTGATCGGGCCGTCCGGCTCGGGCAAGAGCACGCTGCTCAAATGCCTCGGCGCGGTGATCGAGCCCAGCGCCGGGCGCATGACCCTGGGCGGCGAGACGATCTACGACGGCGGCTGGAAGATCCGTGACCTGCGCGCGCTGCGCCGCGACCGCATCGGCTTCGTGTTCCAGGCGCCCTACCTGATTCCCTTCCTCGACGTGCTCGACAACGTGGCGCTGCTGCCGATGCTGGCCGGGCGGCCCAACGCCGAGGCGCGGCGGCGGGCGCTGGAGCTGCTCGAGGCGCTCGACGTCGCCCACCGCGCACGGGCGATGCCCTCGCAGTTGTCGGGCGGCGAACAGCAGCGCGTGGCGATCGCGCGCGCACTGGTGAGCCGGCCGCCGGTGATCCTCGCCGACGAGCCCACCGCGCCGCTCGACAGCGAGCGCGCGCTCGGCGTCATCCGCATCCTCAACCGCATGGCGCGCGAGTACGACACCGCGATCATCGTCGTCACCCACGACGAGAAGATCATCCCCACCTTCCGCCGCATCTATCACATCCGCGACGGGCGCACGCACGAGGAGGCGGGCGAGGGCCGGTCGATCGAGTGAGCGCGGCCCGTGGAGAGCGGGTGGGAGCGGGCTTGCCCGTGAACATCGCCCGAGGATGACGGAGTCGCACGAATGTGGAATCCTGTCGTCCCCTCACTGCTTTATCGAGATTCCCATGAACATCGCTCCCGCTCCCTTGATCACGTTGTCCAACGGTGTCCAGATGCCCCAGCTCGGTCTCGGCACCTGGCCGATGAACGACGCCGAGGCGGCCGAGACCGTCGCGCTCGCGCTCGGCATGGGCTACCGCCTGCTCGACACCGCCGAGAACTACGAGAACGAGCGTGGCGTCGGCGAAGGCATCCGCCGTTCGGGTGTGCCCCGCGACGAGGTTTTCGTCACCACCAAGTTCAACCGCAAGTGGCACAGCATCGACGGCGTGCGCCAGGCCTGCGAGGCCAGCCTCGAGCGTCTCGGCCTGGACTACATCGACCTCTTCCTGGTGCACTGGCCGAACCCCGACCAGGACCGCTACGTCGAGGCCTATCAAGGCCTGGTGAAGCTGCAGGAAGCCGGCCTGGTGCGCGCGATCGGCGCTTCGAACTTCAAGCCGACGCATCTGCAGCGCCTGTTCGATGCCGGCCTGTGCCCGCAGGTGAACCAGATCCACCTCGACCCCTGGCACGCGCGCACCGACCATGTCGAGGTGCATGAGGCGCGCGGCATCGTCACCGAATCCTGGAGCCCGCTCGGACGCGCCAACGCGATGCTGGCCGACCCGGCGATCGTCGATGTCGCCCGCCACTACGGCCGCACCCCTGCGCAGATCATCCTGCGCTGGCACACCCTGCTCGGCTACGTGCCGGTGCCGAAGTCGTCCAACCCCGAGCGCCTGGCGCAGAACCTCGACGTGTTCGACTTCGAACTCACGCCCGAGGAGCTGGCCGCGATCAGCGCGCTCGACCGCCCCGATCCGGAGATGCTGGATTCGGACGTGTTCGGGCATTGAGCATGCGGCTGCCGTAAAAGGGCTTGCGGCGTCCGCTTTCGCAACTCGCGGGCTTCTCGCAAGAGCGCACGCCGCAGGAACGGTCCTCAGTCCTGCCAGACGCCCATGTCCCGCAACTGCTTCGTCGCCGCCTCGGCCCAGCCGCGGTTGGCGGCGGGACTGGCCGGGCTGGGGTGCAGCACGCGGCCGAACTTGAGCCCGGGCTGGCCGGCGAGCGCCTCGCCTGCGCGTTTCTCTGCCCAGTTGCCGATGCCGATCACCCACTCCGGCTGCAGCGCGCCCACCACGGCGCGCAGGTGCGCGTCGCAGGCCGCAAGCAGCGGGCGCTGCTCGGCCATCGGCAGCTTGTCGGGGGTGAGGTTGCGCCCGCCCTCGAAGAACACCAGCGGGCAGTAGTTGGCGACGAAGTGCTCGGCGAAGAAGGCGTGAGGCTCGCCGAAGCGGGCGCGGAACAGGCCCCACAGGCGCTGGCCGCTGACCTCGGAGCGCGCGCAGGCGAAGCCCTCCACCGGACGCTTCGGGTTGGTCACGCGCGGCTGCCCGACCGGGCCTTCGAGGCCCAGCCAGTCGCGCGCGCTGGCGATCTCGCCGAAAGGCACGCCGATCTGCGCCATGCCGAAGGGGCCGGGGTTCATGCC
>DMCZ01000024.1:10309-10972 GCA_003446655.1 Thauera sp. | reverse complement strand
GGTGTCCGCCGTCGCGTTGCCTGAAGGCAGGGTGTGGAAGGGTACGGCGGCGAACACCCGCGCGCGCGGCACCAGGCCGGGCACCACCGAATCGGGCCGGCCGACGAGGATGGCAGCGACCGCCGTGCCGTGGTCGGCAGGCGCGACTGCCTTGCCCTCGGTGATGAAGGCCTGGCTGCGGATGTCGGCGCCTGCCAGCGCCGGATGGGCAGCATCGATTGCGGTGTCGACGATGCCGACCGCCTGGCCTCGCCCGCACGCCGCGCTGTCGGCCGGCCAGCCGATCAGTTCGCGCGCGGCACAGCCCGACCCTTCGCACCGCGCTGCGGGCGCGCCCTGGGCGATCTTGTACAGATGATGGAGATCGAAGCGGCCCGGCTCGCGCTCGGCCAGGACCTCGCGTGCGGTGCGCGCATCCAGCCCGGTCGGCAGGCGCAGGCGGGCGACGCTGACACCCAGCCTGGGGGCCTGCACGCGCTCGATGACGCGCAGGCCGATCGCCGTGGCGCGATTGAGCGCGGCCTGCGTCGGCGCCAGCAGCAGGAGCTCGTCGGCGACGAAGGTCTCGCCCGCGATCGGCAGCGGATCTTCCAGCGGCTCGTAGTCCCCGCCCGCTTCGCCCCCGCCGCCACCGCCATCACCACCGCCGGCTCCGCCGCCACC
>DMCZ01000024.1:2828-10085 GCA_003446655.1 Thauera sp. | reverse complement strand
CTCGCCGAACGCCACGCCATGGAGCGCGACCACCAGCGCGATGGCGCGCAGCCCGCCGCGCAGCGCAATGACGGGCAAAAGACGCGGCAAGCTCAGGATCGGCACGCAGAAAGTCATCGTCACTCCGGTCTCGATCGTAGATAAAGGGAACTCACGCGCAAGCGCGCAAGCCACCATGCTGCGATTTGCGCAGCGGCAGCGCCCGCACGGCCCTGGGCGCATCACGGGCGCTGCGCGCTCAGCCGCGGCGGCAGGTGCTCCGACCGTCCCCGGTCTGAGTGAAGGCGTGGCGGGACGGTTCCGCCGCAGTGATAAGATCGCCGCGCCCATGCCGTTCGCGTCGCCCGCCGCGCTGCCACCGCTCACCACGACAACGCCGCAGGCGCGGGAATATTCCGCCACCGGGCGGGAATAAACCCCGCCACGCGGCGTTATCTTCACAAGGAAAGCCCATGTCGGCCCAGGACCCACGCGCCGAACTCGTCAGCCTCCTGCCCCGCCTGCGCCGCTTCGCCTTCGGCCTCACCGGCGACGCCCATGTCGCCGACGACCTTGTGCAGGCCGGCTGCCTGAAGGCGATCGAGCGCTGGCACCAGTGGCAGCCCGGCACCAGCCTGGCGAGCTGGATGTTCCGCATCCTGCAGACGACCTGGCTGGACGAATACCGCAGCCGCCAGCGCCAGCAGACCGAGGCCGACAGCGAGGCGCTGGAGGCGATCGCCGGCGAAGACGGGCGCCGGGTGGTGGAAGCGCGCAGCGATGCGCGCGTGGTGCGGCGGGTGATCGCCGAATTGCCGGAAGAACAGCGGGTGGTGTTGATGATGATCACGGTGGATGGTTTGTCGTACAAGGAAGCCGCGGAGGCGCTCGGCGTGCCGATGGGCACGGTGATGAGCCGGCTGGCGCGCGCCCGCGCCCGGCTCGCCGACGCCATCGGCGGCGAGGGAAGCTGACATGAAGATCGACGACGACACCCTGATCGCCTACCTCGACGCCCAGCTCGAGGACGACGCGGCGTACGAAGCAGTGGAGAACGCGCTGGCCACCAGCCCCGCGCTGCGCGCCCGCCTGCAGGTCCTGGCCGAGAGCGGCGAGCTGGCGCGCCAGGCCTTCGACGCCAAGCTCGAGGAGGCGGTGCCGCCGCAGCTGATCGCGGCGATCATGAACGCACCGCTGCCCGGCACCGAAGCCGGCCGCGCCACGCAGGACCCCGCGCAAGCAGTCACCGCGGCGGCCGTGCGCGAGGCGACGGAGGACGCCGCGGCGCCAACGCCGCACGCCGTGCGCCCGACCGCCGCCCGCCCTGCAAGCCCCAGCCTGGGCACGCGCCTGGCCGCCTGGCTCGGCCAGGGCTTCGGCGGCGCCGCGGCCTTCGCTTCGATCGTCACGCTGGCGCTGGGCGCGCTGATCGGCCATTACCTGCTGCCGCCAGCCGAGCTCGCCGCGCCGCTCGCGCGCCAGGGCGATCCGGTCCGCAACCCTGCGGTTGCCGTGGCCCTGCAGGCGGCGCCGAGCGGCCTTGCCGTCGATGTGGGCGATGCGCGCCTGGAGATCATGGCGAGCTTCACCGGGCACGATGGCCGCTTCTGCCGCGAGTACAGCCTGAGCAGCCCGCAAACCGGCCAGGAGATCGGCATCGCCTGCCGTGGCGCTGCGGCGGACACCGGCTGGCAGCTCGCCTTCGTTGCCAGCGAGCCCGCCGATCCCGCGGCCCGGGGCGGCTACGCCACCGCCAGCGACCGCCTGCACGAAGCGGTCGACGCCTTCCTCGGCGAACACATCCAGGACGGCCCCTTCGACGCCGAGCGCGAACGCGCGCTGATCGAGCGCGGCTGGGCAGCAGACTGATTCTTTGCGGCGGCCGGGAATAAACCGGCCGCTGGCACGTTGTCGGGACAAGCAGGGCCTCGCCCTGGCTCGAATCCATCAGGAGTCCCGACATGAAAACCCCGCTTCCGGCCCTCGCCGTCACCGCCGCCGCCCTGTCCGGACTCGGCGGCTGCGCCACCCTCATCAACGAACAGGCCAGCGGCTTCCACAGCGCGGTCAATCCGGTGATGACCGAGCATTCGCTCGCGCTGTCCTGCCTCGGCGGACTGATCGATCGCAGCGGCCGGCCGCCCCTGACCGTCTTCGTCGAGGACATCCCCGACACCACCGTGCCGCGCAGCTTCGAGGAACGCCGCCTGAGCAGCGGCGGCGCGTGGTGGCTGCACACCGCGATCAACCGTCTCGGCACCGACAAGGTGCGCTCGGCCAGCGCCGACCGCGCCAAGCCCGGCGGCAACCACATCGTGCTCGAGGGCGCGTGGACGCAGGACGACACCAACGTCGGCAAGGGCGGTGCGGACGCCAGCGGGCGCCGGCGCACCGGCAGCGGCCTGCTAGATCTGGGCTTCGGCTTCCAGCGCCGCGCCGACGTCATCGCCGGCGACTTCCTGTCCTCGCGCAGCGGCCGTGTGCTGCACGCGAGCGCAATCAGCGTCGCAGTCAATTCGAGCAACGCCAGCCTCGGCCTGCGCATCGAGGACGGCCGCAACAGCCTGGGCGTCGAGCTCGGCAACAGCAGCAGCGACGGGCCGCAGTTCGCCCAGCGCCGCATCGCCGAGGCGGCAGTGATGGTGCACGTCGCGCACGCCTTCGACGTCGATTACCGGCCCTGCATCGAGACCGCCTGGGCCGCGCCCGCCAGCTACGCGGCCAACGTGAAGGCCTACGGCGGCATGAGCGCGGCCGAACGCCATCGCGCAGTGCAGCAGGCGCTGGCGCGCGCCGGCCATACGCCGGGCACGGCTGACGGCGTGTGGGGCGAGCAGAGCGCACGCGCGCTGATGCGCTTCCAGGCCGCGCACAAGCTGCCGGTCACCGGCCGCCACAGCGCCGAAGTCTATGCCGAGATCCTGCGCCGCGCGCGCAACTGAGGCGACCGGGCCAGCCGG
Organism: Thauera sp.; assembly: GCA_003446655.1. Classification (GTDB taxonomy): domain Bacteria; phylum Pseudomonadota; class Gammaproteobacteria; order Burkholderiales; family Rhodocyclaceae; genus Thauera. Next base: position 7,146 of record DMCZ01000024.1, on the reverse strand, counting down.
CTCGATTCCATCCGGATCCAGGCGGGGAGACGTCGAAGGGCGTCTCCCCGCTGTCGTTCCGGCGCCTGCCGTCCCCGCCAGCGCATGCGCCGGCGATTTGTAACAGACATGTAAGAGCTACCCGACCACGGGAATAGACGCGCCCCGAGCGCGTTGTCGGTGCAAGGACGCGCAACAGCCGCCCGATCGCAAGCCTGCACAACCCCATCGCCGGAGAAAAAAATGAACATCGACTTCACCCAGGCCCCCGTCCTCGAGCTCGTCGCCCGCTTCGCCATCGACGTCGTCGCCATGGTCGCGCTCGTGTTCGGCATGTACTACCGCCGCTACCGCGACAAGGAGCTGGTCACCGCCGCCGCGCTGTTCAACGTCTTCGCGTTCGCGGTGCTCACCATCCTGTCCGCGGTGGAATTCAGCGTTGCTGCCGGCTTCGGTCTGTTCGCCATCCTCGCGCTGTTCTCGCTGCGCTCGGAGCAGATCAGCAAGACCGAGATCACCTACTTCTTCGGCAGCGTGGCGATCGCGGTGATCTGCTCGGTGCAGGGCACGACGCTTGAGTCCGTCGCCACCGTGGCCGCGCTGATCCTGCTCGCGGCCTGGATCATCGACCACCCGCGCATCCTGCGCTCGGCCGACGGCGTGAAGATCACCCTCGACAAGATCGACGCCCACGCCCTGTCCAAGCCCGAGGTCATGCGCGCCGACCTCTCCGCCCGCCTCGGCGTGGAGGTGATGTCCTACCAGATCACCGCGCTCGACTACATCAACGACATGGCGCGCATCAACGTCTTCTACCGCAAGCGTTGATCCGTCGGAGCGCGTGCGCCGCGACCGTCCCGATCTGCGACACCCTCGTCCCTGGAGACCATCCATGAGCCACACCATCGACCGCGCCGGGCGCCTGTTCGGCAGCTTCAACCCGATCTCACTGCAGGCGCTGAACGCCAAGGCCGCGATGCTCGAGCGCCTGGACAACAAGTACGTCGTGCATGAGGCGGTGCTGCGCGAGGCGCTCGCCGAGCTGGCACAACACTTCGACGTGCTCGAGATCGACGGCAAGCGCGCCTTCACCTACGAGACCTGCTACTTCGACGACGACGAGCTGCACAGCTACTACGACCACCACCAGGGCCGCCGCCGCCGCTGCAAGGTGCGGGTGCGCAAATACACCGACGCGCAACTGTGCTTCGTGGAGGTCAAGCTCAAGGACAAGCGCGGCATCACGGTCAAGAAGCGGCTCGACTACACCGTGGACAAGTACGGCATGCTCGACGACGCAGCCTGCGCGCATGTCGATCGCAGCTATCGCAACCTGTATGGCGAACCCTTCCGCCACACGCTGCAGGCGGTGATCGAGATGCGCTACCAGCGCGTGACGCTGGTCGCCAAGGAGGGCGGCGAGCGCATGACGATCGACGGCAAGCTGTGGTTCTCGATCGGCGAGCGCTCGCGCACCACCCGCCCCGACGTCTACATCGTCGAGACCAAGTCCGCCAACGGCAACGGCATCGCCGACAGGATCCTGCGCGCGCTGCACCAGCACCCGACCGCGCGCTGCTCGAAGTACTGCGTCGGCATGGCAGCGCTGGAAGCGGTCGAGCGCCACAACAAGTTCCTGCCCGCACTGCGCAAGCTCGAGGTGGTGCCCGAGCGCGGTCTCACACACAGCGCCCTCCTCGCCTGAGCCAGGCCGAACCACGCACGATCCGAAGGAGCAAACCCTCCATGCAACTTGCACGACACCCCCTGAACGCCCTGATGCTGGCGATCACCCTTGGGGCGACGCCCGTCATCGCCGCTGACGCCGAAACCCTCACCGTCGCCGCCACCTTGCGCGTGGTCGGTGCGAGCATCGACGGCGAGCGCATCTCGGAGCTCTCCGGCCTGGCCTGGGACGCCGACGAACAGCGCCTGTACGCGATCTCCGACCGCGGCGTGCTGTTCCGCTTCACCGTCGCGCTTGGCGCCAACGGCCAGCTCGACATCGAGCCGATCGCCGCCAGCCGGCTCGCTTCTCCGCCGGGCAGCACCGGCGTCGATGCCGAAGGCCTCGCCGTCACCAGCGCCGACGACGGCATCCGCGGCAACAGCGCGCTGCTGGTGGCCACCGAAGGCCAGCCGCGGGTGATCCGCTACACCCTCGCCGGCGAGCCGCTCGGCAGCTTGGCGCTGCCGGGCGGGCTGGACGACCCGGAACGCTTCCGGCGCAGCAACGCGATGCTCGAGGCCGTCGCCCTGCACCCGACCCACGGCCTGCTGGTCGCCGCCGAAGCACCGCTGGAGGGCGAGCGCGCCGGCCACCACCGCGTGGTCGCGGCTGATCGTACCTGGTCCTTCCCCAGCTATCCGGCGCACAACGCCCGACTGAAGGGCATGGACGTGATGGACGACGGCCGCCTGCTGGTGCTCGAGCGCGCCGAATCCGGCAAGGGAAAGGGCAAGACCACGGTGGTGGCGCTGCGCGAGGTGGATCTCGCCGCCTGCGCGGGCGAGCAGGTCTGCGCCGTGCGCGAGCTCGCCGTGCTCGACCGCGCGGACGAGGCCGACAATTTCGAGGGTCTGACATCTCTCGGCGACGGCCGGGTGATGATCGTCAGCGACGACCGCGGCAAGTCGGGGCGCGGCACCACCTTCACCGTGCTGCAGCGCAGCTCTGCAACACCCTGAGTCTCGCGGCGGCGACGATCGACCACGCGGGCGGCTGCGGCCTGATCTATGTTGAAGATCAGGCCGCAGCCCGAGGGAGCGTCGTCATGGAACCGGTCGATCTGTTCTACAGCTACGCGCACGAGGACGAGCCCCTGCGCGACGAACTCGACGGCCACCTCGCACTGTTGCGGCGCAAGGGCGTGATCCGGCCCTGGCACGATCGCGGCATCGTCCCCGGGCAGCAGTGGGACGAGGCGATCGACGCCCAGCTCGCCAGCGCCGACCTGATCCTGCTGCTGGTCAGCATGGACTTCCTGAAATCCGACTACATCTGGGGCAAGGAGCTCGCCACCGCGATCGCGCGCGCCGAACGCGGCGACGCCAGCGTGGTGCCGGTGCTGCTGCGCGCGGTGGACATCGAGGGCGCGCCGTTCGCGAAGCTGCAGGGCCTGCCGACCGACCTGCGCCCGGTCACCTCCTGGCCCAACCGCGACGAGGCGTGGACCGACGTCGCCAAGGGCATCCGGCGCACGGTGGAGGCCATCCAGCAGCGCTGGGCGAACGCGCCGCCGCCTGCCGCCGTGGCCCCCGCCGCGCCTGCAGCGCCCTCGGCACCCGCGTCGAGCGGCTTCGGCAGCGCAACGGCGGAGGCGGTCATGCCTGCCGCGGACGCCGCCACCACCACCACCTTAGCCGGCGCGGCCCGCGACGCGCGCAGCGTCCGCCTCGAGGCCGCGCCCGACGCGCGCACCGATGCGCTGGTGCGCCGCATGTGCGCCGGCTTCGCCGACGAACTCGCGGTCGCGGCGCGTGCGCGCGGGGTGGCCGGGATCGGCAGCGCCGAAGCCGCGGACATGGCCAGCGCGCTAATCGACATGCCCGAACAGAAGCGGGTGCTGTGGGTGGATGACAAGCCCGAGGGCAACCGTCACGAGATCGCCGCGCTGGCGAAACTGCAGATCGAGGTCGTCACCGTGCGCAGCACGGAAGAGGCGCTGGCGCGGCTCGACGGCGACGCGGAAGGCTTCGACCTGATCCTGTCGGACTGGGGCCGCCCCGAGCCGCTCGACGGCATGCCGAGCGCGGGCCTGAAGCTGTTGCACGCGCTCGCCGCGCGCCCGCAGCGGCCGCCGGTGGTCTTCTATCACGGCACGTTCGACGCCGCAGCGCGCGCACGCCAGCGCGAGCTCCTGCTGGCCGCAGGCGCGTTCGGTGAAGCGGTGCAACCGGGCGAACTGCTCGCGCTGGTCAGCGCCGCGCTGCGTTCGGGCTGAAGGGCAGGCATCCGCCCTGCCGCACACGGAGTGTGGCCGGGCGGGACGCCTCAGCGCATCGCGCGCAGGCGGGCGATACGGTCCTGGGTGGAGGGGTGGGTGGAGAACAGCCCGCGCAGGCCGCCGCCCGAGAGCGGGTTCATGATCATCATCTGCGCGGTCTCGGGGTGCTGCTCGGCGGTGTGCATCGGGATGCCGCGGGCGTAGGCGTCGATCTTGGCGAGCGCGCTGGCGAGGGCCTCGGGGTCGCCGGAGATCTCCGCGCCGCCGCGGTCGGCGCCGAACTCGCGGGTGCGGCTGATCGCCATCTGGATGATCATGCCGGCAAGCGGCGCGAGGATCATCATCGCGATCGACACCACCGGGTTGGGGCGGTCCTCGCCGTCGCGCCCGCC
>DMCZ01000024.1:2209-2592 GCA_003446655.1 Thauera sp. | reverse complement strand
CCGGTGGCGAAGGCGTTGGGCTGGGCCTCGTCGATGAGATAGACCTTGGGCATCGGCAGCTCGGCGCGCTGGGCGAGCTCACGCACCATGTTGTACAGGTAGGGCGAGGACGCGGCATCGACCTCGCGCGCCTTGTACATCTTCAGCACCATCTTGTCCGAGAACCAGTAGGCCCAGAAATTCATCGCGCCGCCGACGACCAGCGCGATCAGCATGCCCTGCTGGCCGCCGATGGCGGCGCCCATCGCGCCGAACAGCGCGACGATGCCGGCCATCAGGATGGTGGTCTTGATCCAGTTTCCGAACATTGCGGAGTCCTTCCTGCAAAAGATTGAATCGTCACTCTAATCTGGGTGCGGAAAGCGCAAATGCAAGCTTTGCGC
>DMCZ01000024.1:0-1943 GCA_003446655.1 Thauera sp. | reverse complement strand
CCCTCGGCCCCGCTCCCGCGGGACCCCTTCAGCCAGCCGGCAACGTCAGGCCGGCGTGCTGAAGCGTTCGCCCACAGAGACCGGGAATCCGCGCAGGAATTCCCCCGCCGGCAGGCGCTTGCTGCCCGGGCGCTGTAACACCGTGCAACGCAGCGCGTCGCGACCGCAGGCAATGGTGATGCCTTCGTCGCCGACCGCCACCACGGTGCCAGGCTCGCCCGCGCCGGCCACGACCGTGCCGGACCAGCATTTCACCACCGTGTCGCGCAGGCTGGAGGCGGCGCCGGGGAAGGGGTCGAAGGCGCGCAGCGCGCGCTCGATCTCCGCCGCCGGCCGCGTCCAGTCGATGGCGGCCTCGGCGCGGCCGATCTTCGCGGCGTAGGTCACGCCCTCTTCCGGTTGCGGGGTGGCGACGAGCTCGCCGCGCTGCAGGGCGGCCAGCGCCTCGACGATGCATTCGCCGCCGAGCGCGGCGAGGCGGTCGTGCAGGCTGGCGGTGGTGTCGGTCGGCAGGATCGGCGTCGAACGTCTGAGCAGCATCGCGCCGGTGTCCAGGCCCTCGTCCATCTGCATGATGGTGATGCCGGTCTCGGCGTCGCCGGCCTCGATCGCGCGGTGGATCGGCGCCGCGCCGCGCCAGCGCGGCAGCAGCGAGGCGTGGATGTTGAGACAGCCCAGGCGCGGCAATTCCAGCACCGCCGTGGGCAGGATGAGGCCGTAGGCCGCCACCACCAGCACGTCGGGCGCGCAGGCGGCCAGCCGCGCGCGTTGCGCCTCGGTGCGCAGCTTCTCGGGCTGGTCGACCTCGATGCCGCGCGCGAGCGCCAGCTGCTTGACCGCGCTCGGGGTGAGCTTCATGCCGCGCCCGGCGGGGCGGTCGGGCTGGGTCAGCACCAGCGGCACCTCGTAGCCGGCGGCGAGGATGGCCTCGAGCGCGCTGGCGGCGAATTCCGGGGTACCGGCGAAGGCGACGCGCAGACCGCCCGCCGTGGAAGCGCTGGCGGCCGTCATGCGGTGATACGCGCCTTCTTGGCCAGCTTGCTCTTGATGCGGCCGAGCTTGAGCTGCGACAGGTACTCGACGAAGACCTTGCCGTCGAGGTGGTCGATCTCGTGCTGCACGCATACCGCGAGCAGGCCGTCGGCCTCGAACTCGAAGGATTCGCCTTTTTCGTTCAGGGCGCGAACTTTCACACGCTCGGCGCGCGTCACCTTCTCGTAAATTCCGGGGACGGACAGGCAGCCCTCCTCACATACCTGCTCGCCTGCGCGCTCCAGGATCTCCGGGTTGATCAGCGCCATGAGGCCGGACTTGTCCTCGCTGACGTCGATGACGACCACGCGCTTGTGCACATTGACCTGGGTGGCGGCCAGCCCGATGCCGGGTGCCTCGTACATGGTTTCGGCCATGTCCTTCACAAGCTGGCGGATTTCGTCGTTCACCTCGGCGACGGGTTTTGCCACCGTGTGCAGGAGAGGATCGGGGTAGCGGAGAATGGGTAGGAGAGCCATGAATGCCTTGCTGCGTTAAGCCTTTAAGTGCAGAATTTCGAGCGGTTTCACATGCCTGCGCATGTATTACGACGGGATATCGGAGCACGCTTCGGCAGCGCTTTGTGCCGGCTTCGACCCCGACCAGCCCGCGGCGTTCCGGGATGATCCCGGCCTGCTCCGCCACGACCGGAAGCAACCAATGATCCGAATTATATTCCCTCTGCTGGCCGGCTTCGCCATGCTGCTCGGCGCCAGCGCCCACGCGCAATCCGGTGTGCGTCTCGCCGACAACGCCCCCGACAGCTACACCGTGGTGCGCGGCGACACCTTGTGGGACATCTCGGGCCGCTTCCTGCAGGAGCCCTGGCGCTGGCCCGAAGTGTGGCGCCTGAACCGCGACCAGATCCGCAATCCGCACCTCATCTACCCCGGCCAGGTCATCCTGCTCGA
>DMCZ01000075.1:3720-4336 GCA_003446655.1 Thauera sp. | reverse complement strand
GCGGGTCGAGCATGTTGAAGCCGAGGTAGAAGATGGACGGCGACACCGAGGTCAGCAGGCGGATGCCCTTGGCCTCCATGTCCTCGGACAGCGACACCTCACCCTGACTGGTCAGCGTCACCGCCTGGTCGAAGTTGTCGGACGACACCCCGGACGCGTCGTAGTAGCCCTGCAGGAACTTGTTCCAGTACGGAATGCCCTCTCGCTCGCGAGAGAACACCACCTTGTCGATGAAGGGCATCGGCTTGCCGCAGTCGGCAAGCAATCCAGCCCTGGCGTCGCCGCCCTCGGCGCCCCCCTCGCCCTCGCAGGGATAGGCGTCGCCGCGATAGTTCGGATTGCGCGCCAGCACCATGCGCGCATTCGGGTTGTTCTCGACCAGCATGTAAGGCCCGGTGCCCAGCGGCCACCAGTCCAGCGTCAGGTTGCGCTCTGCCATGCCGGGCTGGGCGAAGAAGCGATCCGCCTCGCGCGGCACGGGACTGAAGAAGGGCATCGACAGCCAGTACAGGAACTGCGGATACGCCCCCTTCAATGTGATGCGATAGGTGTGGCGATCCACCACCTCGACCCCAGGCAGCGCAAAGCGGTCGAGATCCAGCCAGCCGGGCGGATC
>DMCZ01000075.1:1592-3505 GCA_003446655.1 Thauera sp. | reverse complement strand
ACCTTCAGGCCCGGCAGGTATTCGGCCATCAGCTCGAAGATCGGAGAATGCAGGCGCGGATGGGCCAGACGCTTGATCTGATAGACATAGTCGGCCGCCACCAGCTCGCGCGTGCCGGTCTCGGCGAAGTCGCCCAGCCCGCGCACGCCGCGCAGATCCGTGGCCGACAGCCCCAGGTAGCGCGGCTCGCCCGTGTCCGTGGTCGCGAAGGCTGGATGGGGCTGATACAGGATTCCGGGACGGATCCGCACCTCGACCACCGTGCTCGCCACCCGTGCGGGATCGGCATTGGCAGGCAGCTCGCGCCCGGCCGCATCGAGCCGTCGCAGCCGCGGCATGCCGTCGGCGGTCGCAGGTTCGAGCACATACGGGCGCTTGAGGTAGTGATACTGCAGCGGCGGCTCGACGATCTGGTACAGGAAGGTCGCCTCGTCCTCGCTGTAGGACTGAACCGGATCCAGATGCTTGGGACGCTCGGTGAACGCGCTGTACAGGATGTTGGCGCCGCGCTCGTACAGCGGGTAAGGGTCGTTCAAGGCGGCTCCGCATCCGCTCAGGAGGCTGGCTGCGAGCACCGCCCCAACCACGCAGGCCCGGCGGACGCGCCCACCACCGGCCGGGAGGCGCGCAAGCGCCCCCTGGGGAGCACAGCGGAGGGCGCGAGAGAAACGTTGGGACCAGCGCACGTGCGGGCGAGAGAATCGTGGGGAGCGCCGATTCTGGCAGGTTTTGCCTTTTGAAGCGATCGGAAGAGCATGTCGGCGCCAGGGTTTTGGCTATAATCCGCGTCTTGTCATTCGGAGTCTCAACCCATGGGCTTTCTCGCCGGCAAACGAATCCTGATCACGGGTCTGCTGAGCAACCGTTCGATTGCGTACGGCATTGCCAAGGCCATGCACCGCGAAGGCGCGGAACTTGCCTTCACCTACCAGAACGACCGCTTCAAGGATCGCGTCGCCAAGCTCGCCGCGGAATTCGGGAGCGCGCTGATCTTCCCGCTCGACGTGCAGGACGACGCCCAGATCACCGGCCTCTTCGAACAGATCGGCCAGCACTGGGACGGCCTCGACGGCCTGGTGCACTCGATCGCCTTCGCACCCGGCGAGGCGCTCGAGGGCGACTTCCTCGACGGTCTCACCCGAGAGGCCTTCCGCATCTCCCAGGAAGTCAGCACCTACAGCTTCCCGGCGCTGGTCAAGGCCGCCCGTCCGATGATGCAGGGCCGCAATGCCTCCGTGCTCACCCTGTCCTACCTCGGCGCGGTGCGCACCATGCCGAACTACAACATCATGGGCCTCGCCAAAGCCAGCCTAGAGGCTTCGGTGCGCTACCTGGCCGTCACCCTTGGCCCCGAGGGCATTCGCGCCAATGCGATTTCCGCCGGTCCGATCAAGACGCTCGCTGCCTCGGGCATCGGCAGCTTCGGCAAGCTGCTCGCCTTCAACGAGCACAACGCCCCGCTGCGCCGCAACGTGACGATCGAGGAAGTCGGCAACGCTGCCGCCTTCATGTGCTCCGACCTGGCCAGCGGCATCACCGGCGAGATCATGTACGTCGATGGCGGCTTCAACACCACCGCCTTGGGCAACGCACAGCCGCTGCCGCAGTAAGCCCGCTCAAGCGGGCCTTGAGCGGCAGCGTATTGCCCCCGGAGGTCCGTTGCCCGAAGCAGAAAGAGGAACGCCCGACGATCGATCGGGCGTTCCTCTTTCTGCTGTCTGCCGTGCGCGAGGGAACGAGAACCCGGGCGGCGGAATCCACCCCCGCCCGGGCCTGATTCCCTACTGCTGGACCTGCAGCGCCGAAGCGTTGACCTCCACCTCGTAACGCTGGCGCAAGTCGCTCAGGAATGCACCGAAGTCACGCCCGGCCAGGAGCTGCGCATACTGCGCGGACACCGCCGCAACGCGCGG
>DMCZ01000075.1:0-1262 GCA_003446655.1 Thauera sp. | reverse complement strand
AGCACCCGTTCATCACCCCACTGCGCAGCACTCGGCTCACCCTTCCTGAGCGCGACCAGGGCCGCCTCGCCCTGCGCCAGCGCCAGCTCGCGCCCCTTCTCACGCTTGAGCTCATCGACGATGCGCCCGCGCACCTCATCCAGCGGCAGCCGCTGGGCAGCCTCGAAGGTCTTCACGCGTGCCGCCACCAGGGTACCGTTGCCAACCTCGATTGCATCGGTATTGCGGCCCTTCTGGGTCGCTTCGTCGCTGAACACGGCATTGAGCAGGCGCTCGTTGTTGAAGGGCTCGGGCGCCGCGTCGCGGCTGATCCAGTCGCTGGTGCGCACTTCCAGCCCGACCACCTCGGCAGCGGGCACAAGGCTTTCGGGCTGTTCATACACCGTATTCGCAAACTGCTCGGCGAGTTCGGCAAAGCGCCGCCCCGCCTCCTGGCCGCGCAGCTCGGCGACGATCTCGTCGCGCACATCGGCAAGCGGCTTGATCGAGGACGGCTTGATGTCGGTGACCTCGATGATGTGTACGCCGAACTCGCTGCGAACCGGGTCGCTGATCTTGCCCTTCTCGAGCGAGAACACCGCATCCTCGAAGGCACCGACCATCATCCCGCGCCCGAAGAACCCGAGATCGCCGCCGCGGCTCGCCGAGCCGGGGTCCTGCGACTTCTCGCGCGCGAGCTCGGCGAACCGGGCCGGATCCTGGCGAAGCGTGTCGACGATCGCCTTTGCCTCGGCCATCACCTTGTCCACTTCGGCCTGCTCGGCGCCGTCGGCGAGGGTGAGCAGGATATGCCGGGCCTGGCGCTCTTCGGGCACGCCAAAACGCTGGGGGTTGCCTTCGTAGAACGCGATCACCGCGTCGTCGGCGACCTCGACCTTCCGCTCGATCGCCGCCCGGTCGAACACCAGGTACTCGGCCTGCAGCCGGGCAGGACGCTCGAATCGCGCCGGATTGGCCTCGTAGTAGGCCGCGACCTGCGCATCGCTCACCGCGGCCTCGGCACCCAGCCTGGCCGCCGCCAGGCGGAACTCGCGAATGCGGCGCGACTCGAGCTGGGCGTCCAGGAAACGCCGGGCAGATGCCTCGGGCACGAAGCCGGCATCCCCCACAGCGGCAACGATCTGCTGAATGCGTACGTCCTGCGCCAGGCGAGCCTCGAAGGTCGCCGGACTCATGCCCTGGGCACGCACCAGGTTCTCGTAGCGCTGCAGCGAGAAGCGGCCGTCTTCCTGGAAGGCCGGAACGCCCGCAATCGTCTCCTG
>DMCZ01000019.1:5249-6121 GCA_003446655.1 Thauera sp. | reverse complement strand
AGATGTGTATAAGAGACAGCGAAGGCGCCGTGCACCCGCACCGCCAGCCCGGTGCCGGGCGCAAGGTAAAGCATGTCGCCCATGCCGAGCAGGGTCTCGGCGCCCATCTGGTCGAGGATGGTGCGCGAGTCGATCTTGCTCGACACCTGGAAGGCGATGCGGGTGGGGACGTTGGCCTTGATGAGGCCGGTGATCACGTCCACCGAAGGACGCTGGGTAGCGAGGATGAGGTGGATGCCGGCCGCGCGCGCCTTCTGCGCGAGGCGGGCGATCAGCTCCTCGACCTTCTTGCCCACGACCATCATCATGTCGGCGAGCTCATCTACGACCACCACGATGTAGGGCAAGGGCTCGAGCGGCTCGGGATTCTCGGGGCTGATCGAGAACGGGTTGGTGAGCGGCTGCTCGGCCTTGCGCGCTTCCTGGACCGCCTTGTTGAAACCGGCGAGGTTGCGCACCCCCACCGCCGCCATCAGCTTGTAGCGCTTGTCCATCTCGGTCACGCACCAGTTGAGCGCGTTGGCAGCGTGCTTCATGTCGGTGACCACCGGCGCCAGCAGGTGCGGGATGCCCTCGTAGATCGACAGCTCGAGCATCTTCGGGTCGACCATGATCAGGCGCACGCGCTCGGGCTCGCTCTTGTAGAGCAGCGACAGGATCATCGCGTTGATGCCGACCGATTTGCCCGAGCCGGTGGTGCCAGCCACCAGAAGGTGCGGCATCTTGGCCAGGTCGGCCACCACCGGCTGGCCGCCGATGTCCTTGCCGAGCACCACGGTGAGCGGCGAATGCGCGTCCTGGTACACCTTGGAGCCGATGATCTCGGACAGGCGCACCATCTGCCGCTTCGGGTTCGGCAGTTCGAGCGCCAT
>DMCZ01000019.1:2459-5035 GCA_003446655.1 Thauera sp. | reverse complement strand
GGGTAGGCGGCGAGCACCTTCACCTCGACGCCGAAGTCGGCGAGCTTGGTCTCGATCACGCGCGAGGTGAACTCGAGCGACTCGGGCGACGGCGGCTCCACGCCGCCAGTCGCCGGATCGAGCAGCGAGACCGGCGGAATCGCACCTTCGGGCGCGTCGGCGAACAGGGTCTGCTGGCGTTCCTTCTCCACCCGCTCTGATTTGGGTACGGCGATCACGGCCGGCTCGATGCGCAGCGGCGGCGGTGCCTCCTTCTCGACCTTGCGGCGGCGGGTCTGCACCACCGCCTCACGCTTCTCCGCAATTTCGCGGCCGACGCGCCGATCCTGCCAGCGCACCCATGCCTGCTGGATGCCATTGACGCCCCGCTCGAGCCACAGGCCCACGCGTTCGACGACGGCCAGCCAGGACACGCCGGTAAACAACGACAGGCCCGAAGCCATCAGCGCAAGCAGCAGCAAGGTCCCGCCGGTGAAGCCGAAGTAGCGCTGGGTCAGTTGCCCGAGCTCCATGCCAAGCAACCCGCCCGGCTCCAGGGGCACCGCGGCGCCATGGGAATGAAAGCGCAGGAATTCCAGCGCGCTGCTGGTCAGCAGCACGACGAAGAAACCGATCATCACGAAGATGAAGGAACGGTGGTCGAGCTCGAGACGGTTCTTGAGCCGGCGAAAGCCCCAAAGCAGGCTATAGCCGAGGAACACGACCCACCACCAGGACGAGATGCCGAAGAGATAGAGCAGCAGATCCGCCAGCCAGGCACCAAAACGCCCGCCGGGGTTGGAGACGCGCGCCACGTCAGCCGCGTGCGACCAGCCGGGATCGCCCTCGCTGTAGCCTACGAGCACGAGGCCCACGTAGAGCGACATCACGCCCAGGATCAGCCAGCGCGCCTCCTGCAGCAAGAGCGAGATCTTTTCCGGCAGCGGCTGGGAACGGGATGACGAGCGAGACAACATTGCGATGCGACCAGGAGGCCGGAGTGAGACAAGGCCGGATTATACGGGATCGGTCGCCCCGCCCGTGGCCGATGTTGCGCCTGCTCACAAAGACGTCATGCGCCGCAAAGGCGCGTGACGTCCCGACGGATAGGGCGGTCAGACGTCGTTAAGGCGCTCGCGCAGCACGATGCCGTCGGCACGTTCCTCGATCAGGCCCTGCTGGCCGAGGTCCTTCATCACCCGGCTGACCATCTCGCGCGAGGCGCCGATCATCTTGGCGATGTCCTGCTTGGAGATCTTGCGCACCACCACCGCCTCACCGCCGACGTCCTCGGACATCTCGATCAACAGCCGCGCCACGCGCCCGTACACATCCATGAGGGCCAGACTCTCGATCTTGCGATCAGCGTTGCGCAGCCGCTCGGCGAGGTTGCACATGATGCGCCACGACACGTCGAAGCTGTCGTGCATGATCCGGCGGAAGTCCTGTTTCGAGATCAGCACCAGATCCGAGGGGACGACCGCGATCACCGAGGCCGAGCGCGGGCGCTCATCGAACATGCCCATCTCGCCGAAGAGTTCGCCTTGGCCGAGGATCGACAGGATGACTTCGCGCCCATCCTCGTCGCTGACGACGACCTTGAGACTGCCAGTGAGGACCAGATACACGTAATCGGGCCGGTCACCCGCACACACGACGGACTGCCCGCGAGGAAATCTGCGCATCATCGATACACGGGCGATATTGCCCAGCGCTTCGTCCGACAGACCATGGAAAAGCGAGAACGTCTTCAGGGCGACGACGGAAACGGCGGTGGTCTGAGTCATGCGTACTCCGGCAAGCACAAGCTGATCAATGAGTCGATAAGGCAGGCCCCAAGTGTAAACGAATGTGGCGGCAGAAATGGTGATGTCGTGACGCCGGTCACAGCTGGGCGCTGGCGGGCGCAGCGACCGATCAATCGGATCAATCCCGCTCATGGCCGCCGGGCCAACGACCCTCCGCTATAATCCGCGGCTTGTCCCGTCACGCGCAGGAATGCTCCTCATGACTACCAAACACGCCCGCCTGCTGATTCTCGGTTCCGGCCCCGCCGGCTACACCGCTGCCGTCTATGCCGCCCGCGCCAACCTCAACCCGGTGCTCGTCACCGGCCTCGCCCAAGGCGGTCAGCTGATGACCACGACCGAAGTGGACAACTGGCCGGCGGACGCTGATGGGGTGATGGGGCCCGACCTGATGGCGCGCTTCCAGAAGCACGCGGAGCGCTTCAACACGGAGATGATCTTCGACCACATTCACACGGTGAAGCTCGGCGAGAGGCCCTTCCGCCTGGTGGGCGACAGTGGTGAGTACACCTGCGATGCGCTGATCATCGCCACCGGCGCCACCGCGAAATACCTCGGCCTGCCCTCGGAAGAGAAGTTCGCCGGCCGCGGCGTGTCGGCGTGCGCGACCTGCGATGGCTTCTTCTACCGCAACCAGGAGGTCGCCGTCATCGGCGGCGGCAATACCGCGGTCGAGGAAGCGCTCTACCTCGCCAACATCGCGAAGAAGGTCACGCTGGTTCACCGCCGCGAGAAGTTCCGCGCCGAAAAGATCATGATCGACAAGCTGATGGAGAAGGTCGCGGCCGG
>DMCZ01000019.1:0-2231 GCA_003446655.1 Thauera sp. | reverse complement strand
AACACCGACATCTTCGAGGGCCAGCTTGAGATGGAAGGCGGCTACATCGTCACCCACGGCGGGCGCAACGGCAATGCCACCCAGACCAGCGTGCCAGGCGTGTTCGCCGCCGGCGACGTGCAGGACCACATCTATCGCCAGGCGGTGACCTCGGCCGGCACCGGCTGCATGGCGGCGCTCGACGCCGAGCGCTACCTCGACGCCCTCGCCGGCTGAACGTCAAGATGGGACGCCGCGCAGCCAGACCCCGTGCCGGCGAGGCAGCGCACGGCGACAAGGGGCCGTCCGGGAAGTCGACCAATCCGTTCGCCGGCCTGCGAGCTCACTTGCGCGCGACGGAACAAGCCAAGCGCGAAACGCAGACACCCGCGAAACGAAACCGCTCTGTGCCGGCACAGCCACAGCCGCGGGCGACCGGACAGCCCTCCGACGACGCTGACCTTGCGCTGTTTCGCAAGCTCGTGGGCAGCGTTCAACCCGTGCGCGATGGCGGTCGCGCCGAGATCGCGCGTCCGCGCCCTGCGCCCCTGCGCCGTGCCGAAGGCGCACCGGACGACACGGTCGAACAGACAGCCCGCACTCACCCCGAGAGCGACCCGCTTCGCTTGGCCTACGAGGGCGTCACCCCGCTGCGGGACAGCGGCCGGGCCGAGCTGGATACCCCTCTTCGCCATGGTGCGCGCCATGCGGGAGCCGAGCGCGCTGAGCGCATCCAGCGCCCTGACGCGATCGTGCTTCCAGCCGATGCGGATCTACGTGACCCCGCAGCCCTTTTCCGCAGCGTCGTCGGTGACGCTCAGCCCGTGAACGATCGCAACAGGGTCGAGCTGGAGCGCGTGCCGCCTCTGCCGGCGCCGGTCAAGCGCGAGGCCGACGAGCGGGCGGCGCTGCGTGAATCGCTTGCCGCGCCGCTGACTTTCGAGGACCGCCTGGACATGGGCGAGGAAGCGGCCTTCCTTCGCCCAGGCCTTCCCCGCCGGGTGCTGACCGACCTGCGCCGCGGCCGCTGGGTACTGCAAGGCCAGATCGACTTGCACGGTCTGACGCGGGATGAGGCCCGGGCTGCGCTGGCGCACTTCCTCCATGACGCACTCGCGCAGGGCAAGCGTTGCATCCGCGTGATTCACGGCAAGGGCCATGGCTCACCCGGCAAGGTCTCGATCCTGAAACAGTTGTCCCGCGGCTGGCTCGCGCAGCGTGAGGAGATCCTATGCTTCTGCCAGGCTGGACCCAATGACGGCGGTGGCGGGGCACTGCTGGTGCTTCTGCGCGCGCAGAACGCCGCGCAACGCTGAGCTGAGGCCCGCCCCCACAAGCGCGCTCGATTATCCGCCGCAGGCGTGACGAGCGGTTTGGTGAATCAGATCGCCGATTCGTTGGTTTCGCCGGTGCGGATGCGGATCACCTGCTCCACCGGGCTCACGAAGATCTTGCCGTCGCCGATCTTCCCGGTATGGGCGGCCTTGACGATAGCCTCCACGGCCTGATCGACCATGTCGTCGCCCAGCACCACCTCGACCTTGATCTTGGGGAGGAAATCCACGACGTACTCGGCGCCGCGGTAAAGCTCGGTGTGCCCCTTCTGGCGGCCGAAACCCTTGACCTCCGTCACGGTGAGGCCGGTAATGCCGACCTCGGACAGGCCCTCGCGCACCTCGTCCAGCTTGAAAGGCTTGATGATCGCCTCGATCTTCTTCATCCACGTCTCTCCTGTATTTCAGAACTCGTCCTGGTAGCGGGATGTTATCGGATAACGCCAGTCCCTGCCGAAGCCGCGCGGCGTCACCCGAATGCCAACGGGCGCCTGGCGGCGCTTGTATTCGTTGCGCTTGAGCATCGACACGGTGCGCCGAACCTCGGCCTCGGGGAAACCAGCGGCGATGATCTCCCGTGGGGACTGATCGCGCTCCATGTACGCCTCGATAATGGCATCGAGCATTTCGTAGGGCGGCAGGCTGTCCTGGTCCTTCTGGTCGGGCTTGAGCTCGGCGGAGGGCGGGCGGTCGATGATGTTCTGCGGGATCACCGGACTCACCGTGTTCCGCCAGTTCGACAGCCGGAACACGAGTGTCTTGTATAGATCCTTCAGCACCGCGAAGCCGCCTGCCATGTCGCCGTACAGCGTCGCGTAGCCGGTGGCCATCTCGCTCTTGTTGCCGGTGGTCAGCACGATCGCCCCGGTCTTGTTCGACAACGCCATCAGGATCATGCCGCGGATGCGCGCCTGCAGG
>DMCZ01000170.1 GCA_003446655.1 Thauera sp. | reverse complement strand
CGGCCGCTCGCGCGCACCGCCGCATCCACGGTGCGCAGCTCAACCTCTGCGGTCTTCACCCCCAGGGTCTGGATGCGCGCAGGGCTGACCACCACCGCGCCGCTGTCGTCGGGCTGGTCGTCGGCGTAGACGGGGATGTAGTCCATGCCCATCGAGTCCTTCTTCGGCACCGGCGAGGTGTCGGGCAAGCCCATCGGGTTGCGGTAGTAGAGGATCTTGCGTTCGCCATCGGCCGGGACTGCGCTAACGCTTTGCGCCTGGCTTTCGCTGATCATGGGAGCTGCATTTCCAGTATTTTGCAGGTGCGCAATCCCGTACCCCGCACCTATGGCAATCGCCACGCCCACAGCGATCGCCGTCATTCGAACGGCTGAGCTCACTTCAGATCCCCTGTTAGTTTCTTGATTTCTGTCAGCGCCAGTCGCGTGTCGAGCTCGGTCTTCAAGCGTTGAGTCCGGATGTCGATGAGCTGGCGCTCGGCTTCGATCACGCTGTCGAAGTCAACCTTGCCACTGCTGAGCGCGGCCTGACTTGCATCCCGGGTAGCCTGAGCCTGCGGCAGCAGCGTATGTTCGAGCAGGCGCAAGGTTTCGCGACCCTGCGCGTACATCGACCAGGCGATACCAAGTTCGCCGGATGCGCGCGCCTTGGCATCCTCCCGTCGCGCCTCGGCCGCCATCAGCATGTATTCGGCTTCGCGCTCCCTGGCGCGACGGCTGGACTGCTGCAGCGGGATCATCACCTCGAACATCACGTCCCAGGACGACTTACCTTCATCCGGGCGGTTGTTGCGCACACCGACGGCGAAGTCCGGCAGCCGGTCCTGATAGGTCCGTTCGCGCTCGGCACGCGCCACATCGATGCCGTAGGCGGCAGCATTCACTTCCGGGTTGGCGCTCGCCGCTGCCTCGAAAAGGGCGCCAGCGTCCAGATGCTCGGGCAAGGGGGCGGGATCAGCTGGTGTAGCCAGCGGCGCGTCGTGCGACCGGCCGAGCAGGCCGTTCAGCCCTGCTGCCAGGCCCTTGCGCCGCTGTTCGATCTCGACGAGCGCCAGGCGCTGGGCACTGATCTCTCGCTGCATGCGCAACACCGCCTGCTGCGGCAGCAGACCCAACGCGTAACGGGCCAGGCTGAGTTCCTCCAGGCTCTTCAGCAAGGCCAAGCCGTCGCGGTTGAGGACGAGCTCGCGGTCGGCCGCGTAGTAGCGCAACCACAGCGCCTCAATCTTTGCCGCGAGCTCAGCCCAGGAGGTATCGCGCATCGCATCAGCCTGGATTGCCTGGGCCTCAGCGGCTTTCACCGCCAGCTCGCGCTTGCCCCACCCGGGCAGCGGCTGGGTGATACGGTAGCGCGTCTCGCCCACCTGGCCGGGCAGCAGCGAAGCCGAACGTCCGCTCATGGTGTTGGTGGCATCCATCAACTCGACCTCGAACGTCGGGTCGGGCAGCGCGCCGGCGGGCGTCACACGCTCCTGCGCTGCAGATGCTTCCGCGCGTGCAGCGGCAAAGCCGGGGTTGCTTTGGCGAGCATATTCAATCAGCGCCTGGGGGCTCGCGCCGAGCGTTGGAGTGTCGGGTGAGCCCTGAGTCCAGGCACTACCACTTCCCAACGCGAGCGCGAACACAAGCGCAAGCGCTGCGGGGCGCGGCAGGTGCGATGAGGGTACTGCGAACGGGGATTTCATCGGGAAACGATTCCAGCAGGCGGTGAAGTGCATGCGCAGGCCCTTCGCTACCCGCCTCATCGTTCACCCACCGAGGGGCTCCCCGGAGTGACTGGTCAGAGTGGAGTACGACGCACCTGCGGGGTCGGCGTCACTGAGCAGCTTCGAGCGACGTCACGGTAAGCGCACCGCCGACCTTCTCGACCGCGAAGCGGATCTTGTCGCCCACCTTGACCTGATCAAGCAGGCCCGGCTCTGCCGCGCGGAACACCATGGTCATCGGCGGCATGCCGAGCGATTCGAGCGGGCCGTGCGCGATGGTGAGCTTGCCGGCCGCCTTGTCGATCTTCTTGACCGTGCCCTCGGCCAGCTTCGCGTCGGCTTCGGCCGGGGCACTCGCCCCGCCATGATGTGCATCGTGATCGGCCTGTGCGAACGCAAGCGGAGCACCGCCGCCGAGCAAGGCCAAGAGCGCAGTGGTAATCAGGGTCTTTCTCATGATGGGTTTCTCCAAGGGTTGAATTGCTGTGTCAGTTCGAGAGTGAGCACAATTATGCGAAGCACTCCCCGACAGGACGCTGACGCACGGATTACATTTCTGTCAGCCGACCTTGATCGTGCCGATCATGCCGGCCTGGAAGTGGCCGGGGATCAGGCAGGCGAACTGGAAGTCCCCCGCACGGTTGAAGTGCCAGATCATCTCGCCGCGCCCACCCGGAGAGACATGCGACATCCACGGTTCGTCATGCTCCATCTCCGGAAAGCGCTGCATCATCTCCGCGTGCTCGGCAAGCGTCTTGGGCGTACCGACCACCATCTCGTGCATCACCGCGCCTCGATTTTCGTGGGTGAATCGGATCGTCTCCCCCAGGCGCACCTCGATGCGGTCCGGCACGAAGCGCATTTCATCGGTCATCACGATGGCGATCGTGCGCGAAACGGATTTCGCGTCCCCCGCAATCCCCCATTGCTGCTGCTCCTTGGGGGTATCGGACGCTGCTTTGTCGGCATGTTCGGCATTGCCATGGGCGAACGTGCTGCGGTGAACGGCAAGCACAACGGCGGCAAGGCTGGTGGCCAGAAATCGACGACGACTTTTCATGGGAATCTCCATCTCTGTTGATTGAATCTCACTGGTGTTGTTATGGGTGCTGATTACCGGACGATTGACTTCAATGCCCCTGATGGCCAGTAGGCTTGCGAACCGTCATCTCGACCGATCGCGCCGGCTCGGCGCGCGGCATGCTCGAAGCTCCGGCTGCATCGCTGCGCGCCGGTTCGGGCAGCGCCGCGCCGGCCCACTCGTAGGCCACCGTCCCCTTCGGGTGCTTGAACCAGCCCGGATCGCGGTAGTCGCCCCGTTTCTGCTCACGCCGTACCTTGAGCACGGTGAACATGCCGCCCATCTCGATGGCGCCGAACGGCCCCTGCCCGGTCATCATCGGCAGGGTGTTGTCGGGCAGCGCCATCTCCATCTCGCCCATGTCGGCCATGCCGCGCTCGCCCATCAGCATGTAGTCGGGCACCAACTTCTGGATGCCCTCGACCAGGCCGCGGTGGTCGACGCCGATCATGGTCGGCACGTCGTGGCCCATCGCGTTCATGGTGTGGTGCGACTTGTGGCAGTGCATCGCCCAGTCGCCCTCCTCGTCGGCGATGAACTCGATCTGGCGCATCTGGCCGACGGCGACGTCGGTGGTGACCTCGGGCCAGCGCGACTCCGGCCGCGTCGGCCCGCCGTCGGTGCCGGTAACCTCGAACTCGTGGCCGTGGATGTGGATCGGGTGGTTGGTCATGGTCAGGTTGCCGATGCGCACCCGCACGTGGTCGCCCTTCCGGACATTGAGCGAGTCGATGCCGGGGAAGGCGCGGCTGTTCCAGGTCCACAGGTTGAAGTCGAGCATGGTATTGATCTTCGGTACATAACTGCCAGGCTCGATGTCGTAGGCGTTGAGCAGGAAGCAGAAGTCGCGGTCCACGCCCGCGATGTGCGGGTGCGGCGCGCGCGGATGCGTGACCCACATGCCCATCATGCCCATCGCCATCTGCACCATCTCGTCGGCGTGCGGGTGGTACATGAAGGTGCCGGGGCGGCGGGCGACGAACTCGTAGACGAAGGTCTTTCCCGGCGGAATCTGCGGCTGGTTGAGGCCGCCGACGCCGTCCATGCCGTTGGGCAGGCGCTGACCGTGCCAGTGGATGCTGGTGTGCTCGGGCAGGCGGTTGGTGACGAAGAGGCGCACGCGGTCGCCCTCGACGACCTCGATCGTCGGTCCGGGCGACTGGCCGTTGTAGCCCCACAGCCGCGCCACCATGCCGGGGGCGATCTCGCGCTCGACCGGCTCGGCGACGAGGTGGAACTCCTTGACGCCGTTTCGCATGCGCCACGGCGCGGTCCAGCCGTTCAAGGTGACGACCGGGTCGTAGGGGCGGCCAGTGGGCGGGATCAAGGGCGCGGCCGTTGCGGCGCTGGTCTGGATCACGGGTTCGGGCAGCGCCGCGAGCGCGGCGCGGTTGACGGTTCCGGCGGCGGCCAGCAGGCCCGCCCCGGCGAGGAAGCTGCGTCGGGTGGTCATGATCGTCTCCGGATAGGTCAGTGGCCACCACCGGCTTGCGCCGGTGATGCGCTTGATTGAAGGCTGAGCGGCGCGATCGGCTGGCCGAGCAGGCTGGCCTTGAGCCCAGCCTCGGCGCGCCAGAAGTCGCGTTCGGCCTCGATCGCCTGCACCACGCTCGCCGACTGCGCGCGCGCGGCGGCAAGCAGCTCGAACACGCCGATCAGCATCCCGTTGTACTGGAGCACCGACTCTTCGGTGATGTTCTGACGCAGCGGGACCACCTCGTTGCGGTAGTGGCGCGCGAGATCG
>DMCZ01000030.1:1587-3339 GCA_003446655.1 Thauera sp. | reverse complement strand
CTTGCCCAGCTGCACGGCGTGTACATCCTGGCTCAGAACGCCGCGGGCCTCGTGCTGGTCGACATGCACGCCGCGCACGAACGCATCCTCTACGAGAAACTCAAGACCGTCCTTGACGGCCGCCCGGCGATCCAGCGCCTGCTGATTCCAGCCGTGCTATCGGTGGGCCCGAAGGACATGGCGGTGGCCGAGGAATGCGCCGAGGTGCTGGCCGGCATGGGCTTCGACGTCGGCGCAGCCGGCCCGCAGGAGCTCGCCGTGCGCAGCGTGCCAGCGCTGCTGGCAAACGCGCCGGTGGCCGAGCTGATGCGGCAGCTGCTGCAGGAACTGCGCGAGTATCCGGCTACCGAGGTCGTTACCGCCCGCCGCAATGCGCTGCTCGCGACCATGGCCTGCCACGGCGCGGTGCGCGCCAACCGCCAGCTCACGCTGCCGGAGATGAACGCATTGCTGCGCGACATGGAGGCCACCGAGCGCGCCGACCAGTGCAACCACGGCCGCCCCACCTGGACCCAGCTCAGCATGGCCGACCTCGACCGCTTCTTCATGCGCGGACAGTAAGCGCGCGCATCCCGCTCCGCGAGCGCTCAGACCCGATAGATCAGGACCCCGACCACGACCGCTGCGACGGTAGCCCAGCCCAGGCGATCGACGTACTTCTGCAGCACAGCCTCCATGCGCGGGCCGCCCCACGCCATCAGCCCGGCGACGAGAAAGAAACGGGCGCCCCGCCCAATGAAGGAGGCCAAGGTGAAGGGCAGCAAGGCCATCTGTGCCACGCCGGCGGCGATGGTGAATACCTTGTACGGAATCGGCGAGAACCCCGCCACGAAGATCGCCCAGAAGCCCCAGGCCTCGAACCACGCGACCGCCTGCTCATAGGCGCCCCAATACCGGCTGGCGCGCAACCAGCCCTCGATCAGGTCGAACGCGAAATAGCCGATCAGGTAGCCGAACAGCCCACCCGCCACCGAGGTCAGGGTGGTGAGCAGCGCGAACCACCACGCCCGTCGCGGATTGGCCAGACTCATGGGTGCGAGCATCACGTCCGGCGGGATGGGGAAGAAGGAAGACTCGGCGAAGCTGAGCCCGCCCAGAAACCACGGTGCGCGCGGATGGCGCGACCAGCGCATTGCCCGCTCGTAGAGCGGCGAAAAGATCTTCAAGACGAGCCCTCGGACAACAATGTCGGGCACCCGGGCCCGAACTCGAAGGGCGCAATGATACCCGCTCGGCCAAGGTGGGAGGGGCGGCGCGACACGTCGTGCGCAAACCTTGCGTGCCGATACCACGCTTTCATGTTGCAGCGCATCGGAGCAGGAGCGAAAATCCCGACTCACCCCGTTTCCGCCCACCTGACCGCGAGCCCGGCATGTCGTTCTTCCGCGTCCAGAAGCTGCCATTGCGGCTCGTGCTCATCGTCCCCTACGTCCTCCTGGTCCTGGGACTGGCGATCGCGGTTGGCGTGCTCTCCTACGGTGCAGGCAGCAACGCGGTGTCCACGGTCTCCTCGCAGTTGCTGCTCGAGGTGGTCGGGCGGATCTCGCAGGCGGTCGACCGCCACATCGTCGGCTCGAGTGCCGTGCTCGAAACGGCGTTCCCCGAAGGCATGCCCGCCCCGAAGAACATCGAGGACGACTTCCACGAACTGCGCAATCGCTTCTGGATCGCCACCGCGATCCATACCGACCCGAACAACTACGTGTACTACGGCAACGAAGCAGGCCAGGGGCTGGGCCTGTTCCGCCACTC
>DMCZ01000030.1:0-1297 GCA_003446655.1 Thauera sp. | reverse complement strand
GCGGACGGCCGCAATGCGTCTGGCCATACGTGGACGTCCGTGTACATCGACTTCGGCACGCTGCAGCTTGTGGCCACGCGGGCCCGACGCGTGCTCGCCCCCGAGGGTGCGTTTGCCGGCGTCGTCGCCACCGACGTCTCGCTCAAGGCGCTCAACGACTTCGTCGCCCGGCTGAAGGTATCCCCCAACGGCATCGCCTTCATCCTCGAGCCCGACGGCAACCTGATCGCCTCCTCGGCCAGCGCGAACGTCGTCAGCCTGCCCGGCGGCGGCCACGGGCGCATTTCCGCAAGCGCAAGCGACCATCCGCTGCTCAAGGCCACGTACCAAACGGTACGCGAACGCATCACCCACCGCGCCGATGAGCGTCTGCCGCGGGTGTTCGAATTCGAGGATCCCGAAGGGAACCTGATCCACGCCGCCTTCGACCGCATTCGCGACGAAGCGGGACTGGACTGGATCACGGTGGTGGCGATGCCGGCGAGCGACTACCTGGGCGGCGTGATCGACAACGTGCGTCGCACGATCGTCCTCGCCGCGCTCGCGGTACTGGTGGCGATCGCGATCGGGCTCGCCATCATTGGCTGGGTGTCCCGCGACCTGCGCCGGCTGGCCGCGGCCGCAGGGCGCATCGGCGACGGCGACCTCGACACCCCGGTCGGGCTGTCTCGCCGCGACGAGATCGGCGAACTGGCGCGCAGCTTCGAGCGTATGCAGGCCCGGCTGCGCACCGACCGCCTGACCGGGCTGGCCAACCGCGAGGCACTCACCCAGCAGCTCACGCGACGCATCGAGCGCGCCCGCTCCGACCGCCGCCAAGCTCGCCTCGGCGTGCTTTTCATCGACCTCAATCGCTTCAAGTACATCAACGACACACTCGGCCACGCCGCCGGCGACCGCGTGTTGCAGGAGATCGCCGAGCGCCTGCGCCACAGCGTGCGCAGCGAGGACTTCGTGGCCCGCTATGCGGGCGACGAGTTCGTGATCCTGATCGACCCCATCGCTGACCGCGATGCCTTGGAGCACGTGCGCCAGCATGTGGAAAACGTGCTGGCCAGGCCGATCACGATGGAGATGGCGGGCACGACCGACCTCACTGCGGGCGGCGCCATCGGCTGCGCGCTCTTCCCGGACGACGCCGACAACCCGGAAAGCCTGCTGCGCCATGCCGACCACGCCATGTACGCACGCAAGCAGCGTGACACTTCAACGATGCCTGACACCGTCGTGCGTTTTCCCCACCGCCCGTGAGCAGACCCTGGGACAAGCTGTGGACAACTGACGCAAGCATCTGTTG
>DMCZ01000233.1 GCA_003446655.1 Thauera sp. | reverse complement strand
GCGGGACAATGATAGACAGGGATTTGCGGAGCAGGCTGGCGAGGAGCGTGACACAGGTCACGTTGCGCAATCGAAAGCGTCGCCAGGCAGGGAAGTTCGAACAGATTTGCTTATCGAAAGCGTAAAAAATCCCGACGGTTCGCCTAGTCCCTGTCCCGCCGAGCCAGACGGGCGAGGACGAGCGGAAACGCACCCGAGCCCGCGAGCGCGATGGCCGAGACCAGGAAGGCGAGCCCGGCCATGGGGTCGGAGAGGACGGGATGCAGGCGCTCGCCCTCCCCGGCGAAGCACATCAACGCAGGGATCAGCGCCAGTACGGCGAGAACGAAGAGGACGAGCGCCGACAGCGGCATGCGGACGGACTTGTTCGTCATTTCACCATCTCGGCAACAGGCAGGCGCCCGGGCGCAGACTCTGAATGGACCGGCGCGCGCACCGCGACCGGTGTCGCCTCAGATAGCTTGGCGCCGGGCTGCGCGTCGGCGGGCCCCCGCACCACCACCCCGCAGGTCGCACCGACGGTACCGAGCGCCACCACCGCCGCCGTAGCGATCAGACTGCGCTTCAAGCTCCCGGGAAACGCATGCGCCATGGCAATTCTCCCTGGATGAAAAGGCGCGCTTCCTCCGAGTGCGGGCGCGCAAAGAAGGCCCGGACCGCAGTGTGCTCGCACACCCGCCCGGCAGACATGAACACGATGTCGTCACCCAGGCGCGTGGCCTGGCCGAGGTTGTGCGTCACCATCAGGATGCGGGTTCCATCGGTACGGATCTCGCGGATGATGAGCTCGACCGCCGCAGTGGCAGAGGGATCGAGGCTGGCGGTGGGCTCGTCAAGCAACAGCAGCCTGGGCTTGGTGAGCCAGGCACGCGCGAGCGCCAGGCGCTGCTGCTCGCCACCCGAGAGCTGGCGGGCACTGTCGGCGGCGCGGTCGGCAAGGCCGATGCGCTCGAGCATCGCCATCGCGCGGGCCTCGCGTTCGCGCCGCGACAGCGCTAAAGGCTTGAGGCCGAGGGCCACGTTATGCAGCACCGAGGCGCGCAGCATCATCGGGCGCTGGAACACCATCATCACGCCCTGCGCCGGACACGCCCCCTGCTCCTCACCCCAGACAATGCTGCCAGAGCTCGGCTGCACGAGACCGCAGATCGTTCGCAGCAGCACGCTCTTGCCCGCACCGTTGGGGCCGAGCACCAGCGTGATGCCCTCATCACCCAGTTCGAGGTCGATACCGGCCAGCACCTCGCGGCCGTTGGGCTGATAACGCAGGTCGCGGATGCGCAGGGGAAAGATCGCCATCGCCCGCCTCAACCGTAGCGCCGCATGGCCCAGTGGCGCAGCGCGAAGGCCAGCGCGTTGAGCGCCAGGATGATCACGATGAGGACCATGCCGAGCGCGATCGCCAGCGCCAGATCGCCCTTGCTGGTCTCGAGCGCGATCGCGGTGGTCATCACTCGGGTCGCGCGGTCGATGTTGCCGCCGACGATCATCACCGCGCCGACCTCGCTCATCGCCCGGCCCAGCCCCGCCAGTACGGCCACCAGCAGCGAATGGCGGCAGTCGTAGAGCAGCGTGGTCACGCTGTCCCACCACGAGAAGCGCATCAACTGCAGTTCCTCGGCGTAGCGCTGCCACACGTCCTCGACCACCTGGCGCGTGATCGCCGCCATCAGCGGCACCACCAGCAGGGTCTGCGCGACGATCATTGCCAGCGGCGTATACAACAACCCGAAGCCGCCGAACGGCCCCGAGCGCGACAGCAGCAGATACACCACTACACCCACCACCACCGAAGGCAGGCCCATCATGCCGTTGATCAGCACCGACAACACGTTCTTGCCCGGGAAGCGCCCCACCGCGATGCAGGCGCCGAGCGGCAGGCCGATCAGCGTGCCGAGCGCCACCGCGCCACCACTGACCTGTAGCGAGAGCGCCACGATCTCGGCCACGGCGTGGTCGAAGGTGGCGAGCAGCGACAGCGCATCGGAGACGGTGGTGGTGAGGGAAGACATCGGCCGGGAGCATAACCGAAAGCCTGCGCCGGCCGGAATGCCGGGTGCGGCTTCAGCCCGGCGCCGGCGCGGCGCGCGCTCGTGTTCGAGGCTGGCGCAAAAAGCGCCCCCGGCTAGCTTTCGTAGGACAGCAGAAGCACATCCGCCGCCTGCTCCCGGAGCGGGATCAGGGCCTGATAGGCCGGCGAGGAAAACCAGTTGTTCACCGCCGCAACGCTCGGAAAACGGATCACGACGATGTCCGAGTGCGGGTTCTCGCCCGCGAGTGCGGCCGCCTGCCTGCCGCGAAACACCAGCTCCGCGCCCCAGGGAGCCAATGTCTGCGGGACCTTGCTGCGGTATTCGGCCCACATCTCCGCGTTCTTCACCGTGATGTGGCCGACGACGTATGCGTCACTCATGGACAGGGCTTCCAGAAATTGATTGGGCTGCAGATCAACCGCCGCCCTTCTGCATCGCACGATCGAGCCGCGCCAGCAAGGTGCGGCGCGCGGCTTCGTCGCCGGGACCGAAGCCGTAGCGCACGATCAGTTGCGGCAACTCGAACAGACCCAGGCGGCGCACGCCGGCAGGCTCGATGTCGATGACAAGGCGTTGCGCGCCCTCCTGCAGGCTGAAGCGGAAGGATGCAGCGTCGCCCTCCACCCCCGGCCAGGCCTGGCGCAGGTCGCGTTCGAACTCACGCGCGGTGGCGGTGACCCGGCGCTCGAAGGACTCGGGCACCGGGCCGTTGATGAAGGCCACTGCTCAGCCACCGGCGATCGGCGGCCAGATGGCAAGCTCGTCGCCCTCGGCAAGACGCCTGCGCGCCCGCTCCGCGGGCGGAACGAAGTGGCCGTTGACCAAGACCAGATGCGCGCTGCGCTCGGGCACGTTGTAGCGGCGGATCATCTCCGCCACCGTCGTGCCCTCGTCCACGTCGAGCTCGAGCCGGTTGCCACGGTGGCCGCTCGGCAGGTAGTCCGACAGCGAAGCGAAGAGCTTGAAGGCGATGCGGATCGTCACACGAGTCTCCAAGGCCGTCCCCTCAGCGCGCCAGCGCCATCGGCTGCTGGCTGCGCGCGACGTAGGCGTCTACGAAACCGAGCGGGTTGGCGAGCAGGCGGTCTTTCCAGTCGCCGAGCTTCACCTGGCCGTGGATCAGCCCGCGCAGCGCGCCCACGTGCTGGGTGAGCCCGATCGAGGTGGCGCCGATCAGCACGTCGCCCTTGAACTGCAGGCTCAGGTAGCGGTAGCGCGCCTCGTCCACCAGTTCGACACCGCTGCCGCCGGCCTCGGGTTTCTCGCCCCACCACTGGCCAAAGGAAGACGAGATCAGCCCGAGCGTGTCGAGCACATTGATCGCCAGCACGCCGTTGAGCTTCGTGTCGCGCGCAGCCGGGCCACGGGCCATGTTCGTCGCCGCGATGCGGGCCTGGTCAGCTGCGTTGGGCTGGATCGCAGCCACCAGATGAGCGCCGGTGAAGAGATCCGGCGCCTCGGCCACATCGCCCGCGGCGAAGATGCCGGGCACCGAAGTTTCCATGCGTTCGTCGACCAGCACGCCCTTGGCGACATGCACCGGCGTCTCCTCCAGGAAGGCGACGCTTGGCGCGACGCCGGCGGCAACGATGACCAGGGCGCAGTCCAGCCG
>DMCZ01000079.1:5398-10250 GCA_003446655.1 Thauera sp. | reverse complement strand
GCACGTAGGCGATGACGGCGTCGGCCGAGGCGCGCGATGTATGTCCCGACTTCGGGTCGTAGTCGAGCACGCTGTCGATGATCGCGGCGCGCGCGGTCGCGGGGTCGGATACGACGTGGGTGACGGTGTTGGTGGGGGCGTCGAAGAAGGACCGGATGTCTGCCTGGGGCATGGGAAAGCTCCTCATGTCGGTTCGTGGTTGAGCGAACGCCTTACTCGGGCACGCAGATCTGGCCGCGGCTGGCGGCCCGCAGGGTCTTGAAGGCCAGTAGCGCGACGACGCCGCTCAGCACCGCGAGCATCAGCCAGGACAGCCCTGCATAGAAGGCCTGGCCGCTGCGCGCACTCATCTCAAAGGTGGCGATCGTCATGGCCGCCAACGGGAAGGAGTAGGCCCAGGCCGAAATGAAGAACGGCAGGCGGAAGAAGCGCACCGCATTGCTCGCCAGCAGCAGGGTCAGGAACAGCGCGGTGAAGTAAAGCACGCGGGCGAAGGCGTCGACCTCGCCGGTGAGCGCGACGTAGGCAAGGAAGCCGACCGATGGCGGCGCGATCAGGATGAAGAGCGTGGGTGTCAGGCGCGCGGGCAGCGGCTCGTGGAAGAACAGCCGGTACAGCACGATCGTCATCAGCACCAGCCAGAACACCAGACCGATGCTGAAGAAGAACCAGCTGATGTCCGCCGGGGCGAAGCGCACGCCGGCGATCGGCACGATGATGTTGCCCACCACCGGGATGAACCAGGCCGGGTTGGCGTGCTTGATGTCGTAGTGGGTGTGGTGGATCCAGCTGCTCATGGCGAACAGCGTGAACATGAGATGCACGGCGGCGCCGATGCCCCACATCCATTGCGCCACGGCCGGGGCGTCCTGCGCCCAGCTGATCGACAGCAGCAGCAGGCCGATGGAGATGGCGGGGAAGAAGTTGAGGCGGATCGGATGGGCGCGATCGGCCTTTACCGCCTCGGGGTGTCGCAGCAGCTTGGCTCCGTACATCGCCAGCAGGAAAAGGTACAGCGCGCTCGCCAGCCAGCGCAGCGCGACGCCGATCTCGATCGCCACGCCACCGGTGTGATGGGCCTTGAGCCAGGCGATGGTTAGCCCCGCCATGCCCATCACGGTGGAGAACAGGGCGACCGGGAAATGCGCGAGCCGCCCGGCATGCGCGTCATGCGCAGCGGCGGGCACGGCGGAGGAGGCGGGGGCGTTCATCGTTCTTCCTTGCAGGGATGTCAGTAGCGGATGTCGATGCTGATCCGGGCGGTGCCCGCTGTAGCAGGTACTTCGAAGGCACTGTCCGCGAATGCGGGCGGGCCGGACACGGTGGGGTTGTTCGACAGGCCGTAGCCTTCGGTCGGGAACATGCCGAAACGGCGGTTGAGTTCGCCGTTACCGTCCTCGTCGTGATAGGCCATGATCGCGTAGCGACCGGGTGGCAGCGCACCGAAGCTCACCGTCACCGAACCAGCGCTGGCCGGTACTTCTTGCACGGCGACGGCCTGCGCCTCCTTGCGGAATGTCTTGGGGTCCTGGTACAGACCGACACGCATGGCGCCGTTCGCATGCTGGATGCCGGTCAGATCTACATCCAGCGTGGTTTGCTGCGCCATGGCGGCGCTGGCGGCAGAGGCGGAAAGCAGGAAGACGAGCAGGTGAGAAGTCATGGTTTGGCGCCTGTGTTCACGAAGCGTGAATATAAGCAAAAGCTAATTATTGGTCCAATTGCTTTTGGACTCTGCCGGGATAGCTTGCGTCGATTGGATGGCGTCCCGCGGACCTATGGAGCTTGTACGCAGCAAACCCCATGCCATGCAGCGCCAGGGCAGGTTCTTGGCTGGTGTTGAGGCTGCAGGCGGCACAGGCCGTGCAGCATGCGTGGGGGCGGGCGGTTGCGGACAGCTGGCAGGCGTGATGCCAGCCGTATCCCGGGTGGCAGTGATGGCAGTCGAACGCTGCCATCTCGGGCAGAACAGGGGCCTGGCAAGCCCCGGCCCCGAGGAGGGGCCGGGACGGGCGTGAAGAGCGCCGGCGTCGGTCAGAACGAGACGCGGACGCCCAAGCTCAGGTTGCGGCCCTCGAGCGGAGCGGCGTTCTTGATGAACGAGGTGTGCGCGTAGGCCAGCTGGTTGCCGAGGTTGTTGCCCTTGACGTAGACCTGCCAGGGGGTCGTGTTGTAGCGGCCGTTGTAGCTCAGGCCGACATTGACCATGTTGTAGCCCGGCGTTTCGCGCTCGAACTCGGCGACATCGTCCTGGCGGCCGACGCGATAGACCTCGGCTTCGGCACGCCAGGCATTCCACTTGGCATCCAGTCGCAGGCCGACGCGATGAGCCGGGATGCGCGGCAGGTCGCGGTCGCCGTCGCCGGCCTCGAGCTTGGCGCGAACGTAGTCGCCGAAGAGCGTCAGGCCGAAGGTGGCGTCGAGCTGCTGGCGGATGGCGCCCTCGATGCCGGTGAAGCTGGCGTCGCGCTGGGCGTACTCGATGAGCTGGAAGTCCTCATGGGCGTCGAGCGTGCGCGCGTGGATGTAGTCGTCGATGCGGTTGTGGAACACGCTGACGGAGAAGGTGGTCGGTCCGGCGAGCTTGCGCAGCGCCAGGTCGACGTTGTTGGCCGTCTCCGCCTTCAGCTCGGGGTTGCCGCGTTCCCAGGTGCTGGTCGCCATGTGCAGGCCGCGTGCGTAGAGCTCCTCTGCCGTCGGCAGGCGCTGGGTGCGCGACAGCGTCATGCCCAGGCTGTACTGCGGGGCGAAGTTCCACACCGCGCCGAGCGAAACCGAGTTGCCGCGGTGGCTGCGGTCGCGCTGGGTGCTGCTGTCAACGTCGATGTCCTGCCATTCGTGACGCAGGCCGGCTTCGAAGCGCCAGTCGGCCAGTGTGTACTCCTCGATCAGGAAGGCCGCGTGCCGGGTCGTCACGGTGGGGGGCACGTAGGCTTCGTCGCCGTCGGCGCGGAAGTCGCGGCGGCCCGTCTGCAGGCCCAGCACGCCGCGCCAGCCGCCGAGCGGCGCATGCTCGAGTTCGACACGGGCATCGCTGGCCTTGCTGCGGAAACGGGTGCCGACGCTGTCTATCCCTTCGTCCTGCTCGATCTCGTCGTGGCCGTAGTCGGTGTAGGACGCGCGCAGGCGGGCGCGGGTGAAGCCGGGGAAGGGTTCCAGCAGTTCGCCGCGCAGGTCCCAGCGGTCACTGTCGAGCTTCACGTACGGGGTGCCGCCGTGTTCGTCGTGGTCATGCTCGTGCTCGTCTTCCTCGCCGTGGTGGCCGCAGTGCAGGTGGTTGCCGTGCGGGTGGCAGGCTTCGTATTCATGGCTGTGCCCGGGTAGCCCGTACTCGTTCTGCTGACGGGTGAAGGCTAGGCCGAGATAGCCGCGCTCGCCCACCCAGGAAACGCCGAGGCTGCCGGTCTCGGTCTGGTTGTAGCTGCCCTCGACCCGGCTGTGGTCCCAGCCGCTGCCGACACGGTAGTCGCGCGCGTCGCGCTTGAGCCCTTCGGCGTGGAAGGCGAGGTTGCCGCTGCCCGCGGTGACTTCGAATGCGCCGGCGACGCCGTTTGCGACACTGTCGGCGCGCAGTTCCACGCTGCCTTCGACCCCGCGTTCGGGGACCGCGGTGGGGACGCGCCTGTCGAGCACGTTCACGACGCCGCCGATCGCGCCGCCGCCATAGGCGAGCGCGGACGGGCCGCGCAGCACCTCGATCTGTTCGCTCAGCATCGGTTCGATCGCCACGGCGTGGTCGGGGCTGATCGTGGATGCGTCCATGATCTCGCTGCCGTCCGACAGCAGCTTGACGCGCGGCCCGTCCATGCCACGGATGATGGGCCGGCTGGCACCGGCGCCGAAGTGACTGGCGGCGATGCCGGGTTCGCCGGCCAGCGTCTCGCCGAGCGTGGCGGCGCGACGGCGCACGAGTTCGTCGCCGGCGAGCACGCTGACCGGGGTGCTCATCTGATCGCTGCCGAGCGCCAGCGCGCTGGCCGAGACCGTGACCGGGGCAAGCGCGGTGTCGTCCGCGTACGCGACGGCGGACCCGAAAGCGAGGGCGAGGCTCAGCATGAGCGGGGTGGGTACGGTTTGAAGCCTGGACATCGGTGTTCTTCCTTCGTGTTCTGTTTGCGCAGGGCAAGGGGCGCCCTCCGTCCGGGTTAGCGGACCGGACGGGAAGGCGTCATGCAGGCCGGGTCATGGACCCGACGGTTTCAGCAGGGGATGGGGCGAAGGGCCGATGACGGCGGCGCGCGGCAGCGTGGCCGCCGTGGACTGGAGGACGACGGGGCCTGAGGGAGCGCAATGGGCGGGAGCGTGGCGCCGGCGTCGTCGCAGGTGAAGGACGCCGGCGCGGCTGGAGGCAGATCGAGCGCGGCGAGCGCCAGGCATTCCAGGCACACCGCACCGGCGTGACGGCCGTCTTCCTCGCTCGGCGATGCGCCGTTCGTCGTGGTGCTCGTGCCGGCCTGGGTTGGCTCCGCTAGATGGGACAGCGCATGTGCGTGCACCTCGATCTGCACGGCGAGCAGCGCGAGCGCCAGGACGAGCAGCAGCGCCCTGTCGGCAAGCACGTGTCCGTCGCTGATGCGGCGGGCGAGTCGGCGGGGGTGCGGAAGCGACAGGATGAAAGCACGCAGCCCGGCGCGGGGCCGGGCTGCGGGTGCGGCGCAGGACATCGCCGCATTCTAGGGCAGGGTGTTTTCTAAGGCAACAAAGTTGCAATAGAAGGTAGCAATCAGAAACCGATTACCTTGCGGTTCGGCTCCAGCAGGGCGGCGCCCATGTCGGCCGGCTTGGCCGGCTTGATGCCGTCCTTCAGGTCTTCGGGCTTCTTGCCGCTGTTGGGCAGGTAGAGCGCGCACAC
>DMCZ01000079.1:1576-5137 GCA_003446655.1 Thauera sp. | reverse complement strand
AGCAGGATGTCGACCTGTGCGCCCTGTTCCTGCATCTGGTTGGCCAGCACCATGGCCATGCCCTGGGTCATCGGGCTCTGGGCATTGAGGACGACGGTGACGGCGGGCCTGTCGGCGAGCGCTGCGGTGGAACCGAAGGCGATGGCGAGGGCAACGAGGGCTTTCTTCATGGCAATGCTCCTGTGAAATGAGTGATGTGTCGATGAATCAGGTCTGCAATTCCGGATAGGCCTGGCGCAGCTTGTGATCGGCGAGAAATGCGCCCAGGGGCAGGAGCGCACCGAGGAGCAGCAGAAGCGCGAGGCCGGGTCGGAGGACTCCGCGTGCGAGCGCGCTCAGCGTTGCAGTCGCAAGGGACAGGAACAGTGCCCCGTGCAAGGGTCCCAGCAGCTTCACGCCAAGTGGCTGGTCGAGCATGTACTTGACCGGCACGGCGACGAACACCAGGGCGAGCAGTGCGATGCCGTCCGAAAAGGCGAGCCAGTTGAGGATCTTGCGGTGGGACATGCTGGGCGACTCCACGTCAGAGATGCTCGACGGGCGTAAGCCCGATCGGATAGGGGTTGAGGGGCGGCAACTGCGCGGCGATGCCCTGCAGCGTGCGAGGCGCGCTGCAGGGCGGGGGCGGCTTACAGCGACTTGGTGGAGAAGTACCAGTCGACCGTGTTGTAACCCTCGGTGGCGCGCTTGTCGGCCGCCTCGGCGGTCTTGGGCGGGGAGACGATCACGTCCTTGCCCGGGCACCAGTTTTCGGGCGTGGCCACGCCATGCTCGTCCGAGGTCTGCAGCGCCTGCAGCAGGCGGACGAACTCGTCGATGCTGCGGCCATTGCTCATCGGGTAATACACCATGGCGCGCAGGACGCCATTGGGGTCTATGAAGAAGGTCGCGCGCACGGCCTGGGTGTCGGCGGCGCCCGGGTGCACCATGCCGTAGGCGCGGGCGACGTCCATTTTGATGTCCTCGATGATCGGGAACGGGATGTCGACGCCGAATTTCTCCTTGATGTTGCGCGTCCAGGCCAGGTGCGAGAAAAGGCTGTCGATCGACAGGCCCAGCAACTCGCAATTCATCTCGGCGAACTTGGGCGCCGCGTTGGCAAAGCCGATGAACTCGGTGGTGCACACCGGGGTGAAGTCGGCCGGGTGGGAGAACAGGATCAACCACTTGCCGCGATAGTCCTCGAGCGAGCGCTCACCGTGGGTGGTCCGGGCGTTGAAGGCGGGGGCCGGTTCATTGAGGCGGGGGAAGTTGAATTGGGCTGCGTTTTCCATGATGGGGCTCCGTGGCAGTGACGATTGAGGGATACAACGGCTTATAAATTAGAGATCACTAATATTGAAGGCAATCCATTTTGCTGAATTGCGTGGATAGCTGGGAGCTATTCTTAATCGCGTAACCGTTTAAACAGAAACATTGCTTAGAACGCAATTCACGTGCCAAGGCTCAGTCGCAAGCAGAGTGTCGGGGTTTGGCCGCGGGGTCGTAGCCCGCATCGGGCCTGAGGGTCCTGCTTTTGCTCGCACACCAGCGCCTGCGGGAACCTCGCGCCTGCGATTGATGTAACATCTGCCAATGCGGCAGATTTCTGCCAAAGCTGACGTCAGGAGTGACACGACATGCCGCCCGATCTGCGCCCGCTTCCCGAGTTGGTGTCGTTTCTGGAGACCCTGCCCGAGCCTCACATCCTCTGTGACCGCGATTACCGGATCATCGCCGCCAACGCGGCCTATCGCGCCTCCTGGCCCGATGGGCGCAACGTGGTCGGACGCACCTGCTACGACGTCAGCCACCATTACAGCGTCCCCTGCGATCGCGCCGGCGAGTCCTGTCCGCTGGCGCGCAGCCTGCAGTCCGGGCAGCGTGAACGCGTACTGCACCTGCACCACACCCCGCGTGGCGAGGAGTACGTGAATATCGAGCTATCGCCGGTGCGTGATGTGCACGGTGACATCGCGTGGTTCATCGAGAAGATGGAGCCGATGCACGTCGCCCGCGGCGTGTCGGACCACCGTGGGCTGATCGGCCGCTCGCCCGCCTTCCAGCACATGCTGGAGATGATTGCCCGCGTTGCGCCCTCGGATGCGAGCGTGCTACTGCAGGGCGAGTCCGGCACGGGCAAGGAGCTGCTCGCCACCGCAGTGCACGAGGCGAGCCGCCGCGCAGAGGGACCCTTCGTGGTGGTGGACTGTTCGGGCTTGCCCGAGACCCTGTTCGAGAGCGAGGTCTTCGGCCATGAGCGCGGCGCCTTCACCGGCGCCACCGCACGCAAACCCGGCCTGGTCGAGGCGGCCAGTGGCGGCACGCTTTTCCTCGATGAAGTGGGTGACATTCCGCTCAGCATGCAGGTCAAGCTGCTGCGCCTGCTCGAGACCGGTACGTACCGGCGTGTCGGTTCGACTGAGTTGCGCCGCGCCGACATCCGGCTGGTGTCGGCGACGCATCGGCCCCTCAAGCGTATGATTGCCGAGGGTACGTTCCGGCAGGATCTCTATTTCCGCATCAATACCTTTCCCATCGCGGTGCCGCCCTTGCGGGAGCGAGAGGGTGACCTGCCGCTGCTGATCGACTCCCTGCTTGAACGCGTGGCGCCCAAGCGGCGACTCGTGCTGTCGCCCGCAGCGGTGGCCGTGCTGTGCACGTATCCCTTTCCTGGCAACGTGCGCGAGCTGCGCAACGTACTCGAGCGCGCC
Organism: Thauera sp.; assembly: GCA_003446655.1. Lineage (GTDB taxonomy): Bacteria > Pseudomonadota > Gammaproteobacteria > Burkholderiales > Rhodocyclaceae > Thauera. Next base: position 2,444 of record DMCZ01000079.1, on the reverse strand, counting down.
AGCCTCATGTGCGACGGAGAGGTCATCGGCCCGGAGCACCTGCCCGCGGAGGTCCTGCACCCCGACCTCGCCGACGGCGATCTCGGGATCGTGCCCGCTGCAAGCCGCCGCTCATCCGAGCACCAGGGCGATCCACTCGATCTCGAGGAAGTGCAGCGACAGGCCCTCCTGCGCGCGGTGCGAACCCATCGTGGCAGCCGCCGCGAGCTGGCGCAGCGTCTGGGGATCAGCGAGCGCACGCTTTACCGCCGGCTGCGTGACCTCGGACTGCTCGATGGAAGGGGTGGCGTGGAGAATGGGTCGCAGGGAGGAGCGTGAGCCTCGTCCACGCGGCCTCCGCCAGAGCTGCCGGATTGGCAGCTTATTTCTGCAAAAGGCAGTATTTGGCAGCCCGATTCGCGACGCTCAAGACGTAGTTGCTGTCCAAAGGGCACTTTGAGATCGTGGCACGGCGTTTGCTTTACAGGATCGTGCGAAGCTGGGCTGAGTCGCGATCGCTGTGTGATCGTCCCCCCTCAACGGTCTTGCCCCCTGCAGCGCTGGCGCGATGAAGTCATCCGGCCCGCTTCGCCTTTTTTCCGGCTCGCAACGCCGGACCGACGAATGTTTCCCGCGGAGCGCACAAGACCATGGCCGATAAACTTTCCGATCTCGCCGACCAGCGCCGAAAGCTTCTCATCGCGACCAGCGGTGCAGGGGCCGTAGCTGCCGCGGCGACGGCGATTCCGTTCGTGGCAAGCCTCACCCCGTCCGATCGTGCGCGTGCAGCAGGTGCGCCGGTCGAAGCGGACGTATCCAAGCTCGCTGCGGGCGAGATGATGACCGTCGAGTGGCGGGGCAAGCCGGTGTGGATCCTGCGGCGCACACC
>DMCZ01000079.1:1175-1394 GCA_003446655.1 Thauera sp. | reverse complement strand
TTCGCGCCTGGCAGTGCCGAAGGGATGACCAGCGACTGGCCGGGCGGCTTCCTCTGCCCGTGCCATGGCTCGATCTTCGACCTGGCGGGGCGTGTGTATCTGAGCCAGCCTGCACCGACCAACCTGGAGATTCCGCCTCACAAGTGGCTTTCGGCAGGTGTCGTGCTGATCGGCGAGGACGACCAGGACGCGGCGGCCTGAGGATCGAGCCGCGCCGGC
>DMCZ01000079.1:0-859 GCA_003446655.1 Thauera sp. | reverse complement strand
TCGCGCAACCGCCCGAACTCCTCGGCCATGCGGGCAAAGGCGTCCGCGTCGTAGCGCCGGTCCTTGAGCATGGTCCCCATCGGCTCGAAGCTGCGCAGCATGGCCTTGAAGGCTTGCTGGCGCTTGGTGACAGGCTGGTCGGGATGGGTGTCGGGCACCTCGCTCGAGCAGGCGGCCAGGGTGATGACAGACAGCGCGGCAAGGGCGAGGCGGGTTGCTGACTTCGATCGGGACATCTTGGGATCCATGGTTGAAGTGGGGGTCGAGGGCTGCCGCCAGCAAAGAGTGAGCAGCGGCCTATCGCAAGCGCGAAGCAAGCTGCGTACCAGGCTGCCCGAGCGGCGGAACGTTCCTAAGGGCTCGCCCGGGCTTGAAAGTTCCCGTGCGCCTGCGCTGCCCGCGCCATTGCGGGCGCGCTGTTCAAGTCGCCAAGGGCGCGCTAGGGTAACAGCATGGATGCCTCCCCCACGCCCGACCCTCGGCGCTTTGCGCCCACTACCGGCTTGCCCGGCCTCGACGCGGTGTTGTGCGGGGTCGCACCCGGCGACAACATCGTCTGGCAGATCCAGTCGCTCGACGATTATCGCGCCCTGGTGCTGCCATACGCGGCCGCGGCCCGCAGCCAGCAGCGCCGGCTGATCTACTTTCGCTTCGCTGCCCATCCGGCGCTGATAACGGACGGGGACGGCGTGGAGATTCACCACCCGCGCCCCGAGGACGGCTTCGATGCCTTCGTCGACCAGGTGCACTCGGTGATCGAGGCGGCCGGGCCGGAAACGCTCTATATCTTTGACTGTCTGTCGGACCTCGCGGACGCCTGGCAGTCCGACCGCATGCTGGGCAACTTCTTCCGGCTGAC
>DMCZ01000165.1:55435-56067 GCA_003446655.1 Thauera sp. | reverse complement strand
GCGCTCGACACCACCGTGCCGCCCGACTCGCGCGAGTGGAAGAACGCGTCTTCGTCGACTTCCTTGGCGACGGTGTGGTGGCGGATGAACACCACGTCGATGCGCTCGTAGCTGCGTGTGAGGAACAGGTGCAGCAGCATGAAGAAGCGTTTGGCGATGCCCTTGCGTTCCTCGTCCATCGATCCGGACACGTCCATCAGGCAGAACATCACCGCCTGCGTGGTGGGCTCGGGCACCTTGACGCGGTTGTTGTAGCGCAGGTCGAAGCTGTCGATGAAGGGGATGGCGTCGATCTTCGCGCGCGCATGGCCGATGCGCTCGCGCAGCGCGAGCACGGTGGCGCCGTCGGCGTCCTCTTCTTCCTCCTCGAGCGCGTTGTCTAGTGCCTCCTGCAGCTCGCGCAACTGGGCATGCCAGGGCGAACCGAGCGCGAGGCGGCGGCCGAGCGCGCTGCGCAGCGAGCGCACCACGTTGATGTTGGTCGGCACGCCGTCGGCGCTGAAGCCGGCGCGGCGCGTCCTGAACTCGGTGATGGTCGCGAGCTGGGTGCGGATCAGGCGCGGCAGCTCGAGATCCTCGAAGAACAGGTCGAGGAACTCCTCGCGCGAGAGCTGGAAGACGAAATCGTCCTC
>DMCZ01000165.1:54840-55238 GCA_003446655.1 Thauera sp. | reverse complement strand
CGCTTGATCTGGTCGCCGGTGGCGAACTGGTCGTTGCCGCTGAACACCTGCTCCCAGATGCCGCCCCGGCCGTGGTGGATGGTGGGCTCGGCAAGGTCGCGCGCCGGGATCGACACCTGCTCGCCGTGGTCGAGGTCGCGGATCGAGCGGCCCTGGATGGCGCCGGAGACCGCCTTGCGGATCTGCTGCTTGAAGCGGCGCATGAAGCGCTGGCGATTGACCGTGCTCTTGTGCTTGCTGTCGAAACGTCGGTCGATGATGCGGGCCATGTTTCCTCCTCGGGGTCTGCCGCAGGCGCGTCCGCCGCGGGGCGGGCGCCGGCTGCCCGCGGCGCGCACTGGGTGCGGCCGCGGTTCAGGCGGTCGATGTGATCACGACGACTTGCGCACGCGCAGGTA
>DMCZ01000165.1:0-54633 GCA_003446655.1 Thauera sp. | reverse complement strand
ACCGCGCGCAGCTTCTCGTAGGAAGTCCAGCTCGGGTTGCGACCGTCGTGCTTGGCGCGCGCGCGCAGCACGAAGTTCACCACCTCGTTGCGGAAGTCCTTCGGGTTGCTGATCCCGGCCGGCTTCTCGATCTTCTCCAGCTCCTCGTTCAGCGCCCCACGGTCGAGGATCTCGCCGGTGTTGGGGTCGCGGAACTCCTGGTCCTGGATCCAGAAGTCGGCATAGGTCACGTAGCGGTCGAAGATGTTCTGGCCGTACTCGGAGTAGCTCTCGAGGTAGGCGGTCTGGATCTCCTTGCCGATGAACTCGGCGTAGCGCGGCGCCAGGTACTCCTTGATGTAGCCGAGGTAGCGGCCTTCGGTCTCGGCCGGGAACTGCTCGGCCTCGATCTGCTGCTCGAGCACGTACATCAGGTGCACCGGGTTGGCGGCGACCTCGCGGTGGTCGAAGTTGAACACCTTGGACAGCACCTTGAAGGCGAAGCGGGTGGACAGCCCGGTCATGCCCTCATCGACACCGGCGTAGTCGCGGTACTCCTGATAGCTCTTGGCCTTGGGGTCGGTGTCCTTCAGGTTCTCGCCGTCATACACGCGCATCTTGGAGAAGATGCTCGAGTTCTCCGGCTCGCGCAGGCGCGACAGGATGAAGAACTGCGCCATCATCTTCAGCGTGTCCGGCGCGCACGGCGCTTCCGAGAGCGAGCTGTGGGCGAGCAGCTTGTCGTAGATGCGGACCTCGTCCGACACCCGCAGGCAGTAGGGCACCTTGACGGTGTAGATGCGGTCGAGGAAGGCCTCGTTGTTCTTGTTGTTCTTGAACGCAGCCCACTCGGACTCGTTCGAGTGTGCCAGCACGATGCCGTCGAAGGGGATCGCGCCGAAGCCCTCGGTACCCTTGTAGTTGCCTTCCTGGGTGGCAGTGAGCAGCGGGTGCAGGACCTTGATCGGCGCCTTGAACATCTCGACGAATTCGAGCAGGCCGCGGTTGGCCAGGCACAGGCCGCCCGAGTAGCTGTAGGCGTCGGGGTCGTCCTGCGAATACTGCTCGAGCTTGCGGATATCGATCTTGCCCACGAGGGACGAGATGTCCTGGTTGTTCTCGTCGCCGGGCTCGGTCTTGGCCACGGCGGTCTGCTTCAGTACCGAGGGCGTGAGCTTGACCACGCGAAAGCGGGTGACGTCGCCGCCGAACTCGTTGAGACGCTTGACCGCCCAAGGGCTCATGATGGTGTTGAGGTAGCGGCGCGGAATGCCGTAGTCCTCTTCCAGGATGCGGCCGTCCTCGCCGGCGTCGAACAGGCCGAGCGGGGACTCATTCACCGGCGACCCCTTGATCGCATAGAAGGGTTCCTTCTCGATCAGGCTCTTGAGCTTTTCGGCGAGCGAGGACTTGCCGCCGCCCACCGGCCCCAGCAGGTAGAGGATCTGCTTCTTCTCCTCGAGACCCTGGGCGGCGTGACGGAAGTAGGAGACGATCTGCTCGATCGCTTCTTCCATGCCGTAGAAGTCGCGGAAGGCGGGATAGACCTTCAGCACCTTGTTGGAAAAGATGCGCGACAGCCGCGGGTCGAGCCGGGTGTCGACCAGTTCCGGTTCGCCGATGGCGGCGAGCATGCGCTCGGCGGCCGTGGCGTAGGCCATCCGGTCGCGGCGGCAGAGGTCCAGATACTCCTGCAGCGACATTTCCTCTTCGCGTGCCGCTTCGTAGCGGGCCTGGTAGGCGTTGAAGATGCTCATGGCGACGTCTCCTTGCATGGTGATGGATGAACCTCACTGGCGCGCGCTTGCGGCGCGGTCGACAAGGTCAAAGCATCACTCGTGCCAGGTTTGCTGCGGTGCACAATGGTCGCGCGGAACCTCCGGGAACGAGCGTTGAAAGGGCTTGCACAGTCGGCGGATGCGGCGGTCACGCGCACAAGGACGATGCATTCGCCTGGTGCGCTGCACTAGAAGAGGGCGGGGCTCCCGGGGTACGCGAGCTGGCGGCCGTGACGACGTCGGCCCTGGTGCCGAGTGCGTAGAACAAAACGTTTGGCGCCGCCCTCCGCATACCCGGTGCCACCCGCGATCGAAGGGGCGAGGACGCTGCCCAGTCCATCCGCCAGATACTCGGCGGCCGTGGGGGCAATGGACGGCGAAGGCGCGTTTGCCGGGTCATTACAGGCGCGGACGCGCGGCTCGGCAAGGGCGGGAATTCCCGTAAGGGCTGCGGCGAGCCTGTGGTCCGCGGGCGCCTTGGGGAATGGGCGTGTGGCAGCGCTGTCGAAGTTCGCAGCGATCACTTCTTGCGCCGATACAATGGCGGCCATCATGCCTTCACAATCCAGTTCCTCATTTCCGAACACCGTTCCCGACACCGCGGTTCCCAGCATCCTTGCCGGCGCCGTTCCGGGTTACCGGGCCGCCCCCTTCCTGCCGATGTCGCGCGCCGAGATGGCTGCGCTCGGCTGGGACGAATGCGACGTCATCCTCGTCACCGGCGACGCCTACATCGACCACCCGAGCTTCGGCATGGCGCTGGTCGGGCGCCTGCTGGAGGCGCACGGCTTTCGGGTCGGCATCCTCAGCCAGCCCGACTGGCACTCGGCCGAGCCCTTCCGCGCGCTCGGCCGGCCGCGGCTGTATTTCGGCATCACCGCCGGCAACATGGACTCGCTGGTCAATCGCTATACCTCGGACCGCAAGATCCGCTCCGACGACGCCTACACGCCCAACGCCGAGGCCGGCAAGCGGCCGGACCGCGCGGTGACCGTGTATGCGCAGCGCGCGCGCGAAGCGTATCCGGGCACGCCGATCGTGATCGGCAGCATCGAGGCCAGCCTGCGCCGCATCGCGCACTACGACTACTGGTCGGACAAGGTGCGGCGCTCGGTGCTGCCCGACTCCAAGGCCGACATCCTGCTGTTCGGCAACGCCGAGCGCGCGCTGGTGGCGCTGACCCGCCGCCTGGCGGCCGGCGAGCCGATCGAATCCATCCGTGACCTGCGCGGCACCGCCTTCATGGTCAAGCCGGGCTGGCGGCCGGGGGACGAATGGCACGAGCTCGACTCGCTCGCGCTCGACAGGCCGGGCCGCATCGACGCCCACCCCGACCCCTACGCCATGGAGCCGACGGCCGCCGCGCCGAAGGCCGCAGCCGACGGTGCCCAGCCGGTGCGCATCGTGCCGGCGGCCGAGCGCGTCGCCGCGCGCCGCGCCGACCGCGCACACACGGTGATCCGTCTGCCGTCCTACGAGCAGGTCAAGGACGACGCGGTGATGTACGCCCACGCCTCGCGCGTGTTCCACCTCGAGTCCAATCCGGGCAACGCGCGCGCACTGGTGCAGTGCCACGGCGAAGGGCCGGGCGCGCGCGACGTGTGGATCAACCCGCCGCCGGTGCCGCTGACCACGCCCGAGATGGACTTCGTCTACGACCGGCCCTACGCCCGCGCCCCGCACCCGAGCTATGGCAATGCGCGCATCCCGGCCTGGGACATGATCAAGTTCTCGATCAACATCATGCGCGGCTGCTTTGGCGGCTGCACCTTCTGCTCGATCACCGAGCACGAGGGCCGCATCATCCAGAGTCGCTCGCACGACTCGATCATCCACGAGATCGAGGAGATTCGCGACAAGTCGCCGGACTTCAAGGGCCACATCACCGACCTCGGCGGGCCCACGGCCAACATGTACCGGATGGCGTGCAAGAGCAAGGCGATCGAGGAGAACTGCCGGCGCCTGTCCTGCGTGTATCCGGGCATCTGCGAGAACCTCAACACCGACCATTCCTCGCTGATCGAGCTCTACCGCAAGGCGCGCGCGGTGCCCGGCATCAAACGCATCACCATCGGCTCAGGCCTGCGCTACGACCTGGCGGTGCGCTCGCCGGAATATGTGAAGGAACTGGTAACCCACCACGTCAGCGGCCTGCTCAAGATCGCGCCCGAGCACACCGAGGAGAACACCCTCTCCAAGATGATGAAGCCGGGCATCGGCGCCTACGAGGAATTCCGCCAGATGTTCGAGAAGTTCTCGGCGCAGGCGGGCAAGAAGCAGCATCTGGTGCCGTACTTCATCGCCGCCCACCCCGGCACGACCGACGAGGACATGCTCAACCTGGCGCTGTGGCTGAAGAAGCACAACTTCCGCCTCGACCAGGTGCAGACCTTCCTGCCCACGCCGATGGCGCTGGCGACCACGATGTACCACACGCGCAAGAACCCGCTGAAGAAGGTGTCGGCGGATTCGGAGACGGTCGAGACCGCGCGCGCGGGCAGGATCCGCAAGCTGCACAAGGCCTTTCTGCGCTGGCACGACCCCGAGAACTGGCCGATCCTGCGCGAGGGGCTGATGCGCATGGGGCGGACCGACCTGATCGGCAGCGGGCCGAATTGCCTGGTCCCGCGGCACCAGCCGGCCAGCGCCAGCAGTGCGCGCGGAAAGACGGCGGACTCGCAAAGGGCAGGGGGCCAGCGCCCGGCCGCGCCGGATGCTGTCCGGCGAGCGTCGGGCGCGCAAAAGGGCAGGACGCGCGGCGGGCGCAGCAGGCCCTAGTTCGCCTGCGTGGCGTGTGTCTCAAGGCGATTGCGCCCACCCGCCTTTGCCCGGTACATGGCTTCATCGGCGCGCCGCAGCAGGTCCTCGGCGCGCTCGTCGGCGCTGCCGAAGCAGGTGATGCCGATGCTCGGCGTGTTGTGATGCAGGGCGCCTTCGATCTCGAACGGTTCGTTCAGCGCGGCGAGGATCTTGTCGCCGATCGCCGTACCTTTCTCGCAGGCCTCGCGGCCGGTGTCGGCGAGGTCTTCCAGCATGACCACGAACTCGTCGCCGCCCAGGCGGGCAACGGTGTCGCCTTCGCGCACGCTCTGACGCAGGCGTTGGGCGACGTCGCACAGCAGCCGATCGCCGGCCTCGTGCCCGTACGTGTCATTGATCGCCTTGAAGTGATCGAGGTCGATGAACAGAAGCGCACCATGGCGTCCATGCCGGCGGCTGTTGGCGAGCCCCTGGCGCAGGCGGTCGAGCAGGAAGCGGCGGTTGGGCAGATGCGTGAGCGTGTCCACAAAGGCAAGGTTGCGGATCGCTTCCTCGGCCTGCTTGCGTTCGGTGACGTCGATGATGACGCCATCGAGCCACTGTGCCTGGCCGCGCTCGTCCACATAAACGTGCCCGCGCTCGCTGACCCAGCAAATGTTTCCGCTGCGAGATCGCATGCGATATTCCACCTCGTAGCTGGTGCGCGCCTGCAGCGCAGTCGCGATCGCGGCCTCGATCGTGGCGAAGTCTTCCGGCACGATGAAATCACCGAATGAGACGTGTGCCACCAGGAACTCCTCCGGCCTTGCTCCAGTGAGCGCCTCGATGTTCGGGCTGATGTGGATCACCCCCCAGGGGGCGTCGACCTGGCAGCGGAACACCACGCCGGGGACGTTCTCGACCAGGGTGCGGAACTCGTCGCGACTCTGTGCGAGCCGGGTTGCGGCGTTCTGCATCTGGCGCCGGTGCTTGGCATTGACGTTGAGAAGAACGAACAGCATCAGGCTGAGCGCCGTGCCGCCGAAGAGGATGAGCCCGGGCTCGGCGCTGTCGTTGTCGCGCTCGAAGGCGGGCGTGCTGCTCAGCCTTGCCAGCCAGGTGCGACCGGCGATCTCGACCGGGTAGTCCACGACGAAGCGCGCATGGGCGCTGCGCTGGGCTGAGGCGAACAGCAGATTCCCGGGCGTAGGGGAGACATCGAAGAGTTCGAGCTCGGCATCCTTCAGTTGGCCGCTGAAGATGCTGTCCATCATGTCCTGGGCCCGGAACGGGCTGTAGACGAATCCGAGCAGGGCTGTGCGGCGCGCGTCCACGGTGTCCGGTCTGATGCCTCCCGCATAGATCGGCAGGTAGATCAGGAAGCCCGCCTGCACCTCGCTCCCGAATTCCTGCACCAGCGTCACCTTCCCCGAAAGGGCGGGGAGTCCGTTGTCGCGGGCGCGTTCCATCGCTTCGCGCCGCACGGGCTCGGAATACATGTCGTAGCCGAAGGCGCGCAGGTTGCGCCCGGTGAAAGGTTCCAGATAGACAATGCTGCTGTAGAGCTTGCGCTCGCCGGCAGGGTGGATGGCGTAGTCGCTGAACCCTTCGGCGCGAACCGCAGCGACATGCCCGGCCAGCTGGTCGGCAGGGATCATCCGGGTGAAGCCGGTGCCCTGGATGCCGGGCAGGGCCCGTTCGAGCTCGAGGGCGTTCACATAGGCCCGCCATTCCTCGCGGTCGACCTGCGCGCTGGCCGCGAACAGCGCGGCAGCGCCGCGCAGGACCTGTTCGTGCGCCTGCATGCGCGACACCAGCAGGCTCTTGGCCGCTTCGGCACGATGCGAGAACCGGTCGCGGGTGCGCTCGGTGAAATGCTCCCCGAAGTACTGCCAGAGTCCGAGCGTCATCCCCAGGCCAATCACCAGGATCAGCCAGGCGGCCGCACTGCGGTCGAGCAGGGCGTGGAAGCGTCCGGGCGAGGCCTTATCTTTCGGCGGCATGAATCACGATCGTGACACCGGGGCAAGGCCCCCAGTCTTCCACGAATCGTAGCCGGCTGCTAGCCGCGGAGCCCCGTGGCGCAACGCATTCCGGCCTCCAGCCCGGTGTACGCGAGGCATTGGCGCGCCGCCTCGGCTTACATTCAAATGCGCTTTGAGGTCGCATGCGGCCGCGTCCGCGGGCACAATGCCGGCCTTGTCGATAAAGGACGCGGAAACCAAGTGTCGATGCCTTACGAATTTCTCGTCGGCTTGCGTTACACGCGCTCGCGCAAGCGGGCGCAGGGGCGCAACCGCTTCATCTCGTTCATTTCCTTCGTGTCGATGCTGGGTATCGCCCTGGGGGTCGCTGCGCTCATCGTCGTGCTGTCGGTGATGAACGGCTTCCAGGAGGAGCTGCGCACGCGCATCCTCGGCGTGGCCTCGCACGTGCAGGTGCAGAGCGTCGAGGGCGGGTTGCAAGCCTGGCAGCAGGTTGCGGACGAGACCATGCGCCATCCGTCGGTGCTGGCGGCGGCGCCCTATGTGCAGGAGCAGGGCATGCTGTCCTTCGACGAGGGCGTGCGCGGCACCATCGTACGCGGCGTGATTCCGGCCGAAGAAGACAAGGTGGCGGATTTCGGCCGCTACATGAAGGCGGGCGACTTCGCCGCCCTGCAGCCCGGGCGCTTCGGCATCGTGCTCGGCCGCGACCTCGCCCAGGCCTTGCGCCTGCAGCTGGGCGACAAGGTCACGCTGATCGCGCCCCAGGGCCTGGTGACGCCGGCGGCGGTGCTGCCGCGGGTCAAGCAGTTCGAGGTCGTCGGCATCTTCGAGGCGGGCATGTATGAGTACGACTCCGGGCTGGCGCTGGTGCACGTCGCCGACGCCCAGGCGCTGTACCGGCTCGGCGACGCGGTGAGCGGCGTGCGCCTGAAGCTCGACGACCTCTTCGCCGCGCCGCGGGTGGCGCGCGAGCTGGCGATGACGATCAGCGAGCCCGGTCTGGTGGTGGCCGACTGGACGCGCAGCCACGCCAACTTCTTCCGCGCGGTGGCGCTCGAGAAGACGATGATGACGCTGATCCTGTTCCTGATCGTCGCGGTCGCGGCCTTCAACATCGTGTCCACACTGGTGATGGCGGTGCAGGAGAAGTACGCCGACATCGCCATCCTGCGCACGCTGGGCGCGAGCCCGGCCTCGATCATGGGCATCTTCGTGCTGCAGGGCTCGATCATCGGCCTGGTCGGCCTGGGGGCCGGGGTGATCGGCGGGCTGGCAATCGCCAACAACCTCGACGTAGTCATTCCCGCGCTCGAGACCCTGACCGGCGCCACGCTATGGAACAAGGAGATCTACTACATCAACGAGCTGCCCTCGAAGGTGCTGCCGGCCGACGTCACCACGATCGTATCGGTGTCCTTCGTGCTGACGCTGCTCGCTGCGCTCTACCCGAGCTGGCGGGCGTCGCGGGTGAATCCGGCGGAGGCCCTGCGCTATGAATGATCGTCAATCCCCGACGCCCGGCGTGGCCACGCAGCCGGTGGTGGCCTGCGACGGCCTGAGCAAGCACTTCCGCGAAGGCGCCGAGGCGGTGCGGGTGCTCGACGGCGTGAGCCTGAGCGTCGCGCGCGGCGAGCGCATCGCCATCGTCGGCGCCTCCGGCTCGGGCAAGAGCACGCTGATGCACCTGCTCGGCGGCCTGGACGTGCCCAGCGCCGGCAAGGTGCATCTGATGGGGCAGGATTTCTCCGGCCTGTCCGAGACCGCGCGCGGCCGGCTGCGCAACGACGCGCTCGGTTTCGTGTATCAGTTCCATCACCTGCTGCCCGAGTTCAGCGCGCTCGAGAACGTCGCCATGCCGCTCTACATCCGCCGCGTGCCGCGCGCCGAGGCGAACGAGCGCGCCGCGCAGATGCTGGGCGAGGTCGGGCTGGGGCACCGGCTGGATCACGCGCCGGGCGAGCTCTCCGGCGGCGAGCGCCAGCGCGCCGCGATCGCCCGCGCGCTGGTGACGCAGCCCGCCTGCGTGCTCGCCGACGAGCCCACCGGCAACCTCGACCGCCGCACCGCGGGGGCGGTGTTCGACCTCATGCTGTCGCTCAACGAGCGCTTTGCGACCAGCTTCGTCATCGTCACCCATGACGAGACGCTGGCCGCGCGCGCGCAGCGCACGCTGCGCCTGTGCGACGGCCGCCTGTCCTGAGCGGTGCCGGGGCGGCCTGCGGGGCCTGATTTGCGAGCGACCGCCAGCCTATGGCCCGGCCTCGAGGCGGGTAAAGTTTTGTGGCGGGGCGCCGATAGGCCTGGAGTCAGCATCACATCCCGGCTGCAGTGCCGGTGCCCCGATCATGAACCTGTTCTTCCTTCCTGCCGTCCGTCTGCTCGACCGACTGAGCTACCCGCTCAAGTTCGGCCTGATCATCCTGGTTTGCGCCGCGGCCTCGGTCATCCTGCTGTCGCAGATCTTCAACAGCCTGCGCGGGGAGATGCGCGTGACCCAGCAGGAGATCGCAGGGCTTGAACTCTTCGACGCCGGTTTTGCCGTCATCCTCAAGACGCAGCAGCACCGCGGGCTGTCTGCCGGCGTGCTCGGTGGCAGCGCCGACCTCGTGCCGAAGCGCGAGCAGAAAGCGCAGGAGCTGAAGGCGGCGATCAATGCGCTCGACCTCGTGATCGCACGCGAGGCGGCCTGGACCCCCCTGCAGCCGGGCTGGCAGCGCGTGCGCGGAGCACTGACGAGCCTGGCCGACGAGGGCTTGCGTCTCGATGGACCAAGCAATTTCCGGACTCACACCGAGACCATCGCCGGCATGCTGCGCTGGCTCGGTGACCTGGGCGACACTTCGGGGCTGGCGCTGGATCCGGACCCCGCGAGTGCAAACCTCATCGCGCCGCTGCTCAACACCTTGCCGGAACTGAGCGAACGTCTCGGCCAGCTGCGCGCTCGCGGCACCAACCTCAGTGCTCGCCGCGAGCTCGCGCAGGCCGACGAGCACGCCGTGGTCTCGCTGCTGGCCGAGATCGGTCGCGCCGAAGCTGTGCTCCTTGAGCGCCTGCAGCGCACCGCGCACATCAATGCGACGCTGGGCGAGCGGCTCGATGCGGCGGGGCGTGAGATCTCGGCTGGGATCGAGCAGGTGCGGGCGACGACCCGGCAGGAGATCCTCGACCAGCGGTTCGGAATTGGCTCGGCGGCGTTTTTCGAGCTCGTGACGAGGGCGATCGACACGGCCGTGCGCAATTTCGACCAGGTCCTGCGCCCCGAGGCGGGCCGCCTGCTCGAAGCCCGCCTGCAGGCGCTCGAGAGTCGGCTGCTTACCCAGATCGCCGTCTCGGCGGTGGCAATGCTGCTTGCGGCTTATCTGTTCGTCGCGGTGTACCTGGCGATCCTGCGCTCGGTCCGTGAGCTCTCGACGGGTGCACAGCAGTTCGCCGGTGGCGACTATCGCGCACGGGTCAGCTTCTCGGCGCAGGACGAGCTTGCCGAGGTTGCCCGCCAGTTCAACGGCATGGCTGACCAGGTGGCGGGGCTCATCCGGGAGATTCAGGTCGGCGCCGAGCAGGTCGGCGGCGCGGCGACGGAGCTGTCGGCTTCGGCGCGGCGCGTGCTGCACGGCTCGGAGGCTCAGAGTGACGCTGCCGCGGGCGTGGCGGCAGCCGTCGAGGAAATGTCGCGCGGGGTCGATGGCATCGCCCACCATGCGCTGACCGCGCAGAAGCTGGCAGAGGACTCGGGGCGCCTGTCCGAAGAAGGCCGCGACGTGATGCAGCGCTCGGTTGCCGAGATGGAGCGCATTGCCGAGGCGGTCGACCTGTCGAGCGAGGCGATCCGCGAGCTCGGTGAGAAGTCGCGCCAGATCAACACCATCGTCGATTCGATCCGCGACATTGCCGACCAGACCAACCTGCTCGCGCTCAATGCGGCGATCGAGGCCGCGCGCGCGGGTGAGAGCGGACGCGGCTTTGCGGTGGTGGCCGACGAAGTGCGCAAGCTGGCCGAACGCACGTCGCTCGCGACCCACGAGATTGGCGAGATGGTGCAGGTGATCCAGCACGGCACCGGGCGCGCGGTGGACACCATGCAGCAGGGGGTGCAGCGGGTGCGCGAGGGCGTGGCGATGAGCAATCGCGCCGGCGAGTCGATGGCGCAGATCAGCAGCGGCGCGGGTGAGGTACTGACCGCGGTGCGCGAAATTTCCACCGCCTTGAACGAGCAGAGCCTGGCCAGCAACGAGATTGCCCGCAATATCGAGCGCATCGCGGAGATGGCCGAGCACAACAGCGGCTCGGTGCGCGAGACCACAGGCACCGCAGAGACGCTCGAGCAGCTCGCGACCACGCTGCGCCAGCAGGCGAGCCGCTTCCACGTCTGAAGGCGCGGTGCGGGGCGCTCATGGTTCCGGGGCTTGCGCCTGGCGCGCTCCCCGGTGCCGCTTGCGCCACTGCCGTACCAGCCACAGGCGCCAGCCCCAGCGCACTGCCAGGTAGGACAGCATCGACAGGCTGGCGGCGAGCACGATGAGGCCGACGAACAAGGGCTTGCCGAGCGAGGAGGCCCAGGCGGCGAGATCGCTGATCCATATCGCTGGGTTCATCCCGACCAGATCGGGCGGTGGCGTGAAATCGAAGTCACCATTCCCGAGCACCAGGCTGCCGATTCCGAAGGCGAGCACGTAGAGCGGCACGATCGTCAGCGGGTTGCTGTAGAGGGTGGTGATGAGTGCCAGCGGCAGGTTCACCCGGAACAGCACGCAGAAGATCGCGGCGCTGAGCATCTGCAGCGGGCCCGGCACCAGGCCACAGAACATGCCGACGGCGACGGCGCCTGCGGCCGAGTGGCGGTTGAGGTGCCAGAGGCGCGGGTGCAGCAGTGTGGACGCAAACGGGCGCAGCCAGCGATTCGAGCTGACGGCGTTGTGGTCGGGGAGGAGTCGTTTGAGTTTCTTGCGCATGGTCAGCCAAGACGGCGGCAGTTTAGCAGCAGTCTGCCGGGCTGCTTTGAGCGGGTAAGGCGCCGGCGGTTCATTCACAGGTCAGTGCCGCGCGTGGCGCTCCGGGACAGCGTAGCGACGGGCCGGGTCCGTCTGCAGCAATGCTGGCTTCCTGCAAATGCTAAAGGCATAATCGGCAGCGATGAGAGTCGCTGCGATCGCCTTCCTGGCCGGTGTATGCCTTGTGCAGACCCGGCCCGCCGTTGACGTCTGCGTCGTGTTCGGAGCAGTCACCCTTTGTGTGGCGCTTGCGCTGCGCATTGCGCTTGCGTGCGTGGGCCGCTGGCGTGCGCCGTCGAGGCGCATCGTTGCCGGCGCGCTGACCGCGGTGATGGCATTCGGGGCTGCCGTTGCGCTCACCGCATGGCGGGTCGAACTGCGCCTGGCGGATGCGTTGCGGGGCGAACTCGAGGGTGTCGACCAGGTCGTGCACGGGCGCATCGCCAGCCTGCCCCAGCCGCTCGAAGACGGCTGGCGATTCGTCCTCGAGCCCGAGTCAGCACCGGAGGGCGTGCCACGCCGGGTGCTGCTGAGCTGGCGCGACCGTGCGGGCGCCGAGCTCGCCGCGTCGGTGATGCCGCAGCCAGGCGAGCGCTGGTCGTTCGGCGTTCGCCTGCGACGCCCGCACGGCTTCGTCAACCCGGGTGGATTTGACTATGAGGCCTGGCTGCTCGAACGCGGCATTCGTGCCACCGGTTACGTGAGGGGGCAGGCGATTCGCCTTGATGGCGGGCCGGGGACGCCGATCGAGCGTGTTCATAGGCTGCGCGCCAGCGTGCGACAGCGCTTGCTTGCAGCCTCACCCGAGGGCGGCCACGGTGGGCTGATGGTGGCGCTTGCGGTCGGGGACCAGGGCGGGATCGCTCCGAGCGACTGGGAGGTGTTCCGCCGGACCGGCGTCGGCCACCTGGTGTCGATCTCGGGTCTGCACGTCGCGCTGGTGGGGCTGTTCTGCGGTGGACTGGTGTCGGTGCTGTGGCGGCGCTTGCCGGCGCTGGCGCTGCGTCTGCCGGCCCAGAAGGCCGCGGCGATCGCCGCGCTCGTGGCTGCGAGCGCCTACGCCTTGCTGGCGGGCCTCGGGATTCCGGTCGTGCGCGCATGGCTCATGCTGGTCGTTGCGGTCTGGGTGATGCTCAGCGGGCGCGCGGTTGCGCCCTCGCGG
The DNA here is from genome assembly GCA_003446655.1 of Thauera sp. GTDB lineage: Bacteria > Pseudomonadota > Gammaproteobacteria > Burkholderiales > Rhodocyclaceae > Thauera. Next base: position 41,999 of record DMCZ01000165.1, on the reverse strand, counting down.
GCGCTGGCAATCGCGCTGCTGGTGGTGCTCGTTGCCGATCCGTGGGCGGTGCTGTCGGCAGGGTTCTGGCTGTCCTTTGGTGCGGTCGCCGTCATCCTGGCCAGCGTCGGCGGGCGCGTTCGTGCGCATACGGGATGGCAGGGCGCGGTTCGCATCCAGCTGGTGATCAGCGTGGCGCTGATTCCGCTGCTGCTCGCGCAGTTCCAGTCCTTTCCGATCGTGTCGCCACTGGCCAACCTGGTGGCGATTCCGCTCGTCAGCTTCGTGATCACGCCCCTGGTGCTGCTGGCGCTGCCGTGGCCGCATGCGCTCCTGCTCGCCCCCGCTGATGTGGCCGCAGGCTGGATGATGGCGGCGCTGCGCTGGCTGGCGACCTGGGACCGGTCTCTGTGGGAGCAGGCTGCGCCCCCGTCATGGTTACTTGCCGCAGGCCTGGTGGCGGTGGCCCTCCTTCTCCTTCCGCGCGCCACGCCGGGGCGTCTAGCTGCGCCGGTCGTGCTCGCTGCTCTGCTGGCCTGGGAGCCCGTGCGCCCGCCACCCGGGGGCTTCGAAGTCCAGGTGCTCGACGTCGGCCAGGGACTTGCAGTCCATGTGCGCACGCGGACCCACGACCTGCTCTACGATGCCGGCCCGCCTTACGGCGCGGAGGCGGATGCGGGCAGCCGCGTGATCCTGCCCTACCTGCGGGCGGTGGGGGCGCGCAGGATCGATCGGCTGGTGCTCTCGCATGGGGACGTCGATCACGTCGGTGGGGCGATCAGCGTGTTCCGCGGCATGCCGGTGGCCGAGGTCCTGAGCGGACAACCCGCAGCGCTCGAGGCCGCTGCCGAAGCGGATCCCCGAGCGGCGCTGGCCGTAAGGCAGCGCCCCTGCGCAGGCGAGGTGCCATGGACCTGGGATGGCGTGCGCTTCGAGATCCTGCATCCGCCGCTCGGTCCGCCCCCGGACCGCAGCCATGACAACGACACGTCCTGCGTGCTCCGGGTTTCCGGGCCTGCGGGCGCCTTGCTGCTCACCGGCGACATTAGCCGCGCGGGAGAGGGCGCCCTGATCGCGCGCCTGGCGGGCGGAAGCCTGCACAGCGAGGTCGTCGTCAGCGCCCATCACGGCAGCCGTTCCTCGTCCTCGCAGGCCTTCGTCGACGCGACGCTTCCGGCGCACGTGGTGCATTCGGCGGGCCATCACAATGCGTTCGGGCATCCGCATCCACAGATCTGGGCACGCTGGACCGACGCCGGGGCGCGCAACTGGCGCACCGATGCGCAGGGGGCGATCGGCATCGTCTTCGCCGCTGACGCGGACGACGGGGTGACGGTTCATGCCGCGCGCGAGTACGCACCGCGCTATTGGCACGGGCGCTGAACGGGCACGGACGCTGAATGGCACGCCGCCGCGGTTCATTGACCAAGGCTTGCACAGCGCGCGCTTCGGGCTAGACTCTTGGCCTCCGACTACCGCGCATTCCTGCCCCAGAAACCATGACCCTCGAGTCCGCACCGCAGCCTCCCAATGGTTCGCACGAGGTGGCGTCATCCGTCGCGCCCTCGTTCCGTCAGGCCTTCGTGCAGTGCATGGGGCCGCACGGGCTGCACCGCATGGCCTACACCGAGTGGGGCGATCCCGAGAATCCGCGGGTGCTCGTCTGCGTGCATGGTCTCACCCGCAACGGGCGCGATTTCGATGACCTGGCACGCGCGCTGTCCGACGAGTACCGCGTGGTCTGCCCCGACGTGGTGGGCCGCGGACGCAGTGACTGGCTTGCGGTCAAGGCTGACTACGGTTTTCCCGTGTATGTGAACGACATGGTGACCCTGATCGCACGGCTGAATGTCGAGCAGGTGCATTGGGTGGGCACGTCCATGGGCGGCATCATCGGCATGGTGCTTGCGAGCCAGGCGAATACGCCGATCACCCGCCTCGTGCTGAACGACGTGGGGCCGGTCATCACTTCGATCTCGCTGCAGCGCATCGCGCAGTACGTGGGTCGGGCGCCGGTGTTCCCGACGATGGACGCGGCGGAGGCTTGGGTCCGCGAAGTCGGTGCGCCATTCGGCGCCCTGTCCGACGCGCAATGGCGCCACCTGACCGTGCACTCCGTGCGCGCTCGGGGCGAGGCGGAGGGCGGGTTCGTCATGGTGTATGACCCCGGTCTTGGCGACGTCTTCAGGGCGTCGCCCATCCTGGAAGACATCGATCTGTGGCCGGTGTACGAGGCTATCCGCTGCCCCACACTTGCCCTGCGGGGCGCCGATTCGGATCTCCTCGAGCCGGGCGTCCTGAGCGCCATGGCGGCCCGAGGCCCGCGCGCGCAGACCGTGGAGTTCGCCGGCGTGGGCCATGCCCCGATGTTGATGGACCCGGTCCAGGTCGGGGTGGTGCGCGACTTCCTGCTCGCGAGCTGAGTTGGTTTGGGTTTACCGGCACAGGTCAAGCCCGCTTGGCGCCCTGGCACGAATGTCCGGGAGACGCGCCGCGCGCGGGCGCTTCAGATTCACCACCCGGGATTGAGCTTCTTCGCCGCCGCGATCTCGCTCCGGATGTTGCGGAAGTGCTCCCAGCGCCGCGGGTGAATCTGGCCTGACGCCACCGCGCCAAGCAGCGCGCAACCCGGCTCGCTGTCGTGGCGGCAGTCGCGGAAGCGGCACTTGCCGAGGAAGGGGCGGAACTCGATGAAGGCCTCGGCGAGGCTGTCTGCCGTCAGGTGGGCGAGGCCGAAGACCTGCAGGCCTGGGCTGTCGATGAGCCAGCCGCCACGGGCGGGGTCGACCGTTCTGGCCCCGGTGGTGTCGCAGGCCTTGCCGTCCTGCACCAGCGGGTACAGCCGCGCGAAGGTCGTCGTGTGCTTGCCCGAGTCGAGGGCGTCCGAAATCTCGCGCGTGGCGGCGTTCGCTTCAGGGACCAGGGCGTTGGTGAGGGTCGATTTACCCATCCCGGACTGGCCCACGAAGATCGCGTGCAGCGTGTTCAATCGTGCACGCAGGCCGTCGGCACCGTGTAGCGCCGAGACCTCGATCACCTCGTAACCCAGCCTGCGAAAGGGCTCCAGTTGCGCACGCGCGCCGGGCAGGCGGTCTTCGAGATCGGCCTTGTTGAGCACGATCAGCGGCGTGATGTCCTGGCTCTCGGCGGCGGCAATGCAGCGCGAGATCAGCAGGTCGGAGAAGCCCGGCTCGGTGGCGACGACGATGACGATGTGGCTGAGGTTGGCGGCGATCAGCTTTTCGCGGAAGGCATCGGAGCGCCAGAGCAGATTACGGCGCGGCGTCAGCTTCTCGATGACGCCCTGGCCATCGCCGCCGCGCACGATCTCGACCTCGTCGCCGCAGGCGAAGCTGCTCTTCTTGCCGCGCGGGTAGCACTGCAGGCGGCCGGCGGTGGTGCTGACTTCGTAATGGCGACCGAAGGCGGCGACGATGACGCCCTTCAGATGCGCCCCGGTGGGTCTTGCGGGGTGGGGGCTTTTTTTCACTCGAACTTGTAGTAGAGCTTGTTCAGGTAGCCCGCGAGGTGATGCTCGTCCTCCGGGAAGAGGTCGAGGTTGAGCATCGTCGTGCACGCGGTCAGTTGCTGCGACAGGGCACTCGGGGTGGTGACGCGCCGATCGGGGCGGAGGTAGATCGCCGAGCCGTCCTCCCCGCCGAAGCGGCGCTCATGGCACTCGACGCACATGCGTGTGTGCATGTCCTTTGCCACGGCGTGGTCGGCGTCGGGGAAGGGGGCGGCACGGACGGTGAACGGCAGCGCCAGCAGGAGAGCGGTGAGCGTGGCGCTGGAAAGATCGGTTCTCATGATGGTCTCCTCTGCTCTATTGGGGGCGTCACTGCAGGGCCTGCAGCCGCGCGACACGCAGCGCCGCGGGCGGGTGTGAGTCGAAGAAGCGCGAGTAGAGCGGGTCGGGCGTCAGCGTCGAGGCGTTGTCCCGATAGAGCTTGACCAGCGCTGCAACCAGGTGGGCGGCACGTGTCTGGCTGGCGGCGTAGGCGTCGGCCTCGTACTCATGCACGCGCGACCAGTGGCTGAAGAAGGGCGCAAGCGGGAAGGTAAACACCGGCAGGATCAGCATGAACAGCGCGAGCGCGCTCGCAGTGTCGGTCGCGGTCATGCCCAGGTCCGAGAAGAACCACGGCTGCTGCATCAGCCAGCCGAGGCCGGCGAGCATGGCCAGGCTCGCCGGGGCGAGGACGGCGAGGCGCTTGATGATGTGGCGATGACGGAAGTGACCGAGCTCGTGCGCAAGCACGGCCTCGACCTCGTCGGCGTTGAGCTTGTCGAGCAGGGTATCGAAGAACACGATGCGCTTGGCCGCGCCGAAGCCGGTGAAGTAGGCGTTGCCATGCGCCGAGCGGCGTGAGCCGTCCATCACGAACAGTCCCTTCGACTGGAATCCGCAGCGCGCGAGCAAGGCTTCGACGCGGGCCTTCAAGGTGGCATCGGCGAGCGGCGTAAACTTGTTGAACAGCGGCGCGATGAAGGTAGGCCACACCAGCATCACCAGCACGTTGAAGCCGAGCCAGAAGGCCCACACCCACATCCACCACAGCTCACCCATGGAGCGAGTGAGCCACAGAAGCACCGCGAGCAGGGGCAGGCCGATGATCGCCCCGAGCAGGGCTTCGCGCATCGTGTCGGCGACGAAAAGGCGCGGTGTCATGCGGTTGAAGCCAAACTTCTTCTCGATGACGAAGGTGCGGGTGAGGACGAACGGCAACTCCAGCACCCAACCGAGCACGGCGAGGGATGCGAGCAGGGCCACGCCATGGCCGAGACTGCCCGGCGGAAGCACGGCCCCCCAGGTGTCGTGAACCGTCTGCAGCCCGCCGCCAAGGGTCATCACGAGCAGGAAGACAGCGCTTGCCATGGTCTGGCGGGCCGCGAGGCCGGCACGGGCGGTGGTGTAGTCGGCGGCACGCTGGTGGGATGCCAGCGGGATCGAAGCCGCGAACGCCGCAGGCACGGCATCACGGTGGGCCTGGACATGACGCACTTGGCGCCGCATCAGTGCCAGCTTGGCGGCCATGCCGGCCAGCAGCAGGCCGACGAAAAGAAGGGCAAAAGCGTTCATCGCGGTTCCGGTGGCGAGGATGGGAAAGGCCGGCGAGTCCTGAGGCAGGCTCTTCACAGGATCGTCCGCCGCTCCGGCATTTGGCTTTCAGCTGCCGCAGTAGCGGCTCAAGGCGCCGCAGGACCGGAGGCGGGCAGGAACTGTGACACAATCGCGCCCTTGATTGTTTCGTACCAAGGCGCCCGAAAAAAGGCGAATCGATTATGGCACAGGACCCGAAGACGCTGATATGGCTGGACATGGAGATGACCGGCCTCGAACCCGACCGCGACCGCATCATCGAGATTGCGCTCGTGTTGACCAATGAGGCGCTCGAGACCATCGCCGAGTCGCCGGTCATCACCGTGCATCAGCCCGACAGCGTGCTGGATGCAATGGACGAATGGAACCGCAACACGCACGGCAAGTCGGGGCTGATCGACCGCGTGCGTGCCTCCACGGTGTCCGAGGCCGAGGCCGAAGCACAGGCGCTGGCCTTCCTGCAGCAATGGGTGCCGGCGCGGACGTCGCCGATGTGCGGCAACTCCGTATGCCAGGACCGCCGCTTCCTTGCGCGCTGGATGCCGACGCTGGAGAACTGGTTCCACTACCGCAATCTGGACGTGTCCACGATCAAGGAGCTCGCGCGCCGCTGGCGTCCGGAGGTTTACGCAGGCGTGAAGAAGGCCGGCAGCCATACCGCGCTTGCGGACATCCACGAGTCCATCGCCGAGCTGCGGCACTATCGCGACCATTTCCTGCGCCTGGAGTGAGCGGCATCGAGCGCGGCGTGGACTCATGAGGATCGCGGTGGACGCACTCTTGCGGCGCGTGCTGGGCCTGGTAGACGCGTGATCAGTGTGTCGCGCGCCTTAGCAGCCGGAAGGTTTCCTGGCGCTTGCCCGCGCCGCGGCGATATTCCCAAACGGTCTCCCACTCGGGCGCGAGCGTGCTCTGGCGCGTGCGCTCGGCGTGCACGAGCACGAGCGGGCAGGGTGTTGCGTCAGCGCTGATGCCTTGGGTGCGCAGGCCGGCGAAATAGTCCATGGAACTGCGCATCGCATCTGGCAGCCCGGTGGTGGCGATGCAGGCACCGGGGCGCTCGGTGCGTTCGCCGCGCACGGCGATGTCAAGGGACTGGACCACCGTGCGGTAACTGCGGCCGTGGTCGAACCAAGGCATCAGCAGGACGACCGAGAGGCACCACAGCATGACCAGGCCGATCGTCCAGTTCGCTGGCGCCCGCGACGGCGACCGCGGCAGGCGCGCGACCAGCAGGATCCACAGCGCGCTGATCGCGATGCCTGCCGCAAGCTGGGATCCGCTGTCGGGCAGTACGAAGTCCGGTGCGTTGCGCGCGGCGTGACGGGCCAGGCCGGGCGGCCAGCCCACCGCCTGAGCCGTCCACGCAAGCCAGACGAGCACACCGAACACCGCAAGGCTCATCAGCGCAAACCAGTCGAAGGCACTCGCCGCGCCGCGCCGCAGGGTCGACACACCGCTGGCCGCCAGCAGCGCCCCTGCAGGAATCAGCAGCGTGAAGCGCGCCTGCGAGAGGTCTCCGCTCGCCACCAGCCACAACAGAACCAGCAACAGGCTCAGCAGCGGCAGCATCACGGGCAGGGTCACGATCTTGCGGCGCCCGCGCCAGAGCGCCCACAGCGCGAGCGGCCACAACGGCCACAGGAACCAGCCCGCCAGTTCGAGGAGGTCGGCGATCTCGTGCAACCCGATCGGCGGCCCGATCAGACGCAGCCGCTCAGCACGCAGCCAGAGGTTGAGCAGCTCGGGCTGCGTCAATTGCAACGCGATCGGCCATGCGGCTGCGAGCATGACCGCGATGCAAAGGCCCAGCAGCAGGGCGCCGCTGGCCCGCGGGGTGCGGCATTCGCGGCTCAGCAGGAGGACCAGCGGCAGCAGCGGCGCGGTGAGGAGCAGGCCCGCAAAGCCACCTGCGAGAAACGCCAGCGCGCAGCCGACGCCAGCCTTCAGACTGCCTGCGAGCGGTCGGCTGGGGAGTTCGGCGAGGCCATTCAGTACCAGCGCCAGCATCGCGAACACGGCGAGCAGGGGCTGGGTCTCGTGGGCGTGCAGCACCAGGCCGAGGGCGCCGAGGGCCAGCAATGCGCCGGGCGTGCGCGCCGGGCGGCCATGCAGGGTTTCGGTAGCGCGGGCGAGGAAGTACACCGCGAGGGCGACGAAGAATGCGCTCGCCAGGCGTGCGGCGCCGTGCGCGGGCAGGACTGCACTGCCCGCCCAGGCAAAGGCCGACGCCGCCCAGAAGTAGAGCGGCGGATAATCCGTCAGGGGCTCGCCGGCCAGCATCGGGAAGAGCCAGGATTCGCCGCGCAACACCGACAGCACGGGGCCGAAGTAGCGTGCATCGTCGCCGCGCCAGGGGTCGTGCCCGACCAGCCCGACGAGCAGGTAGAGCGCAACCAGCACGGTCAGGCCGGCAGTGCCGTAAATGCGGCGCTGAAACAGGGTGGGGACGACGGGGTCGCGAGTCATGGGCGCATTTTGCGGCGGACCGGCGCCGCCGGCCAAGTGTCATGTTGAACGAGTGATGCGGACAACAAAAAAGGCAGCCTGGGCTGCCTTCTTGTCGGGAGGTTCGCGTCGGGCGGTTCGATGGTGCCGTATCCGGCGATCCCGCGCGCCTCAGGGCCTGGTGGTCGCCAGGCTGCGTTCCAGTCAGCTGGCGCGCTGGACGTTGCCGTACTTCTGGCGGAAGCGTTCGACGCGGCCGGCGGTATCGACGATCTTCTGCTTGCCCGTGTAGAACGGGTGGCAGGCCGAGCACACTTCGACGTGGTACTGGGGCTTGCCCATGGTGGAACGCGTGGTGAAGGTGTTGCCGCAGGAGCAGGTCACGTTCACTTCGTTGTACTTCGGATGGATTTCCGCTTTCATGGTGGCTTCCTGAAATCTGGCGGGCGGCGGATGTGACCGCCCTGAGTAATAAAGTAAAGCGCAGGATTATCAGGTACAACGACGCCACGTGCAAGGAAATTGACGTCCAGGCGGAAGGAACCGTGCGCGGCTCGCAGTACAATCGCGGCCCTTAGTCTGACTTGAACCGCGACGACGGTGGAGGGAAGGGTGCGCCTGCTGCTTGCGCCGATGGAAGGCTTGCTCGATGACGTGCTGCGCGCCGTACTCACGCGTCCGGGTGGTTATGACCACGCGGTCAGCGAATTTGCACGTGTGTCGGGAACCTTGCTGCCCGACCGCTTCTTCCGCCGCATCGCGTCCGAGCTGGAGTGCGACAGCGTCACGCCGGGTGGAACGCCGGTGCGTGTGCAACTGCTCGGCTCGGATCCCGCGTACATGGCCGCCAACGCCGCGCGGCTGGCGCGTCTTGGGCCGGCGGGAGTGGACCTGAACTTCGGCTGCCCCGCACCCACGGTGAATCGCCACCGCGGCGGTGCGGTGCTGCTTGACGAACCGGAGCTGCTGTTCCGGATCGCCCGTGCGGTGGCCGGCGCGCTCCCCTGCGGGATGCCGCTGAGCGCGAAGATGCGCCTGGGCGTGCGCGATCCGGGCCGCGCGCAGGAGTGTGCGCAGGCCCTCGCCGATGGCGGGGCGAGCCTGCTCGTTGTCCACGCGCGCACCAAACTCGACGGCTACCGGCCGCCGGCGCATTGGGAGTGGGTGGCGCGCGTCGCCGACGCGGTCGACGTACCCGTGGTGGCCAATGGCGAGGTCTGGACCGGCGTTGACTGGCTACGCTGCCGCGCCGTTTCTGGCGTGGCGGACGTGATGCTCGGCCGTGGCGCCGTGGCGGATCCGTTCTTGGCGCGTCGAATCCGCGCCGGGCAACTGGATGCGCCCGATGCCGAAGCGCGCGCAGCCGAATGGCGGGCCTTGCTGCCGTTGCTCGGCGAGTTCCGTGAGCGTGTGCAGCTGAAGGTGGAGGCGCGCCACGCCCCGGGCCGCATCAAGCAATGGCTGCACCTGCTCGCGCGCAACTACACCGGTGCGCAGCGCCTGTTCGCAGAGATTCGCGCGCTGCGCACGCTGTCCGAGGTCGATGAAGTGCTGATTCGCCACGGGGTGCCTCCGGCTGGCGCTAGCGACTCGCGGCAGGCGCTGACCTCGGCACCGGTCGCGGCGCGGACCGACTCGCAGACGCCGGTGAAATTCGCCGCCTGATTGCGGCGGCCCGATTGTCGCGGCCCGAACCCTAACCCGAAGATCCCGATGAGCTACGCCAATTCCCGTATTCCACAGAGCGCGCAACAAGGCGTGCACGAGGCCCTGGCCGAGCGGGTGCGCAAGCATCTCACCGAGCCGTTTCGAAAGCCGTTCGCAGACTACAACCGGGTTGCGCTGCAGACCGCGCTGGCGGGTTGGGACGGCAGGGCGCCGCTGATCCTCGACGCAGGGTGCGGCGTCGGGCACAGCACGATCCAGATCGCTCGCGCGTTCCCCGATCACTGGGTGATGGGTGTCGATCAGTCCGAGGATCGACTCAATCGCCGCAAGCCCTACCCCGAGGCACTGCTGCCGAAGAACATGGTGTTCGTACGCGCCGACCTGGTCGATTTCTGGCGCCTGCTCGACGGGGCCGGCTTGCGCCTTGCGCGCCATTACCTGCTCTACCCGAACCCGTGGCCGAAGATCGGTCATCTCGGGCGTCGCTGGCATGCACACCCGGTTTTTCCCTGGATTCCGCGGCTGGGCGGGGTGCTGGAATGCCGAAGCAACTGGAGTGTCTATATCGAAGAGTTCGCGCTCGCACTGGAAATCGCGTGCGGGCGGCGGGTGATTCGGGAGGCTTTTACGGCCGAGGCGCCGCTGACGCCGTTCGAGCGCAAGTACCGCGATTCGGGTCAGGCGCTTTACCGGCTTGCCCTTGACCTGTCGGCTGCCGATGCCGGTACGAAGAATTGACACCAAGAATTGACTTGCCCGCCGAGTCGCCTTGGGCCACCCTTGGCCCCGATCAAAGGAGAGAGCCATGAGTAAAGCCCCCGACCCCGCCCCGGGATCAGATGCCGGCATCGAACTGCCCAAGCCCACGCTGATGAGCGACGACGACTTCGAAGCCCTCGAGGAGATCCTGACTTCGGACATCGTGCCCGAGGACTGCATGGATCTTGAAATGCTCGACGGCTACCTCGCAGGGGTGCTCAGCTCGCCGCGCCCGATCCCCCCCGAGCGCTGGATGCCGGGCGTGTGGTCGGCGCACGGTGACGAGATCGGGTTCGGCTCGGGCACGGGCCTGCAGCGCGCGATCCGCCTGGTCAAGGCATATCACAACGAGTTGCTGGCCACGATGGGCCTGGATGACGATGACGAGGCCTGCTGGGAGCCGTTCTGCTTTGCCGTTGCCGATGGAGACGGGCTCAAACTGGGCGAGGCGTGGATTGATGGCTTCGCGCAGGGTCTGGACCTCTGGCCCGAGGGGTGGGAGGAGGGCCTGGACGAAGAGGCTGTCGAGGCGGTGCGCGAAACGCTGGACGAGGTGCTCACGCCCTGGGGCGAAGAGGACGCCGGCAAGGCCGACGACGAGACCCGCCTCGGCTGGCTCGCGGCGGTCGGAGAGGCCGCGAACGACATCTTCTCGCACTGGCGCGACCTTGGCCTGCCCGCCGCGGCACCGCTGTCCACCGAGCCTCCCCGCAAGCCAGGAGCGGCCACCCCGGGGCGCAACGACCCGTGCCCCTGCGGCAGCGGAAAAAAGTACAAGAAGTGCTGCGGTGCCGAGGGTGACAAGGCCGAGTCGTGACGACCCAACGTACGGCTTCCGATGCCAGCGCAAACCTCGGTCGGTGCCGCGCATTCATCCAAAAAAGTTTTGCAGGATATTGATTAGAAAGGGATTGGAAGGTGATCGGGGCATGGATAGAATCCGCGACCCGATCATCTTTTCTTGCTTGCGTCTCCATCATGGAAGACTTCAATCCCTGCCTCGACTGCGGCATCTGCTGCACCCATTTACGCATCTCCTTCCACTGGGCCGAGGCAGATGACGCGCCAGGCGGATTCGTGCCGGCGGAGATGACGGAGAAGCTCAATCACAACCTGCGCTGAATGAAAGGCAGCAATCAGGTGCCGCGTCGCTGCTCGGCCCTGTCGGGTAACGTCGGCGAGCAGGTGGCATGCACGATCTACGAGAAGCGTCCAACGCCGTGCCGCGAGTTTCCGGTGTACTTCGACGACGGCACGCCCAATCCCAAGTGCGACGAGCTGCGCGCCACGATCGGCTTGCCGCCGCTGCCGCGTACGCCCCTGCCGCGTGCGGCCTGATGGCCCGCAGGGCGTGGGGGCGGTGTTGCGACCGACGCGCCAGGCCCCGTCAGTCCGCCTGGCGACTCACGCTCGACAGTACGGCGAGCGGGCCATGGGCGCGCAGGCGATCGATCTGCTCGCGGTCGCGCACGAACAGCGAGCCTGCATAGGCGAGTGAGTTCACCGAGACGTCCGCCCACTTCTCCCGGGTGCGTGGAACCAGGAGCAAGGCTTCGCGGCTCACGATCAGGTTGTAGGGTGGCATCGGGTCTGCGGCGCTGGGGAGTCCGAGCATCCGGCAGGCCTGCCCGTACGCGGCGGCCAGTGACGCACCGCCGGGGGCGCGCGCTGCGTGCCCGTCGCGGGCCAGGCGGACGAAGGCGTGCGCCCACGGGAGCGCGGGGTTCGCGCAGGGTGCGGCCGGCAGGTCCGGTGGAAGAAAGGCGTCGAGCGCGGCCGCGGCGTCCGGGACCCATTGCAGGTGTTTGTGAGACTGACTGGCCCCCGCCACCCGGCCGCCGTTGTAGAAGCCAAGTCCGCCGTGCGTGGCGACGATGGCCGCCAGCGCATCAAAGTCCGCCTGAGTTAGCGGAGCCCTCTGGTCTTCGAAGGCGCGCGTCACGATCAGCAGGTGGCGGTCGATGACCGGAAACTTGTTCAGCACCACCAGATGCGCCGCACCAAGTTCAGCCACGGTCAGCTCGGGCTCAGGTGGTAGAAATGGGTTGAAGCCGGGGTCGCGGCGGATGACGGTGTCTACCCGGGCACGATCCTTGAGCGCGAGCGAGGACACCCAGCGTACCGAGAAGCGGAACGGCCCGTCGTCAAGCCAGCTCTGCTCGGTGCGGATCGGCTGCAGTGCGCCGCTTTGCAGGGCGCGCTCGCTGACGGTGTCGGCGCGTTCGAGCAGGCTTTCGAGCGGACTTTCGGGCGGACTTTCGGGCGCCTGCTCGTCGAGCGGGCGGGCGAGGCGGGCGGGCGTGCTGGTCATGCTGGAGCGGGCGGGCGAGAATGACCGCCATTCTGACACGGGTGTCGTTGGGAAATGACGCAGACGCCGCGGTGCATCGGCCCCGCCTTGACAGGAACACATTGGGGAACGCCATGACAGTGCAGTTTGCGGTACGGGGTGATTACATCCAGCTCGACCAGTTGCTCAAGGCCGCCGGCCTGGTGGACTCGGGGGGCGCGGCGCATGCCGCAGTCGAGCAGGGCCAGGTGCGAGTGGACGGCGCGGTCGAGGGGCGCAAGCGCGCCAAGCTCAGACCCGGGCAGCGGGTCCGCTTCGCGGGAGAAGAGATCGAACTCATTGCAGCCGGGTAGGCGATCAGGCGCGACTGCCGTCTCTTCGAGACCAGCGCATCCTTGCCGGGATACGTGACGATGTGGTGCCTCACGGCAGGAATGCGCGCGCGGGTGCAGCCTTGCGGCGCGAGAGCCGCTCCCAGATCCAGCCCCCGGGCAGGTCCTCGCCGGTCAGGATGTAGGCCAGGGTGTGTTCGTTCGCGATGATGAGACCGATGTCGTTGAGCGCCGAGCGCGTGCCGGCCAGCAGCAGCTCGTCACCGGCGCGGATGCGGGTGTCGCATGCCGGCATCAGCAGGTGGTCGTCGTCGTCGCGGTCGAGGTAGAGCACCTCGCAGTCGAGCACGCGATCGCGATTCGATGGCGACCGCAGCAACATTTCCAGAGTGATGGTTTCACCGCGCATCAGGCGCCGGTACAGGGCGGGGGCGCGGCTAAGGTTGATGCGCTCGCTGCGGATCTCCGGCACCGTCCAGCCCAGACGGCTGGTCAGGCGCTCGAGCTGCGCGCCGCACCAGTCCTCGTCGCGGGCGCGCACCTCGTCCAGGAAGGGCGCGAGCAGCGGGGTGCTGAGGATTGCGATGCACTCGTACCCGATCACGCGGCTCGGCACCACCGTGATGTCAGCGTCGTAAGCGTCGAACAGGGCGCGGTTCGACTCGTGGTTCTGGCGCACGATCACGAACAGCTCGCGGTTGAGTTCGCGCGCAGTGACCGCGATCGACAGGTTGTCGGTGTCCGAGCTGGTGCCGCACACGATGCCGGTTGCGTCCTCGACGCCGGCCTGGCGCAGGGCGTCGGCGCCTGTGCCATCGCCCCGGACCCAGCGGTGGATGCCATCGGGCTTGGGATCGAGGTCGATGATGGTGACCGGCACCGCTTCCGAGTCCATGGCGCTGACCATCTGCCGGCCGAAGCGGCCATGGCCGCACACGATCCAGTTGCCGCGCGGCGGGTCGCGCCGTTGCTCGACCTCGGTGCCCGGTACGCCGGTCAGCCAGCCCAGCAGTTGCGAGGCCTTGGGGGCATGCAGCGACAGCGCCAGCGTCTCGCTGAAGCGCTCGAAGGGGTTGATGATGTGGCGGGTGCCGAAGGAAGCCATGTTGTCGGCGGTGGCGTCATGTTCGGCCCGGCACAGCGCGGGCACGCGGGGCGCGAGCAATCGTGAGCTGATGGCGATCGCGAGGTTGGTGGGGTCGTCGTTGGTCAATGCGACCACGCCGACGCAACTGGGATGGGTCAGGCCGGCGAACTTGAGCGTCTCCGGGTTGCTGGCGTCGGCGCAGATCGCAGGTACATCGGCGGTGTATGCATGGAGATCGAGCTCGCCGACCTTGGCCTCGTCAATCTCCACGACGACCGCACGCATGCCCATCCTGTCGAGCGCATGGCAGATCAGTCTGCCGGTCTCGCCGTATCCGCACACGAGGTAGAACGGTTCGCGCAGGCGCCGCACCTGGCGGACGAACGTCTGCATCGCGATGGCCTGGCGCAGGCTGCGGTCCGACAGCAGGTTGAAGACCGCCCCCAGCGTGTAGGCCCAGCCGATCACGGACAGGTAGATGCTGAAGATCACCCACAGCCGCTGCTGGTCCGAGAAGGTGTACGGGATCTCGCCGAAACCGATCGTGGTGGCGGTGTAGCTGATGAAGTAGAAGGCGTGGAAGAAGCTCAGGTAGCTTGGCCTGCCGTCGACCACGGGACCGGGTGCGAGCGTAAGCCCGAGGACCGCGATGGCGAAGAGCGTGATGAGCAGGATCAGCGGCGCCCGCAGGCGGCGCAGGATCAGGAAGAAGATGCTGTGGTGGCGGGCGAGGTCCTGCACGGCCACGGCTCGACGCGCTGCTCAGCGGCGCTGGATGATGGTTTCGGCGATCAGGATGATCACCGAAACCATGTTGGCAAACAGCGCCCCCCCGGATAGCGAGACGATCTTTGCCGTCATGTCCGGGGTCAGTCCGCTCGCGGACACATGGGCTGCGTAGCCCCAGACCAATGCGGCGGCGATCAGCTGCAGGTCGGCGGCGAGGCTGGTCGAGAGATGCACGGCGCCGATCTGCGTGCGGTCGCCGAACTTGAGCACGGTGGCGATCAGGCTGACCACGAGCGCGGCGAACAGCTCGTAGATGTCGTGATGCGCGGGGTTGTCGATGTCGCCGACGAAGAAGCCGAAGTTCAGCGTGGCGGCGAGCACGATGAAGAAACCGAAGATGACTTTTTCGAGGTTCATGGCGATCCTTCGGTGGGAATCCGTCAGGGAGCTTTGTGTTGCCGTGCAAGCAGCTGGCGATGCGGCGAAATTATGCGCCCGGCGCAGTACGCTGTCTCGTCATGAGCCAGCCGAAGAGGGACGCATGGCGGGAGGGCGTAATCAATCCGGGTGGATGTCCCCATCGACGTAGTACCAGTGCCCGCCCTCGCGCACGAAGCGACTGGTTTCGTGCAGGCGCTGGGCGCGGCCGCCGACGCGATAGCGGGCCACGAATTCGACCTCGGCGTGATCGGCGTCGACCGGGGTGTGCGCCCTCACCTGCAGCCCGATCCATTTCGGTGCTGCGCTGGCGTCGTGCTCGAGGCTTGCCGGGCGGGTGCTAGCGTGCCAGCTTGCAAGCAGGTAGTCATCAAGGCCCAGGACGAAGGCGCTGTAGCGCGAGCGCATCAGGGCCTCCGCGGTCGAAGCGGACTGCCCCGCGTGGAGCGGGCCACAGCAGGCGGTGTAGGTGCGGCCGGTTCCGCAAGGGCAGGGCAGGTCGAGTTTCATGGACTGATTCCTGATTGAAGCCGCAATTCTGCACCAACGCGAGCGGGCGCTCGACCCGTAGCGCTCGCCGGGCATGGCGACGATTTGGGTCTTCGAGGGCGGTAGGAGTAAGATTCAAAGGATTTTTTTAGCTGGATCGGATGTCTTTGTGTTGCACTGCACCGCAAGTCTTATAAAAGACATATAATCCAGCTCGAGCCGCAAGGGTGATCCCCGTGCGGAGCCCTGATCACCGCCACGAAAAGTGAGGAAGTCGCCGTGCTTGAAGCCTACCGTGCCCATGTCGCCGAACGTGCCGCCCTCGGTATCCCGCCGCTGCCGCTGTCCAAGCAGCAGGTCGCCGAGCTGATCGAACTGCTGAAGAACCCCCCCGCCGGCGAGGAGGCCTTCCTCGTGGAGCTCCTCACTTACCGCGTGCCAGCCGGTGTGGATGATGCGGCCAAGGTCAAGGCCGAGTTCCTCGCCAAGGTTGCCAAGGGCGAGGAAGCCTGTGGCCTGGTGTCGCGCGCCAAGGCCACGGAGCTGCTCGGCACCATGCTGGGCGGCTTCAACATCAAGCCGATGATCGACCTGCTCGGCGACGCCGAAGTGGGCGCGGTCGCCGCCGAGGGTCTCAAGAAGACTCTGCTGATGTTCGACTACTTCCACGACGTCAAGGAACTGGCCGCCGCCGGCAACGCCAACGCCAAGGCCGTCATGCAGTCGTGGGCAGACGCCGAGTGGTTCACCAGCCGCCCGGAAGTCCCCGCCTCGCAGAAGCTGACCGTGTTCAAGGTCACCGGCGAGACCAACACCGACGACCTGTCGCCCGCGCCGGACGCCTGGTCGCGCCCCGACATCCCGCTGCACGCGCTGGCCATGCTGAAGAACCCGCGTCCGGGCATCGAGCCGGAAGAAGCCGGCGTGCGTGGCCCGGTCAAGTTCCTCGAAGAGCTGCGTGCCAAGGGCAACCTGGTCGCCTACGTCGGTGACGTGGTCGGCACCGGCTCCTCGCGCAAGTCCGCCACCAACTCGGTGCTGTGGTTTACCGGCGAGGACATCCCCTTCGTGCCGAACAAGCGCTTCGGCGGCGTGTGCCTGGGCTCCAAGATCGCCCCGATCTTCTTCAACACCATGGAAGACGCCGGCGCGCTGCCGATCGAGATCGACGCCGGCCAGATGGACATGGGCGACGAGATCGAGCTCAAGGTCGACCAGGCCACCGGCAAGGTCACCGCGCTCAAGAACGGCGCCGTGATCGCCGAATCGCAGCTGAAGACCCTGGTGATCCTCGACGAGGTGCGCGCCGGCGGCCGCATCCCGCTGATCATCGGCCGCGGCCTGACCGCCAAGGCGCGCGAGGCCCTCGGTCTGCCGCCCTCGACCCTGTTCCGCCTGCCGCAGGCCCCCGCCGATTCCGGCAAGGGCTTCTCGCTGGCGCAGAAGATGGTCGGCCGCGCCTGCGGTCTGCCGGAAGGCCAGGGCATCCGTCCGGGCACCTACTGCGAGCCCAAGATGACCACCGTCGGCTCGCAGGACACCACCGGCCCGATGACCCGCGACGAACTGAAGGACCTCGCTTGCCTCGGCTTCTCCGCTGACCTGGTGATGCAGTCGTTCTGCCACACCGCCGCCTACCCGAAGCTGGTCGACGTCAAGATGCACCGCGAGCTGCCGAGCTTCATCAGCACCCGCGGCGGCGTGTCGCTGCGCCCGGGCGACGGCGTCATCCACTCCTGGCTCAACCGCCTGCTGCTGCCTGATACCGTCGGCACCGGCGGCGACAGCCACACCCGTTTCCCGATCGGCATCTCCTTCCCGGCCGGTTCCGGTCTGGTGGCGTTTGCCGCGGCGACCGGCGTGATGCCGCTCGACATGCCGGAATCGGTGCTGGTGCGCTTCAAGGGCACGATGCAGCCGGGCGTCACCCTGCGAGACCTGGTCAACGCCATCCCGCTGTACGCGATCAAGCAAGGCCTGCTGACGGTCGAGAAGAAGGGCAAGAAGAACATCTTCTCCGGTCGCATCCTCGAGATCGAAGGCCTGCCGGATCTCAAGGTCGAGCAGGCCTTCGAGCTCACCGACGCCTCGGCCGAGCGTTCCGCGGCCGGCTGCACGGTCCACCTCAACAAGGAGCCGATCGTCGAGTACATGAACTCGAACATCACCCTGATGAAGTGGATGATCGCCAACGGCTACCAGGACGCCCGCACCCTCAAGCGCCGCATCAAGGCCATGGAAGACTGGATCGCCAACGGCACGCTGCTGGCGGGCGACGCCGATGCCGAATACGCCGCCGTGATCGAGATCGATCTGGCCGACATCAAGGAGCCGATCGTCGCCTGCCCGAACGACCCGGACGACGTCAAGCTGCTGTCCGAGGTCGCCGGCGACAAGATCGACGAAGTCTTCATCGGCTCGTGCATGACCAACATCGGCCACTTCCGCGCCGCCGGCAAGGTGCTCGACGGCAAGTCCGACATTCCGACCCGCCTGTGGATCGCCCCGCCCACCAAGATGGACGCGATGATCCTCAACGAGGAAGGCTACTACGGCGTGCTCGGCAAGTCCGGCGCCCGCATGGAAATGCCGGGCTGCTCGCTGTGCATGGGCAACCAGGCGCAGATCCGCAAGGGCAGCACCGCGATGTCGACCTCGACGCGCAACTTCCCGAACCGCCTCGGCATCGATACCCGCGTGTATCTGGGCTCGGCCGAGCTGGCCGCAGTGTGCGCGCTGATGGGCAAGATCCCGACCGTGCAGGAGTACATGGCGCAGGTGGAGGTGGTGAACAAGAAGGCCGCCGACATCTACCGCTACATGAACTTCGATCAGATCGAGGAATTCCGTTCGGTCGCGGATACGGTGGAAGTCTGAGTCGGTAAGCGACTGGAAGGCTGGGGCGGCTGAGAGGCCGTCCCGGTGGAAGAGCCCCTCGTCAGCGATGGCGGGGGGTTTTGCTTTTCGGGCGCCGGCGCCCGTTCAGGAGCGGCGGAAGCCGCGAACCGCTCGGAGATGGGGTTGCTCTCTCGATGTGCAAGGCGCTGATGCCTGACTAGCAGATGCTGCTGCGAAATCAGCCCAGGTCGGCCACCGCCACCGTGATCCACGCCTCTCCCGGATGCTTCTCCACCACGATCCGCGCGCCCTCGAGCCGGTAGGTGAGCTGGCAGTGGTGCCTCGGGTTGGAAAGCACGCCCGGGTTGAAGATCGCCACGTTCTCGCCCTCGCGCTGGCGAACCGACTGGATGAGCAGCCCTGGGTGGCCTTCCCGATGAATCCGCGCACCCACCGCCTGCGGGAAGGTGTAATCCGACGGGTGAAGCAGGTCGCTATGCTCGGCGGTCGCCTTGCGAAAATCCAGCAATGCGGCGCTGCAGGCCACGCGATAGACCTTGCGCTCGGCGATCACCGTCTCGTTTTCAAACCCGGCATCGCACAGCAGGCCCCGATACCAGTGGTAGGCCGACTCGAAGACCGTGGTCTTGACCGACTCCGAGCCGTACCACACGCCGAAGGACCCGTCGGAAAACCGGCTCGCCTGCCAGTGCTTGAACGGCCACAGGATGGCGTTGAACCACGCCGCATCCTCGAAGGGGCGGTCGATGATCGGCGTGGGCGACCGATACGACGGCGGCCTGACCTCCGCCTCCACCTTCTGCGCCAGCAGCCACCCGGCCGGATCGTCCGTCAGGTCGTCGAACAGATCCTGCGACTGGCGCAGCGACACGATATTGCGCGCCACATCCTGATGAACGTCGGCCAGCGAGACCTTCGCGAACAGCGAATTCATCGTGCGCTGGGGTCACACGCCACGGGCACGGTCGAGATAGCCTCGCACCATCAGCAGCCCGGCAAAGCCCCATTCCTTGACCACCTCGACCGGGCTCAGGTTGTCGAAGGCCTTGTTGCGGGTGCTCATCCAGCGATAGGCCAGGTCCCGGTTGTGCGGAAACAGCAGGCGCAGGTTCTTGTGGATGCCCAGCAGGTGGCCCACTCGGTCGTACTGGTCGCGACTGGTGCCGATCGGCTTGCCGCTACGGTAGTTCGACAGCGCCGCCCGGTTGCTGGCCGCGATGCCCAGCAGCGCGGCCTGGTCCTCGGTGCTCAGGTTCCAGTGATCGAGCAGGGTCATCACCATCCTGGCCAGCGCACCGCGGTCTTCCGATGCGGTCACTTCGCGTTCGGCGATGGCGCTCATGGCGGCTCCTTGTCTGCAGTGGATCGATACCCCGAGCATAGGCGGTTGTTGCAAACAAAACAAGAAATGCAGGAAAGAAAACGATTCTTGAGATGTGCTGCTCATGCGGGCTTTTGCACACTGTCGAGCGCTCTCGCTGCAATGGGCGCCACGGCAAGCACCTCTCCCTCTCACGCGATCCCCGGCAGGCGTCAGCCGAGGTGACGAAGGGGTAATGCAAGGCTCATCGTGGCTACAATGACGAACCGATCAAATTGCGATGTTCTATTGGAAATGGTGAGAACTTGAAAAGACTGCTGATTTACGCATTGATCGCCTTTGGAGGCTGGAGCTACTACCAGAAGAACATGTCGCCGACGCCCGCGGAAGCAACTGTAGAGCCTCAAGCGTTTCGTGCTCCAGCCGCTGCCGTCGCACAGCCGGCAGAGCGGTTTACTTGTGACGGTCGCCAGCATTGCAGCCAGATGCGTTCAAGGGCGGAAGCGGAGTTCTTCCTGCGCAATTGCCCGAATACCAAGATGGATGGCGACAACGACGGCATTCCCTGCGAGAACGACAGCAGGTTTTGACTGGCGCCAGAGCACTCTGCTTCTCGCCCCACACTGATGCGGCGTCTGAACGGCCCACATGCCCTTACCCGACGGTCTCTACGACCAGCTACTCACCGACGCCCTTCGCGAGGTCGTAGTTCGAACGACCGACGAGAGCGCCCACAGCCTCAGCTCCCTCACCGCCGAAGACGCCCCTGAGCGCCTGGCGGATGCGCTCGCCTCCCAGCTCTCCCGCATCCTCGACGACCTGCACGGCGATGGCGCCGAGAAGCTCCGCCAGCAGCTCGACCTCGTCAATTTCCTCCTCGTCAGCCTCAAGCAGCGCCTCGGCAAACGCGCCGATGACGCCGAGACGCTGTCCACTCCGCCACAGATCCTCCAGGCCATCCACCAGCAGTCGCCCAAGCCGGCGATCCCCGAGACCGGCCTGGCCTTTCCCTGGCTCTTTACCGCGGGGAAGGGGTCGCCCTCGCTGCTGACCGAGCTGCGCCGCGAGCTGGCGGCCTGCGACCGGGTGGACATCCTGGTGAGCTTCATCACCCATTCCGGCGTGCGCAAGCTGCTCGACATCCTGCAGTCGATCACTGCGGTCGGGCCGGATGGCCAGCCGCGCACCCGGCTGCGCGTGCTGACCACCACCTACACCGGCGCTACCGAGATCCGCGCGATGGATGAACTGGCCCGGCTGCCGGGCTGCGAGATCCGGGTGTCGCTGGACGGTCGGCGCACCCGGCTGCACGCCAAGGCCTGGCTGTTCCGCCGCCGCACCGGTTTTGGCTCCGCCTACGTGGGCAGCGCCAACCTGTCGGGCGCGGCCTTGATGGGCGGGCTCGAGTGGACGGTGAAGTTCACCGAGCGCGGGCAGCCCGAGCTGTTCGAGCGCGCCAGCGCGCATTTCGAGACGCTCTGGGAAGACAGCGAGTTTCAGGCTTACGACCCTGCCAATCCCGCGCATCGCAGGGCCTTGGGCGATGCGCTCAGGCGTGAGTCGGGGGACGAGCTGATCGCGCGTCCGACCTATTTCGACCTCGAGCCCAAGGCCTACCAGCAGGAGATGCTCGACCAGCTGCAGATCGAGCGCGATCACGGCCGCTGGCGCAACCTGGTCGTGGCCGCGACCGGCACCGGCAAGACGGTGGTCGCGGCCTTCGATTACAAGCGGCTGTGCCAGCAGGCCGGCGGGCGGCCGCGGCTGCTGTTCGTGGCGCACCGCGAGGAGATCCTGAAGCAGGCGCTGCGCACCTATCGCGAGGTGCTGCGCGACCACGCCTTCGGCGAGGTGCTGCTCGGCGGCGTGCAGCCCGAGCGCTTCGACCATCTGTTCGCCACCATCGACAGCGTGGCCGCGCGCGAGCTGGTGTCGCGCTGCGGCGCGGCGCATTGGCACACGGTGGTCATCGACGAGTGCCATCGCATGGCGGCGGACCGTTTCGATGCCTTTGCCGGCGCGGTGCGCCCGCGCGTGCTGCTCGGCCTGACGGCGACGCCGGAGCGCAGCGATGGCCGGCCGATCCTGGGCTACTTCGACAACCGCCCCGATGGCTCGCCGGCCGTCGAGCTGCGGCTCTGGCATGCGCTCGACCAGCAGTTGCTGTGTCCCTTCGAGTACTACGCCTGTGACGACGAGACCGATTTCTCCGCCGTGCCCTGGCAGCAGGCGGGGGAGGTGGCGGCGATCGAGAAGCTGGTCACCGGTAACGACGTCCGCGCGCGCCTGGTCCTCGACGAATGGCGGCGGCTGGCGGGCGACCCTGCACGCGGGCGGGCGCTGGTGTTCTGCGTCTCGGTGGCGCACGCGCAGGACATGACCGCGCGATTGAACAAGGCCGGCATCAAGGCGCTGTGCGTGGTGGGCGACACGCCAACGGATGAACGCAGGCGAGCGCCGGAGCTGCTGGCTCGGGGCGAGGTCGCCGCGCTGGTGACCTGCGACCTGTACAACGAGGGCGTCGACCTGCCGCTCGTCGATACGTTGCTGCTGCTGCGTCCGACGCAGAGCCCGGTGCTGTTCCAGCAGCAGATCGGCCGCGGCCTACGCCTTGCCAAGGGCAAGGAGAGCTGCCTGATCCTCGATTTTGTAGGCCGCCACCGCGAGGAATTCCGCTTCGATCGCCTGCTGTCGACGCTCACCGGGCTGTCGCGCGCGCAGCTGATCGACGCGGTGGACAAGGGCTTCGGCATGCTGCCGCCCGGCTGCCACATCCATCTGCAGCGCCAGACCCGCGAACAGGTGCTGCGCAGCCTGCGCCGGCTGGTGCAGCAGAACTGGCGCCGGCTGAAGACGGAGCTGCAGGCCTATGCCGCCCTGCGCGGACGTAGCGACGTCCGGCTCGCCAGCTTCCTCGCCGAGCAGGCGATCGAGCTCGCCGACCTCTATCGCAGCAGCGGCCGATCGGGCTGGACCAACCTCAAGCGCGACGCGGGACTGCCGAGCACGCCGGCCGGCGGCGAGGACGATTACTTCGGGCGGCGGTTCGGCGATCTGCTGCACATCGACGATCCGGCGCGGACCGATCTGCTGTGCGCGCTGCATGAGCCGGACGCGGCCTACCGGCTGCGCGGGGCGCGCGACCAACGTCTGCTGCAGATGCTCGCCTACCAGGTCGATGCGCAGCAGCACCAGCAGGGGAGCGGCGGGGAATTCCTGCAGCGGCTGCAGCAGCATCCCGAGCACGCGGCGGAGCTTGCCGAGCTCGGCGCCATCCTCCAGGCGCGCAGCAGTTTGCCGCCGCAGCCAGTGCCGGGCCTGGAGGACGTGCCGCTCTGCCTGCATGCGTGCTACGGCATCCGCGAGATCCTGACCGCGCTCGGCTGGCTCAATCCGAGCCGGCGCACGCCGTTTCAGGCCGGCGTCCTCGCGCTGCACGAGCGCAAGGTGGAGCTGCTGTTCGTGACGCTGGACAAGCGCGAGGGCTACCACGAGCGCATCGCCTACCGCGACTACGCGATCAGCCCCGAGCTGTTCCACTGGCAGTCGCAGAACGCGGCGGGGCCGCAGACGCCGGCGGGGCGCCGGTACCTGGAGAGCCCGGGCAACGGCTGGCGCTTCCAGCTTTTCGTGCGCATGGCCAAGGGCGGGCCGTATCGGGCTTGCGGACCGGTGACCCTCGAGCGGGCGGAGGGGGGCAAGCCAATGAGCATCCACTGGGGGCTGGCGGTGCCTTTGCCGGGGCGGCTGTTCAGGGAGTTCAGCATCTTGCGCGGCGCGTGAGTGGACGGGCGGCGGTCCGATTGCGGCGGCCTGGCGGCGGGGCACTGGATGGCGAGCTTGGGCGATAATCGCGGCATGACTACACGCCGCCTCCCCTCCCGCATCGTCTGCCTCACCACCGAAACCGTCGAAGTCCTCTACGCCCTGGGCGAGGAAGCGCGCATCGCGGGCATCACCGGCTATACCGTGATCCCGCCGCGCGCACGCAAGGAGAAGCCGAAGGTGTTCGCTTTCTCCAGTGGCGACCTCGACAAGATCCTCGCCGTCGAGCCGGATCTGGTGCTGGGGTTCTCCGACATGCAGGCGGACGTGGCGCGTGACCTGATCAAGGCAGGGGTGGCTGTGCATGTGTTCAACCAGCGCAGCGTCGACGGCATCCTGGCGATGATCGAAACGGTGGGTCGGCTGGTGGGGGCGGAGGCGCGCGCACTGGCGCTGGTGGCGGAGCTCGAGGCGACGATGGCTGCGGTGCGTGCGCAGGCGGCGGCGCTGCCGAGGCGGCCGCGGGTGTATTTCGAGGAGTGGGACGAGCCGCCGATCAGCGCGGTGGGCTGGGTGTCGGAGCTGATCGGGATCGCCGGCGGCGAGGATGTGTTTGCCGAGCGCGCACGCCACCCGGGCGCGGCCCAGCGCATCCTGGCCGATCCGCTAGAAGCGGCGCGGGCAGGGCCCGACATCGTGGTGGGCTCGTGGTGCGGCAAGCGCTTCCGCCCCGAGCGCGTGGCCGCGCGCCCGGGCTGGGAGGACGTGCCGGCGGTGCGCGACGGCGAGCTGCACGAGGTGAAGTCGGCGCTGATCCTGGCGCCGGGGCCGGTGGCGATCCGTGAGGGGCTGCCGGCGCTGGCCCAGATCATCGCGCGCTGGGCCGGGCGGCGTCAGGCGTGAGGCTGCTCGCCCGAACAGCATGCAAGGGCAAGAGACATCCTGCGCGCACCGCAAATGCGGTGAGGCGGGGCACGGGCCGATGGCTAAGATGGAAATGAAAGAAAACCGACACAGGAGACGATCATGAACACGATCCTGCCCGCGCAGTCCGCCCTTGCCAGCGGCGCCTTCCAGCCGGCCGAGGCTGCGCGCCAGAACAGCGCGGCCGCTTCGCGCGTGCAGCGCCAGGACGAGGTGTCGGAAGGCGCTTTGCGCAAGGATCTCGACGGCAAGATCCTGCAGGCCTCGCTGGAGGTGTCGATCCGATCGGGTAACGAGTCGCAGGCCTTGCTGCTGCGCACGGCGATCGAGGGCATCAACGAGGCACTGGCGCCGACCCTGGGTCCGGATGCGATCCAGAACGCGATGAGCCAGGACAACTCCGCTGAGGCCACGGCCGAGCGTATCGTGTCGATGTCGACCGCGTTCTTCGACGCATACGCCGCGCGCCGCCCGGGCGATGAGCCGGAAACGGTGCTGCGCGACTTCATGGATGTCATCCGTGGCGGTTTCGAGAGGGGCTTTGGCGAGGCACGCGACATTCTCGATGGGCTCGGCGTCTTCAACGGCGCGGTCGAGGCCGACGTGATGAAGACGCGCGAGCTGGTGCTGAAGGGTTACGACCGCTTCATGCTGGCGCGGCTGCCGAGCTCTGATCAGCAGACGTGAGGGCAGGTAGGCCCCACGCCTCAGCCACGAGCGCGAAGGACTTGAGCCGCGCCGCGTGATCGAAGATCTGCGCGGTGAGGACGAGTTCGTCGGCGTTGGTCTGCGCGATCAGGCCCTCGAGTTGCTTGCGCACTTCGGCCGGCGAGCCGACGGCCGAGCAGGCGAGCGACTCGTCGGAGAAGGCGAGTTCCGCCGGCGACCAGTCGTGCTCGTTGAACGCTTCCGGTGGCTGCAGCTGGCCGCGCACGCCGCGCGCCATGGCCGCGAAGCGCAGGCGTAGCGAGCGCAGCAGGTGCTGCGCCTGGTCGTCGGTGTCGGCCGCGATGGCGTTGGTGGCGACCGCGACGTAGGGCTTGTCGAGCTGTTCCGACGGCTGGAAACGGCTGCGATACAGGTCGATGGCCTTGAACAGGAAGCGCGGCGCAAAGTGCGAGGCGAACGCGAACGGCAAGCCCAGGTGGGCCGCAAGTTCGGCACTGTAGAGGCTGGAGCCGAGCAGCCAGATCGGCACGTTCAAGCCGGCGCCGGGCACGGCGCGCACGGCCTGGTTGGGCTTAACCGGCTGGAAGTAGGACTGCAGCTCGAGCACGTCCTGCGGGAAGTTGTCGTCACTGCCGGCGAGGTGGCGGCGCAGGGCGCGCGCAGTGTTCTGGTCCGTGCCCGGCGCGCGGCCGAGGCCGAGGTCGATGCGCCCCGGGAACAGCGACTCGAGCGTGCCGAACTGTTCGGCGATTACCAGCGGTGCGTGGTTGGGCAGCATGATGCCGCCGGCGCCGACGCGGATGCGCTCGGTCGCGCCCGCCACATGGGCGATGACCACCGCGGTGGCAGCGCTGGCGATGCCGGTCATGTTGTGGTGCTCGGCGAGCCAGTAGCGGGTGTAGCCGCAGCGGTCGGCAAGCTGGGCGAGCTCGCGGGTGTTGCGCAGCGCGTCAGCCGGCGTGCTGCCGGCGGTGACGGGCGCGAGGTCGAGGACGGAGAGGGGGGTGGTCGGTTGGGACATGGCAGTCTTGCTAGAATCGCGGCCCCCGATTACGCCACAGGCGCGCCATGAATGCCAACCCGATCGATGTCGTGATCCTGACTGAGGATCGCTACGTGCAGCCTGACCGCGACGACTGGTACCAGGCGCAGATTGCGCATGAGGAAGAACTGGTGGCTTGCGCGCTCGCTGATCAGGGGCTGAGCGTGGCACGTCGTTCGTGGTCCGATCCGCGGATGGACTGGTCGCAGTGCCGCAGCGCGCTGTTCCGCTCGACCTGGGACTACTTCGACCGCTTTGCCGAGTTCTCGCCCTGGCTCGAGCGCGTGTCGGCGGCGACCCGGCTGTTCAACGACGCTGGCCTGATCCGATGGAACGTGGATAAGCACTACCTCGCCGACCTGCAGGCGCGGGAGGTCGCGATCGTGCCGACGCGCTTCGTCGAGCGTGGCGAGGCGGCCTCGCTGGCGGCGATCATGGCGTCCGAGGGCTGGGACGATATCGTGTTCAAGCCGGCGGTGTCCGGCGCCGCGCGGCTCACCTTCCGGGTAAGCGCGGCGACCGTTGCCGAGCACGAGCTGGTGTTCGCGCGCTGCGTGGCGCAGGAGGCGATGATGGTGCAGGTGTTCGAGCCGGCGGTGCTCGACCACGGCGAGCTTTCGCTGATCGTGATCGACGGCCGCAGCACGCACGCGATCCGCAAGACGCCGCGCGCGGGCGATTTTCGCGTGCAGGACGACCACGGCGGGACGGTGCATCCGCACGAACCGGATGCCGCCGAGCGCGCCTTCGCCGAGGCGGCGGTGGCGGCCTGCCCGTCGTTGCCGCTGTATGCACGGGTGGATTTCGTGCGCATCGGGCCAGGGGTGTTTCGCCTGATGGAGCTCGAGCTCGTGGAGCCGGAGCTTTTCTTCCGCTTCCATCCGCCGGCGGCGCAGGTGCTGGCGCGGGCGCTGGCCGAAAAGCTGCGCTGAATCAAGGGCTTTTGCGCACTGCAGCATTGCCGGTTTTCGGCGAATTCCAGTAACGGCGCGCATTGCAGCGGTTAGAATGCCGCCGTTAACTTTGCATGAAGGACCACACATGATCCGACGCACGCTGATGCTGGCCGCGCTGGCGCTTGCTGCCCAGGGCGCAATGGCCAAGGACTGGGACACCATCCGCTTCGCCACTGAAGGCGCCTACCCCCCGTTCAACACGGTGGACACCAGCGGTGCGGTGGCAGGCCTGGATGTGGATATTGCCAACGCGCTGTGCGAGGAGCTCAAGGCCAAGTGCGTGTGGGTCAAGCAGGAGTGGGACGGCATGATTCCCGCGCTGCTGAGCCGCAAGTTCGACGCCATCTCGGCCTCGATGTCGATCACCGAGGAGCGCAAGAAGCGGGTCGATTTCACCGACAAGTACTACGCCACCCCGCTGGGCCTGGTGGCAAAGAAGGGTAGCGACCTGCTGCCCGAGCTGAACCTGCTCAAGGGCAAGCGGATCGGCGTGCAGCGTGGCACCGTGGCCGACAGCTTCGCCACCCGCTTCTGGGCGGAGCAGGGCGTGACCGTGGTGCGCTACGCCCGCCAGGAAGAAGCCTACCTCGACCTGTCGGCGGGTCGCATCGACGCCGCCTGGGCCGACGCGCTGGTGGCCGACGGCGGCTTCCTGAAGCAGCCGGCTGGCGCGGGTTACGAGTTTGCCGGTGGTCTCTACCACGGCCGCAATGCGGACGAGAAGGGGGTGATCGGCGAGGGCGTGGGCATCGCGCTGCGCAAGCAGGACACCGAGCTCAAGGACAAGCTGAACAAGGCGCTGGCCACCATCCGCGCCAACGGC
Organism: Thauera sp.; assembly: GCA_003446655.1. Taxonomy (GTDB): domain Bacteria; phylum Pseudomonadota; class Gammaproteobacteria; order Burkholderiales; family Rhodocyclaceae; genus Thauera. Next base: position 14,317 of record DMCZ01000165.1, on the reverse strand, counting down.
AAGTACGACGAGATCCGCAAGAAGTACTTCGACTACGACATCTACGGCGAGTGACTGCGCAGGCGGCGTGCGGGCCCGAGGCGCCGCACGCCGCGCTGCATAACCCGGCGGCGGCCTGATGGCCGCCTTCACGTTTCTGCTTCCGGCACGGACCGCATGTGCGACCGGGCGGGGGCTTTCCCGATGCTCCACGGCTATCTTCCTTCCCTTCTCGACGGCGCCTGGGTGACCTTGCGCGTGGCGGTGTTCTCGCTGCTGCTCGCGCTCGTGCTCGGGCTGATCGGCGCCTCCTCGCGGCTGTCGCCGAATCCGCTACTGAGACTGCCCGCCACCGTCTACACGACGGTCGTGCGCGGCATTCCCGACCTGGTGATGATGCTGCTGATCTTCTACGGCGGTCAGGTCGGCATCAACGTGATCACCGACGCGCTCGGCATGGAATACGTGGATGTGAATCCCTTCGTCGCCGGCGTGGTGACGCTGGGCTTCATCTTCGGCGCCTATTTCACCGAGACCTTCCGCGGCGCCTTCATGGCCGTGCCGGCCGGGCAGCTCGAGGCCGGGCGGGCCTACGGCATGAGTCGCTGGCAGGTGTTTCACCGCATCCTGTTCCCGCAGATGCTGCGCCATGCCTTGCCCGGCCTGGGCAACAACTGGCAGGTCATGCAGAAGAGCACCGCGCTGGTGTCGATCATCGGCCTCTCGGACATCACCTGGCTCGCCGATCAGGCCGGCCGCACGACGCACGAGCCCTTCCTGTTCTACGCCGTGGTGTGCGTGTTCTACCTGCTGCTGACGGCGGTGTCCGGGCTGGTCTTCGGCTGGCTCGAGCGGCGCTACTCGGTGGGCGTGCGGAGGGCCGCGGCATGATCGAGTGGAGCCTGTTTGCCGAAAGCTGGCCCGCCTACCTCGACGGGCTGTGGCTGACGGTGAAGCTCACTGTGCTGTCGCTGATCGCCGGCCTGGTGCTGGCGATCCCGCTCGCGGTGCTCCGTGTGTCGCCGAATCGCTGGCTTTCCGCACCGGTGTGGGCCTACAGCTATTTCTTCCGCGGCACGCCGATGCTGGTGCAGCTGCTGCTGATGTACTACGGCCTCGGCCAGTTCGAGTGGATCCAGGCGCAGTGGGAGGCGGGCAACGCCTTCTGGCTGGTGTTCCGCGACCCCTATGGGTGTGCGCTGGTCACCTTCGCGCTCAACACCGGCGCCTACACCACCGAGATCATCGCCGGCGCGCTGCGCGCCATGCCCCACGGCGAGATCGAGGCCGCCCGCGCCTGCGGCATGAGCCGCTTCACCATGCTGCGCCGCATCCTGCTGCCGGGCGCGCTGCGTCGTGCGCTGCCGGCCTACAGCAACGAGATCATCTTCATGCTGCACGGCACCTCGATCGCCTCGACGGTGACGCTGGTCGATCTCACCGGGGCGGCACGCAACGCCTATTCGCAGTTCTTCGCGCCGTTCGAGGCCTTCATCTTCGCCGGCCTGATCTATCTCGCCATCACCTTCGCGCTGGTCGGCCTGTTCCGCATCGCCGAGCGGCGCTGGCTCGCCCACCTGCAGCCGCGCAAGCCGCTGCGCAAGGCGGCGTGAGCCCAGCTTCAAGGATTTCTCTCCATGACCCAGCTTACCGTCGAAGACCTGCACAAGCGCTACGGCGACCACGAGGTGCTGAAGGGCGTGTCGCTGTCGGCCGAGGCGGGCGACGTGATCACCATCATCGGCTCGTCCGGCTCGGGCAAGAGCACCTTCCTGCGCTGCATCAACTTCCTCGAGCAGCCCGACGCCGGCCGCATCAGCGTCGCCGGCGAGGAGATCCGCCTGGTGCCGGGCAAGGACGGACACCTGAGGGTGGCCGACGCGAAACAGCTCCAACGCCTGCGCACGCGGCTGGCGATGGTGTTCCAGCACTTCAACCTGTGGGCGCACATGACGGTGCTGGAGAACGTCATCGAGGCGCCGGTGCATGTGCTCGGCGTGCCCAGGCGGCAGGCGCTCGAGCGCGCGATGGCCTACCTCGACAAGGTGGGCATCAGCCGCTTCAAGGACAGCTACCCGGCGCACCTGTCGGGTGGCCAGCAGCAGCGCGTGGCCATTGCGCGCGCGCTGGCGATGGAGCCCGCGGTGCTGCTGTTCGACGAGCCGACCTCGGCGCTCGACCCGGAGCTGGTGGGCGAGGTGCTGAAGGTGATGCGCGGGCTGGCCGAGGAGGGCCGCACCATGGTGGTGGTGACCCACGAGATGGGGTTTGCGCGCGAGGTGTCGAGCCAGGTGATGTTCCTCCATCAGGGCCTGGCCGAAGAGAGCGGGCCGCCGGCGCAGGTCTTCGGGCAGCCGAAGAGCGAGCGCCTGCGTCAGTTCCTGTCGGGCAACCTCAAGTAGGCAGGCGGCGAAGGTACAGCGCCACGCCAAGCGTGGCGAGCACGCAGGTGCCGAGCAGCGCCGACAGCCCGGTCCAGTGTCCGGCGGCCCAGGCAGTGCCGGCCAGGCTGCCGATGACGCTGGCGCCGAGGTAGTAGCTCGACAGGTAGAGCGCCGAGGCCAGCGCCCGCCGCTCGCCTGCCCGCCGCCCCACCCAGCCGCTGGCGAGCGCATGGGCGGCAAAGAAACCGAAGGTGAACACGCCCACGCCGGCGACGATCAGCCACAGCGGCTGCGCCAGCGTGAGCGCCAGCCCGCTGCCCATCACCGCCACCATCAGCCACAGCACCCGCGGCCGCCCTTGGCGCTCGGCAAGCCGCCCGCTGAGCGCCGAGGCCCAGGTGCCGACGAGGTAGAGCAGGAAGACCGCGCCGATCGCGCTCTGGCCGAGCGCATAAGGCTGCTCGAGTAGGCGAAAGCCGAGGAAGTTGTACAGGCCGACGAAGGCGCCCATGGCAAGGAACGCGACCAGGAACAGCCACGGCAGCCCGGCGTCGCGGTAGATCGCCAAGGCATCGCGGAAGATGCGAGCAGGCGTGGCCGCGCGCGGCACGAAGTGGCGCGACGCCGGCAGCCGGCGCCAGAACACCACCGCGGACACCAGCCCGAACACCCCGATCACGGCGAGCGCCGTGCGCCACGAGCTCCAGTCGGTGATCAGCGCGCCGACGAAGCGCCCGCTCATGCCCCCTAGGGCATTGCCCGCGATGTAAAGACCCATCGCGCGCGCCTGCACATTGGGCGCCACCTCCTCGCCGATGTAGGCCATGGCTGCTGCGGGCAGCCCGGCGAGCACCACGCCGAGCAGGCCGCGCAGCACCAGCAGCGACAGAAAGTCGGGCGCGAAGGCGGTGGCGAGCGCGAGCGCCGCGGCGATCGCGAGCGCTAACTTCATCAGTTGCTGGCGACCGAGGCGGTCGGCGAGCACGCTGCCCGGAATCAGCATCAGCGCGAGCCCGGCGGTGGTCGCCGATACGCTCAGGCTGGCGCTCGCCGCGCTGACGCCGAACTCGGACGCGAGCAGCGGCAGCAGGGGCTGGGTGCAATAGACGAGCGCGAAGGTGGCGAAGCCGCCGATGAACATCGCGACGTTGGCGCGACGGTATTCCGGGGTGCCTGCCTCGAGGTAGCTCGAAGGCGGGTCGGCAGCGAGAGCGGGGGAGGCATAGGGCATGGCGGGATGCTAAGTTGCCGTCCGCGGGTCGGTCCAATATATTCGACAGGCGTTATTGATATACGGAAGCGATCAATGGAGCTGCGACATCTGCGCTATTTCGTGGCCGTGGCCGAGGAGCTGAACTTCACCCGTGCCGCGGCACGGCTGCACATCGGCCAGCCGCCGCTGTCGATGCAGATCCGCGACCTCGAGGGCGAGATCGGCGTGCGGCTCTTCGAGCGCACCCAGCGCCGCGTCACCCTTACGCCGGCGGGAACGTGCTTCCTCGATCACGCCCGCCGCATCCTCGCCGGCGTGGGCGAGGCGGTCGCCGAGGCCCAGCGCGCCGCGCGCGGAGAGTCGGGCGAACTGCGGGTGGGTTTCACCTCCTCGCTGCCCTTCACCGATCTGCTGCCCGACGCGCTGCACGCCTATCGCCGGCGCTATCCGGCGGTACGCCTGCAGCTGCGCGAGATGTTCACGCCGGAGCAGTTCGGCGCGCTCGCGCGCGGCGAGCTCGACGTCGGCTTCGTGCGCCTGCAGGGCGGGCGCGCGCCGGACGGCATCGTGCTGCGTGAGGTCGCGCGCAATCCCTTGCGGGTGGTGGTGAACGTGGGCCATCGGCTGGCCGCGGGCGGAGCGGTGGCGGTGGCCGAGCTGCGCGATGAGGATTTCATCAGCTTCCCGGCCGATGTCGGCACCGACCTGCCGGCCGTGCTGCGCGCGCTCTGTCGTGAGGCGGGTTTCGAGCCGCGTATCGTGCAGACGGCGCGCGAGGCGACGACGCAGATCGGCCTGGTGGCGGCCGGGCTCGGGATCGCGGTGCTGCCGGCGCCGCTTGAGACGGTGCGGATGGCGCGGGTGCGTTATCTGCCGCTCGCCGACGTCGAGGCGCAGTTCCGGCTAGCGGTCGCGACCGCCGCGGGGCCGGTCGGGCCCTTGCTCGGCGGCTTTCTCGAGGTCATCGAGGGCCTCGTGCCGGCGGACTGAGCGCCCCTGCGTGTATCGGTTCGACTGATGCGCCCGTTCAGGCGGCCGGATGGGGCGTGAAGAAGCGTTGCCGCGTCTCGTCCGGGAGCTCCATGCCGGTGTTGCGTGCGCGCTGCAACAGCTCCCAGTAGTAGCGATACGAGGCGCGGTCGTGCAGGCGCCCCTTGTGCTGGATCGGTCCCCAGGCAGCATCCTGCGCGGCGATCAGGATCTCGGACGCTTCCTCGACCTCGGAGAAGTCGGGCTGCATCGCGGCGATGATCGGCAGGATCTGGTTGGGGTGGATGCTCCACATGCGCAGGTAGCCGAATTCGCGGCGGGCGCGCTCGGCGTCGTGGCGGATCACGGCGACGTCCTGCAGTTCGGTGGTGACGTTGTGCGAGGGCACGACGCCGTTGGCGAGCGCGGCGGCGGCGATGTCGGCCTTGGCGCGCACGATCAGCGGGTGCTCGAACTGGCCCGGGCTCTTCATCGCGCTGCCGGGGATGGCGCCGTGGTGGCCGGAGACGAAGTCCATCAGGCCGAAGTCGAGCGACTCGACGCCGTCGAGCGCGGCGATCTCCCAGGCTTCGCGCAGCGCGCCGTGGGTCTCGATCAGCACATGGACGGGGAGGGCGCGTTCCAGGCTGCAGGCGGCCTCGACGCGCCGCAGCTCGCGAATCTGTTCGGCTGCGTCGGCGGCCGAACGCACCTTGGGAAGGGTCACGAAGGCGAGGCGATGCCCGGCGCCGCCGACCAGGATCTCCAGGTCGCGCTGCCAGTGGGGGTGGGTGATGTCGTGGATGCGCGCACCGACGCGGCCGAAGTGGTTTTCCGCGCCATTGACGACGGCGACGACCATGCGCGCGTGCTCGGCCTCGGCGCCGGTGCGGGCGCCGTCCTCGCAGTCGCAGGTGATGTCGAACACCGGGCCGAGTTCCTGCTGCAGCTTGAGCGCCTTCATCATCAGCTTCTCGGCACCGGCGTAGTGGTCGACGGCGGGCAGGGCAGGGAAGGGTTTTTCGCCGGCGAACAGGACCTGGGCGGGGTGTAGCGACATGTCGGGCTCCTCGGATGGGCGGCGGCTCGTGCGCCGCGGTGGCGGCGTGGAGTCGCCGTATTGCGGCAAAGCGGGTCGCCGCGCAAAAGAAAAGGCCACGGATTTTACCCCGTGGCCTCGCGCGAGGGCGGCTCAGGGCCGCCCGGGAACGCTGATTACTTCAGCATGTCGGCCACGGCCGCGCGCTCGTCCTCGAGTTCCTTGAGCGTGATCGCGATCTTGCCCTGGGAGTACTCGTCGATCTCCAGACCCTGGATGATCTTGAACTGGCCGCCCTTGCACTCGCAGGGGAAGCCGAACACGATGCCTTCGGGGATGCCGTAGGAGCCGTCGGACGGAACGCCCATGGTGACCCAGTCGTTCGAGCCCAGCACCCAGTCACGCACGTGGTCGATGGCGGCGTTGGCAGCCGAGGCAGCCGACGACAGGCCACGGGCCTCGATGATGGCGGCGCCGCGCTTGCCGACGGTGGGCAGGAACACGTCGTTGTTCCAGGCGTGATCGTTGATCAGGGCCTTGACGCTGTCGCCGTTCGACTCGCAGAAGCGGTAGTCGGCGTACATCGAGGGCGAGTGGTTGCCCCACACGACCATCTTCTTCAGCGAGGACACTTCACGGCCGGACTTGGCGGCGAGCTGCGACAGCGCGCGGTTGTGGTCCAGGCGCAGCATGCCGTGGTAGTTGTTCGGGTTGGTGCGGCCGACCTTGATGGCGGCGGCGCGGGCGATGTAGGCGTTGGTGTTGCAGGGGTTGCCCACGACCAGCACGCGCACGTCTTCCTTGGCGTTCTCGGCGATGGCCTTGCCCTGGACGGTGAAGATGGCTCCGTTGGCGGTCAGCAGGTCGGCACGCTCCATGCCGGGGCCGCGCGGACGGGCACCGACCAGCAGGCAGACGTCGGCGTCCTTGAAGGCGACGTTGGGGTCGTCGGTGGCGATCATGCCGGCCAGCAGCGGGAAGGCGCAGTCTTCCAGTTCCATCATCACGCCCTTGACGGCCTTCTGGGCCTGGGGCAGGTCGAGCAGTTGCAGGATGACGGGCTGGTCCTTGCCCAGCATTTCACCGCTGGCGATGCGGAACAGCAGGCTGTAGCCGATCTGGCCGGCGGCGCCGGTGACAGCGACGCGCATGGGGGCTTTGCTCATGTAATTACTCCCTCGAGTGAGACGGTCGTGAATGTGCTGGAATCCTGCCCCGCACTGGCTGCGAAGGACTCGACTTGAGCCGCGTGAGCATGCATGTCTTGTCGTCCCGCAGGGCGTCGGCGCCCCGTTCGTGAGGCCGCCGGTGAGGCGCGGAGATACTAATGGCTTGGATTGACCCTGTCAAATAGCATCTTATGTCTTATATAAGACATAAGAGGAGTGATAGACGTTCTCTTTTTTTTATGCTCAAATGCGCGCATGTCGCATGAGTCGCCCACCTTTAGCCCGCTCTATCGCCAGATCAAGGCCTTGATTCTTCAGGCGCTTGAGACCGGGGAATGGCGACCCGGTCAGGCGATTCCCAGCGAGCAGGAGCTCGCCGCGCGCTTCAGTGTGTCGCAGGGGACTGTCCGCAAGGCGATCGACGAAATGGCTGCCGAGAATCTTCTTGTGCGCAAGCAGGGCAAGGGCACCTACGTTGCATCGCATAATGATCCGCGTGCCCTGTTCCGTTTTCTTCGTCTGGTCCCCGTTGATGGCGAACTGTCGTCGCCGCAGAGCATACCGCTGGACTGCTGGCGGGCAAAGGCCGGGCAGGAGGCCTCGCGGATGCTTGCGATCGAGCCCGGCGCATCGATCATCATCGTCCGGCGCCTGCTCAAGTTCTCGAACAAGCCGGTCGTGATCGACGAGATCTATCTACCCGGTGAACTTTTCCAGGGGCTGAGCGCAGAAACGCTTCAGGGCTGGCATGGCTCGCTCTACAGCCTCTTCGAGAGCCGGTTCGGCGTGCGCATGATCGGTGCGCAGGAGCGCATCCGCGCCGTCGCTGCCGATCGCGGCGCCAGCGATGCGCTGAAAGTTCCCGAGGGCACGCCGCTGCTGTCCGTCGAGCGCGTCACTTACACGTATGGCGACAGGCCGGTCGAGTGGCGGCGCGGCCTGTACTCGACTGCGGAGCATTTTTATCTGAACGAGCTGAACTGACGGGCGTTTTTGTAAGGTGTCGGCAAGCTCCGACGCTATAATTATGTCTTTTTCGGAGTCCGCGACGGGGTCCGTCGCACATGCAGAGGGGAGTCTTCATGTCAGAAGCGACAGTGCGTAAACAGAGGCCGAAGTACCTGGCTCTGAATGAGATCCGGCAGCCCTTGCCGGCCATCGTGTCGATCCTTCACCGGATCAGCGGCGTGGGCATCTTCCTGATGCTGCCCTTCCTGCTGTACCTGCTGGATCGCAGCCTCGGTTCGCCGGAGACCTTCGAGACCTTCGCCGCGGTGGTCGACAACTGGTTCATCAAGCTCGTGCTGTTCGGCCTGCTGTGGGCCTATCTGCACCACTTCTGCGCCGGCATCCGCTTCCTGCTCCTCGATATGCACAAGGGTGTCGATCTCGAGCCCGCCCGCAAGTCCTCGAAAATCGTCCTGGCCGTGAGCCTCGCGCTCACCGTGATCATTGGGGTGACACTATGGTGAAGCAACGCATCGTCGTGGGCGCGCATTACGGTCTGAAGGACTGGATCGCGCAGCGCGCCACCGCCGTCTACATGGCGATCTACACGATCATCTTCGCGCTCTGCGCATTCAGCCTGCGCGAGTTCAACTATCAGGAGTGGTCCGCGCTGTTCTCGCACGGCCTGTTCAAGTTCCTCAGCTTCCTGTTCTTCCTGTCGGTGTTCTATCACGCCTGGATCGGCGTGCGTGACCTGTGGATGGACTACGTGAAGCCGAACGGTGTGCGCCTCGCGCTGCACCTGGTCACCCTCTTCCTGCTCGTCGGCTACGCCGGCTGGGCGGCCCAGATCCTGTGGAGGCTCTAAGCGTGAACGTCGCGAAGCGTACATTTGATGCGGTCATCGTCGGCGCCGGTGGTGCCGGCCTGCGTGCAGCCCTGCAACTTTCCGAAGCCGGCCTCAAGACTGCCGTGCTGACCAAGGTGTTCCCGACCCGCTCGCACACGGTTGCGGCGCAGGGCGGCGTGGCGGCCTCGCTCGGCAACTCGACCGAGGACAACTGGCACTGGCACATGTACGACACCGTCAAGGGGTCGGACTGGCTGGGCGACCAGGACGCCATCGAGTTCATGTGCAAGAAGGCGAACGAAGTCGTCGTCGAGCTCGAGCACTACGGCATGCCGTTCGACCGTACCGACAACGGCAAGATCTACCAGCGCCCGTTCGGTGGTCACTCGATGAATTACGGCCAGGCGCCGGTGATGCGCTCCTGTGCCGCAGCCGACCGTACCGGCCACGCCATGCTGCACGCGCTGTACCAGCGCAACGTGCGCGCCAACACCCAGTTCTTCGTCGAGTGGATGGCGCTCGACCTGATCCGCGACGCCGACGGCGACGTGCTCGGCGTCACCGCGATGGAAATGGAAACCGGCGAGGTCTCGATCTTCCACGCCAAGGCCACCATCTTCGCCACCGGCGGTGCCGGCCGCATCTACTACTCGTCGACCAATGCCTTCATCAACACCGGTGACGGCGTGGGCATGGCCGCGCGTGCCGGCATCCCGCTGGAAGACATGGAGTTCTGGCAGTTCCACCCGACCGGCGTGGCCGGCGCGGGCGTGCTGATCACCGAAGGCGTGCGTGGCGAGGGCGGGATTCTGCGCAATTCGTCGGGCGAGCGCTTCATGGAGCGTTATGCGCCGAACCTCAAGGATCTGGCCTCGCGCGATGTCGTCTCGCGTGCGATGACGACCGAGATAAACGAAGGCCGTGGCTGCGGTCCTGACAAGGATCACGTGCTGCTCGACATCACGCACCTGTCGCCCGACACGATCATGAAGCGCCTGCCGGGCATCCGCGAGATTGCGATCCAGTTTGCCGGCGTCGATCCGATCAAGGCGCCGATCCCGGTCGTGCCGACCTGCCACTACCAGATGGGTGGCATTCCGACCAACTACAAGGGCCAGGTCGTGGTCCCCAAGGACGGCAATCCGAACAGCCCGGTCGCCGGCTTCTATGCTGCGGGCGAGTGCGCCTGCGCATCGGTTCACGGCGCGAACCGCCTTGGCACCAACTCGCTGCTCGATCTGCTCGTGTTCGGCAAGTCCGCGGGTGAAACCGTGGTCGAGGACTTCAAGTCCGGACAGCTCAAGCTCAAGCCGCTGCCGGCCGACGCTGCCGACGTTTCACTTGCCCGCCTGGCTCGTCTGGACGGCCAGACCAACGGCGAGAGCGTGTTCGATGTCGGCCTGGAAATGCGTCGCACGATGCAGAAGCACGCGGGCGTGTTCCGTTTCGACAATCTGCTCAAGGAAGGTGTGCAGAAGATGGGCGAGATCGCGGAGCGTGCCAAGCGCACCGAGATCAAGGACAAGTCCAAGGTCTGGAACGTCGCACGCATGGAAGCGCTCGAACTCGACAACCTGATCGAGGTCGCGCGTGCCACCATCGTGTCGGCCGAGGCCCGCAAGGAGTCGCGTGGCGCCCACGTGCGCGACGACGCGCCCGATACGCCGGAGAATCCGAACGGTCGCGACGATGCCAACTGGCTGAAGCACACCCTGTGGTACAGCGAAGGCAACCGTCTCGATTACAAGCCGGTCAACCTGAAGCCGCTGTCCGACGACGTCGAGCCGATCGCGCTCGCCAAGCGCACTTACTGATCAGCGTGATGAGCGCACGGGAGAAACACACATGACCAAGCGTACCGTTCAATTCAAGATCTACCGCTACGACCCGGACAAGGACGAGAAGCCCTACATGCAGGACATCTCGGTCGAGCTCGAGGCCTCCGACAAGAAGCTGCTCGACGCGCTGGTTCGCCTGCGTGCCAAGGACGATTCGATGTCGTTCCGTCGCTCCTGCCGTGAAGGCGTGTGCGGTTCGGACGCGATGAACATCAACGGCAAGAACGGTCTGGCCTGCCTGACCGACATCGACAGCCTGCAGCAGCCGATCACGCTGCGTCCGCTGCCGGGCCTGCCGGTCATCCGCGACCTGATCGTCGACATGACGCAGTTCTTCAAGCAGTACCACTCGATCAAGCCCTATCTGGTCAACAACGAGCCTGCCCCCGAGCGCGAGCGTCTGCAGTCGCCCGAGGACCGCGAGGAGCTCAACGGCCTGTACGAGTGCATCCTGTGCGCGTGCTGCTCGACCTCGTGCCCGTCGTTCTGGTGGAACCCGGACAAGTTCGTCGGCCCGGCAGGCCTGCTGGCGGCCTACCGCTTCCTGGCCGATACGCGCGACCAGGACACCAATGCGCGCCTCGACAACCTCGAGGATCCGTACCGTCTGTTCCGCTGCCACACCATCATGAACTGCGTCGACGTCTGTCCGAAGGGTTTGAACCCGACCCGGGCGATCGGCAAGATCAAGGACATGATGGTCCGGCGCGCGATCTAAGGGCGGCGACAAGCATGACCATCAACAGGGGGCGCGTACGCTGGCAGTGCAGGCGGGCATTGCTCGAGCTGGACCTGGTGTTCACGCGCTTTCTCGAGCGGCATTTCGATCGTCTCACCGACGATCAGGTGGCGGATCTGGATGACCTGCTGCGCTGCGACGACTACGACATCTGGGCGTGGGTCAATGGCAGCAAGGCATGTGAAGACGACCGCTGGAAGGAGATGATCGGGCTTCTGCGTCAGGGGTGACGCGGCTGTTTCGATCCGAGTACGACGACAAGCAGTTAAACCGGCAAGTAGAAGGGACGATCTATGAGCACTGAACGCACTGCAACCCTCACCGTCGATGGCAAGACCGTCGAATTCCCGGTCATGACCGGCACCCACGGCCAGGATGTGATCGACATCCGGACCCTGGGGGGCAAGACTGGCCTCTTCACCTACGACTCGGGCTTCCTGTCGACGGCCAGCTGCAAGTCGAAGATCACCTTCATCGATGGTGACAAGGGCGAGCTGCTGTATCGCGGCTACCCGATCGAGCAGCTTGCCGAAAAGTGCAACTTCCTCGAGGTTGCCTATCTGCTCAAGAACGGTGAACTGCCGAGCGCTGAACAGAAGACTGCGTTCGAGAACACCATCAAGAACCACACCATGCTGCATGACCAGATCACGCGCTTCTACAACGGCTTCCGCCGTGACGCGCATCCGATGGCAGTCATGGTGGGTGTCGTCGGTGCGCTGTCGGCCTTCTACCACGAGGCGATGGACTTCTCCGACGCCGAGCACCGCAGCGTGTCGATCAACCGCCTGATCGCCAAGCTGCCGACGATCGTTGCGATGGCCTACAAGTACAACAAGGGCGAGCCCTTCATGTACCCGCGCAACGACCTCGACTACACCGCGAACTTCATGCACATGATGTTCGGCACGCCGTGCGAGAAGTACGAGCCGAACCCGGTGCTGGTGCGCGCGCTCGACGTGATCTTCACGCTGCACGCCGACCACGAGCAGAACGCCTCGACCTCGACCGTCCGCCTGGCCGGTTCCTCGGGCGCCAACCCCTTCGCCTGCATCTCCGCCGGCATCGCCTGCCTGTGGGGTCCGGCGCACGGTGGCGCGAACGAAGCCTGCCTGAACATGCTGGAAGAGATCGGTGACGTTTCGCGCGTCGGCGAGTACATCAAGCGTGCGAAGGACAAGAACGACAGCTTCAAGCTGATGGGCTTCGGCCACCGCGTCTACAAGAACTTCGACCCGCGCGCCAAGCTCATGGGCAAGGTCTGCGCCGACGTGCTCGGCGAGCTCGGCCTCGAGAACGACCGCCTGTTCAAGCTCGCCAAGGAACTCGAGAAGATCGCGCTGGAAGACGAGTACTTCGTCGAGAAGAAGCTCTACCCGAACGTCGACTTCTACTCGGGCATCGTGCAGAAGGCGCTCGGCATCCCGACCTCGATGTTCACCTGCATCTTCGCGCTCGCCCGCACCGTGGGCTGGATCACCCAGTGGGAGGAGATGATCACCGATCCGGAGTACAAGATCGGCCGTCCGCGTCAGTTGTATGTCGGCGCCGCGCGCCGTGACGTTCCTGATCTGGCGCAGCGTTCGTAAGGGACGATGGAGAGGGGAGGGAGGCTTCGCCGACCCTGAGGTGTACGGGGTGGCTGCGCATGCGTGGCCATCCCGTTTTTCCTTCGGCGGGTGTCACGCCATTCCCGAACACCGCATTAGCCCCGGGATCGGGGCACTAGTACATAACAGGTGGCTTTCACAATGATGAAGCAACTCGAACAGACTTCGCACTTGTTCGGCTCCAACGCGCCGTTCATCGAAGAGCAGTACGAAAATTACCTCGCCGATCCGGCGTCGGTTTCCGCCGAATGGCGTGAATACTTCGACAAGCTGCAGAGCCAGGCGGGCGCAGCGACGCGTGACGTGGCCCATGGGCCGATCATCGCGGCTTTCGAGCAGATGGCCAAGCGCGGTCCCGTCCGCACGGTGGTCTCGGGCGGCGGGGAGGACAAGCAGCAGGTCTCGGTGCTGCAGCTGATCAACGCCTACCGCTTCCTCGGCAACCGCTGGGCCAACCTCGACCCGCTCAAGCGCACCGAACGTCCGCAGATCGCGGAGCTCGAGCCCTCCTACTACGGTTTCACCGAAGCTGACCTGTCGAAGAGCTTCAACGTCGGCTCCTTCCACGCCTTCTCGACCGATCACGCCAGCCTGCGCGAGATTCTCGAGGCGCTACGCCAGACCTACTGCAGCTCGATCGGCGCCGAATACATGTACATGACCGACATCGGTCAGAAGCGCTGGATCCAGAGCCGGCTCGAGAGCGTGCGCGGCACGCCGAAGTTCTCGACCGAGATGAAGAAGCGCATCCTCGAGCGGACCACCGCGGCCGAGACCCTCGAGCGCTATCTGCACACCAAGTACGTCGGCCAGAAGCGCTTCTCGCTCGAAGGCGGCGAGTCGGCGATCGTGGCGATGGACGAGATCATTCGCGTCGCCGGCGGGCTGGGCGTCGCCGAGACGGTGATCGGTATGGCCCACCGCGGCCGCCTCAACGTGCTGGTCAACACCCTCGGCAAGTCGCCGTCGATGCTGTTCTCGGAGTTCGAGGGCAAGGCCGCGGCCGACCTCACCGCAGGCGACGTCAAGTACCACATGGGCTTCTCGAGCGACGTCATGACCCCGGGCGGCCCGATGCACCTGACGCTCGCCTTCAACCCCTCTCACCTCGAGATCATCAACCCGGTGGTCGAGGGCTCGGTGTATGCGCGCCAGGTCCGCCGTGGCGACGAGCAGAAGAGCCAGGTGCTGCCGGTGCTGATCCACGGCGACGCGGCGGTGGCCGGCCAGGGTGTGAACCAGGAGATGCTGAACTTCTCCCAGACCCGCGGCTATGGCACGGGCGGCACGGTGCACATCGTCATCAACAACCAGATCGGCTTCACCACCTCGGACCCGCGCGACTACCGCTCTTCGCTGTACTGCACCGACATCTTCAAGATGGTCGAGGCGCCGATCTTCCACGTGAATGGCGACGATCCGGAGGCGGTGGCCTTCGTGACCGCGCTGGCCGTGGAGTTCCGCCAGCAGTTCAAGAAGGACGTGGTGGTCGACATCATCTGCTTCCGCAAGCTCGGTCACAACGAGCAGGACGAGCCGATGGTCACCCAGCCGCTGATGTACCGCACCATCCAGAAGC
>DMCZ01000110.1 GCA_003446655.1 Thauera sp. | reverse complement strand
AGATGTGTATAAGAGACAGACCTCGCTGTCCTTCGACAACGCGGTGGTCAACGCCACCGTGCTGCGGCACATGGACGAGAAGTGGCGCCAGCGCTTCCTGCTGTGGGGCATCCTGATCGCGGTCTTCGGCATGCGCATCGTGTTCCCGCTCGCCATCGTCGGCGTGGTCGCCAACCTGGGGCCGATGGCGGTCATCGACCTCGCGCTCTTCAAGCCGGACGACTACGCGCGCATCCTCACCTCGGCGCACCACGAGATCGCGGCCTTCGGCGGCGCCTTCCTGATGATGGTGTTCCTCAAGTTCTTCATCGACGTGAACAAGGATACACACTGGCTGGCCCCGATCGAGGCCCCGCTGACCCAGCTCGGCCGCCTGGAAGCGGCGCAGATCATGTTCACCCTGCTCGCCATCCTGGCGAGTTCGGCCTGGCTCGACGGCGCCGAGCGGCGCATGGAGTTCATCGTCGCGGGCGTGTGGGGGCTGGTCGTCTACATCCTCGCCGACGGCATCGGCGCCATCATGGGCGGCGAGGAAGGCGAAGGCGGCAAGGTCGTCGCCAAGACCGGCTTCGCCGGCTTCATGTACCTGGAACTGCTCGACGCCTCGTTCAGCTTCGACGGCGTGATCGGCGCCTTCGCGCTCACCAACAGCCTGCCGATCATCGCCATCGGCCTCGGCGTCGGCGCCATGTTCGTGCGCTCGTTCACGTTGATGCTGGTGTATCGCGGCACGCTCGAGGCCTATCGCTACCTGGAGCACGGCGCGTTCTGGGCGATCGGCGCGCTGGCGGCGATCATGTTCATCGGCGTGCATGTGCACATCCCCGAGACCGTCACCGGCCTGATCGGTGCGGTGCTGATCGCCGCGGCGCTGTGGAGCTCGGTGCGCCACAATCGGAGCGCGCTCGCGCATTGATCGCCATCATCGCAACATGCGCCCGCGCCCCCCGCCCGCCTACCTCAACGGCTATCCCGAGCACCTGCAGCGGCAGGTACTCGACCTGATCGAGCAGGACCAATTCGCCCCCGCGCTGCTGCGGCGCTACCCGAGGGCGCATGCCGTGCGCTCGGACGGTGCGCTCTACGACTACGTGCAGGCGCTCAAGGCCGAACACCTGCGCAGCGCGCCACCGCTCGGCAAGGTCCGCTTCGACAACACGCTGCACGTGATCCGCAAGGCGCTCGGCACCCACACTGCCATCTCGCGCGTCCAGGGCTCGCGCCTGCAGGCCAAGCGCGAGATCCACATCGCCACCCTGTTTCGCGCTGCGCCCGAGGCGTTCCTGCGCATGATCGTCGTGCATGAACTCGCCCACCTGCGCGTGCGCGAGCACGACAAGGCCTTCTACCAGCTCTGCCTGCACATGGAGCCGGACTATCACCAGTACGAGTTCGACCTGCGCGCCTACCTGGTTTATCGCGACGCGGGCGGCAAAGCGCTCTGGACAGTGGCGTAGCTCGGGGCGTCCTGTTCCTTGTCCGAGGCACACGACATGACTGAGCACCTGTTTGCGCGTGCGCATCGATGCACGACTCCGGAACGGCGCCATCGTTGAGGCGTTCGTGTATGCGCTGGCCGGTGCGCTTGCGGACGACGGAGCGCGTCGACCGCCCGCAAGCTGAGGTCATCGCGGGAAGAAGGCCCACCGCCCAAGGATCGCGAGCTCCGTGGTGCGTCAGTCCATGGCCGGTCTGCCTTTGCTGCCGTGCCCTCAGCGCTCGCTGCCCATGTTGCCCTCGCGCAGTCGTGCAGTGGCCTTGCGCAGCACGTCCAGATGCTGGCCGTAGTTCGAGCAGCCCGCGCACATGGCCGTATGCACCTTCAGCGACAGCCGCTCGCGCAGACTCAGCGTGCGCTCGTAGCGTTCGGACATGAGCTGGGTCGCGTCCTTGCAGTTCATCATCTTCATCTCGCCTCTCCCTGAAACCAGCGACTCTCCAGACACTCCCGCAGCCCCAGCCGCGCGCGATGCAGGATCACGAAGCAGTTGTTGGGGCTGATGCCCAGCTCGGCGCAGATCTCGGCGGTTTCGAGTTCGAGCAGCTCGCGCATCGTGTAGACGCGGGCGATGTGCTCGGGCAGGTTGTTCATGCAGATGTCGAACACCTGCCAGAAGGCATCCTGCTCGAAAGAGGCTTCCGGGTCCGCCCAGGTCGCGGGGCGATCGTCAGGGTTCCAGAAGCCGCGCTGGTCGAACAGCACGTCGAAGTCCTCCAGCTCGGCATCGCCACCCGCACGCCCGACCAGGTCTGCGCCACTTATCTCGCGCGCCGAGGTGCGGATGTGGTCGACGATCTTGTTGCGCAGGATCGCGAACATCCAGGTCTTGAAGGTCGACCGCCCGGCGAAGCTCTTGGCGCTGGTCATCGCCGCCATCAGCGCCTCCTGCACCATGTCCTCAGCGGCGCCGCTGTCGCGCAACTGCATGCGTGCAAAGCGCAACATGTCGCGTCGTATCGCGGTGATCGAGGCGTCGTCCCACGGCGGGCTGACGGCCTGTGCGCTGGCGTTGGTCATTCCTGGCTCCTGTCGGGTGTTCCCTGCACCTCGAACTGTACGCCGTCGAAGCTGGCCTCCAGCGCCGGCAGTGCCCCCGACGAGGACTTGCCTGACCGACGGCCACCATTTGAAAGCCAAGCATGGCGCTGACGAGGCCTGCCGACAGCACGGCCTGAGTGTTTCGATTGTGGGTATGGAGCCCCCTGGACAAGGCGTATCCCGCCATTTAGGGCGCCCGGAAGCACGAGCTGTTTCCCCCCTGCTCCGCCACGACAAGCACCGAGCGCACCGTCGGGATATGTTCCGCAAGCCGGTCGAAGTCTTCCGGGCGGTCGACATCCCACAACGGCGCGGTTTCGTTCCAGTCGAGGCCGAGCTCCGACAGCCGCTCGCGCGTCTGCGCCATGACACGGTCCGTGCTCCAGTCGATGTCCGCAAACAATCGCGGATGTGCGCGACGTAGCGCGATCAGCACGTAACCGCCGTCCTCGGCAGGGACAATCACGGCGTCGTGTCGGCCGAGGGCCGCTGCCACTTGCCGGATCAGGCGCGGTGTCAGCACTGGGCAGTCGGTGCCGATGATCAGCGTGCCGCCCGGCATGCGGGATGCGGCGACCGCTGCATGCATGCGTGCACCCAGGTCGCCATGGGACTGAGGCAGCAAGCGAACGTCCCCGAAAGCCCGGCAGTGCCGAAACGCCGGATGCGACTCGTCCGGTGCACACCAAAGGCTGACCGGCCCGATGTCGGCGGTGACTGCCGTGGCGACCGCGCGCTCCAGCAGCCAGCCCTGCAGTGCCGCTGCGCCGGCGGCGCCGAGGCGCGGGATCAGCCGGGTCTTGCACAGGCCAGGCAGCGGCGCCTTGGCGAGGATCGCCAGTTCGAAGCATGTGGATGAACTGTCATTCATCAGGTCGGGCATCCAAAGGCGTGCGCGGAGGTTTCAAGCGCCCATCCCCTAGGTGATGTGGGCGCCTGTGCGCGTTCGTGCACCGGGGTAATCATGTCTCAGCCCCCACGCGCGGTTGCCGCCTGCGCGGCCTCGCAGTCGTCCGCGCTGGTGACGAAGCGGAACTGCGCAAAGCCGGCACGCGCCACACCCCCGGTGTTGTCCGTGTCCGAAGCGATCGCCAACCCACTGAGCTTCGCCGGCAGATCGCCGAACGCGCGCCGGAAATCCTCGACGACGTTGCGCCGCTCCAGCACCCAGCGCCCGGCCTCGTCTGCACCCGACCGCAGCACCAGCATGCGTGCGCGATCGGTGTAGGCATTGTCGCGTAGCGTGCCGATCGGGTGCCGGTTGTCCCATACGTAGTTGAGCGCAGCGTCGGGCACCTGGTCGCCGTAGATCGAGCGCGCCAGCGCGAGCTTCGCCCGAGTGCCGAAGCCGAGCGCCTCGGGCGCGACATCGAAGGTCAGATAGACCCGCGCCGCGTAATCGTCACCGGCCTTTCGCGTCATGTCGGCGTCCGCCACCGGCGCATCGACCCGCCACAACCAGCACAAGTAGGGTGTGGCCGCGAGGTCCACCTCGACGGGACGGCCGAGCAGCGCCATGCTGCGCTCGGCCTGCGCCTCGATGGCAGGCACGCCGTCCCACTCGCGCAGCGTGTAACGCGTGGGCGGAATGCGCTCGTCGAGCTGCTGGATGCGCCATGGCTCGGGCGGTGGTCCCTCTCCGCCAAAGCGCCCCACCCAGGCTGTCGCGGACAGCGCGCCCGGGGCAACCAACAGGAGCAGCAGGCCCGTGGCCCAGGAGGTGCGACGGCGCGGGTTCATCGGGTAGCCTCGTTTCGAATGTTCACTATGTCCATATGCTTGCGCGCCCTGAGGTCGAACGGCGCCTGAGCTTTGCTTCCTATCCACGGCGCCACGCGTGGAAGCGTTCAACCCACTGCAGCAGGCGCTGGGGCGCATGGGCGCGCTTCCAGTTGCCGGCGACGTACTTGTTGGCCTCGGCCAATGTCGGATAGATGTGGATGGTGCCGAGGATGCGGTTCAGGCCGATGCCCTGCTTCATCGCCAGCACGTACTCGGCGATCAAGTCTCCAGCGTGCTCGCCGACGATGGTCACGCCCAGGATGCGGTCCTTGCCGGGCACCGTCAGCACCTTGATGAAGCCGTGCGCCTCGCTGTCGGCGATGGCGCGGTCGAGGTCGTCGATGCCGAAGGTGGTGAGCTCATATGCGATGCCTTGCGCGCGCGCCTCCTGCTCGTTGAGCCCGACCCGGGCGACCTCGGGCTCGATGAAGGTGGCCCACGGGATGACGCGGTAGTCCGCCTTGAAGGGCTTGATCGGGTCGAACAGGGCGTTGACCGCCGCGTACCACGCCTGGTGCGCGGCGGTGTGAGTGAACTGGTATGGTCCAGCCACGTCGCCTGCGGCGTAGATGTTCGGGTAGTTGGTCTGCAGCAGCGCATTGGTCTCGATCGTGCGCCCGCAGCGCACGCCGAGTTCCTCCAGCCCGTAGCCTGTCAGGTTGGCGCTGCGTCCGAGCGCGATCAGCACGGTGTCGAAGGGAATGCGCACCGCCTCGCCCGCATGCTCGGCGATCAGGATCTTCTGCTCGCCTTCCTTCACGAAGGCCTTGGCCTGGTGCTCGAGGCGCAGGTCGATGCCCTCGTCACGAAAGCGCTGCATCACCAGCGCGGAGACGTCGGCGTCCTCGCGCGGCAGCAAACGCGGGCCGCGCTCGACCTGGATGACCTGTGCGCCTAAACGGGCGAAGGCCTGGGCCAGTTCAGAACCGATCGGCCCGCCACCCAGCACCAGCAGGCGGCGCGGCAGCGCACGCAGCGACCAGACGGTGTCGGAGGTGAGGTAGTCCATATCCTCGATGCCCGGCAGTTCGGGCACCGTCGGGCGCGCACCGGTGGCGATGACGATGGCGCGCGTGGTCAGGCGCTGTCGTTCGCCTTCGACGGTGTCGATCTCGACCTCCCACGGCGACACGATGCGCGCGGCGCCTTGCACCACGTCAACGCCCAATCCCGTGTAGCGCTCGGCCGAATCGTGCGGCTCGACCTGGGCGATGATGCGCTGCACGCGTTCCATGACCTCGGCGAACTCGAAGCGCGCGTCGGCCGCAGCGATGCCGAACTCCCGGGCGCGGGAGACGTGCGACAGGAACTTCGCCGAGCGGATCAGGGCCTTCGACGGCACGCAGCCGGTGTTGAGGCAGTCGCCGCCGAGCTTGTGGCGCTCCACCAGCGTCACCTTGGCCTTGACCGCGGCGGCGATGTAGGACGTGACCAGGCCCGCGCTACCGCCCCCGATCACCACCAGATTGCGGTCGAACTGTTTCGGCTGTGTCCAGCGCGCATTGACCCGGTTGCGGCGGATGCGCTCGACCACACGCCGCGCAATCAGCGGGAACACGCCCAGGATGGCGAACGAGCCGAGCAAGGCCGGCGACAGGATGCCGCCCAGGCTGTCGATGCGCGCGAGCTGGGTGCCGGCATTCACGTAGACCACGGTGCCAGCGAACATGCCGATCTGGCTGACCCAGAAGAAGGTCCAGGTGCGCATCGCCGTCAGCCCGAGCAGCAGATTGACCAGGAAGAACGGGAATACCGGCACCAGGCGCAGCGTGAACAGATAGAACGCACCTTCGCGCTTGATGCCCTCATCAATCGCCGCCAGGCGCTGACCGAAGCGCTGGCTGACCCAATCACGCAGCAGGAAACGCGCGATCAGGAAGGCTGCGGTGGCGCCCAGGGTAGAGGCGAAAGAGACGATCACCGTCCCCCAGAGCAGCCCGAACACCGCGCCGCCCGCCAGCGTCAGCAAGGCCGCGCCGGGCACCGAGAGCGCTGTGGCGACCACGTAGATGACGAAATAGAGGGCAAGGCTCGACACCGGATTCTGGTCGCGATAATCCGCAATTGCGGCCTGCTGAGCCTTGAGCGTCTGCAGATTGAGATACTGGTCGAGATCGAACCAGAAGAAGCTTCCGATGGCGGCAGCGAGGATCACGAGCAGGGCGAGTTTGCGTGGATTCATCAAGAGATTACCGATTGGGCCACGCCAGGCCGACGCGGCGTCACATCTTCGTCGTGCTGCGCAGCCAGAACTTACGCCCGCGCGAGAAAAGGGCAACACAGGGCTTACGGCTGGGTCCCCGAAACGTGCTCGAGACCGGACGTACGATAAAGCGAAGCCAGGCGCGCGTCATCGACGTCGCCCCCGGGCAGATCGAACGCGACCCGTCCCTGCGCAAGACTGATCACGCGGTCAGCCAATGCAAGTAACAAGGCGAGACTGTGGACCACCGAACTGAGCGTCGCGCCCCAGGCTGCGAACCACTTCGACCGCCGCCATGTCGAGCGACTCGATCACCTCGGCAGCCAGCGGCGTGTTCGAAGGGGCGTCTTCAAAGGCGAATATTCAAATCTTGCTGCATTGCAGCAATTCGACTAAAATCCGCCAGCACTCTGGCTGCGACTCTCCGGGTTCAAGCCTGTGGGATTGATCCCACGCCAGCGAGGACCTCCACACACATCAGTTCCAGCGACCCATGTAAGCCTTGCCCCCTCACCGCGAGTTCTTTCTCCACCTCCACGCTCGCGCGAGGCTTGCCCCTGTTCGTTCGCTTCCTCCACGCTTTCTGCGCTCGACTGCCGATGCCTCGCTGGCTCGTCAGTTCAGGGCGGGTCCCGGTGTCTTCGGTGCGCCCCCATTCGCGAACCTGACTCGCGTGAGTTCATCGCGTCCCGTCCCCCGGTATGCGCAACCCTTGATGGACTCATAACGACAAATGAAATCCCTCCAACAGGACTGGTTCTCCAACGTCCGAAACGATCTGCTCGCCGGCCTCGTCGTCGCGCTGGCACTGATTCCGGAGGCGATCGCCTTCTCGATCATCGCGGGCGTCGATCCCAAGGTCGGGCTCTACGCGTCCTTCTGTATCGCGGTGGTCATCGCCTTCACCGGTGGCCGCCCGGGAATGATCTCGGCGGCCACCGGCGCCATGGCGCTGGTGATGGTTACGCTGGTCAAAGAACACGGCCTCCAGTACCTGCTCGCCGCCACGATCCTCACCGGCGTGCTGCAGATCATCGCCGGCTGGATCCAGCTCGGCCGCCTGATGCGCTTCGTATCGCGCTCGGTGGTCACCGGCTTCGTCAATGCGCTCGCCATCCTGATCTTCATGGCGCAGCTGCCGGAGCTGACCAACGTCACCTGGCACGTCTATGCGATGACGGCGGCCGGGCTGGGCATCATTTATCTTTTCCCCTACATCACCAAGGCCATCCCTTCGCCGCTGGTCACCATCGTCGTGCTGACCGCAGTGGCGATCGTGCTCGACCTCGACATCCGCACCGTTGGCGACATGGGCCAGTTGCCCGACAGCCTGCCGGTGTTCCTGATTCCGGACCTGCCGCTCAACTTCGAGACCCTGGCGATCATCTTCCCGTACGCGCTGACGCTGATGGTCGTAGGCCTGCTCGAGTCGCTGATGACCGCGACCATCGTCGACGACCTCACCGACACCACCAGTAACAAGAACCGCGAATGCGTCGGCCAGGGCGTGGCCAACATCGCGAGCGGCTTCATCGGTGGCATGGCGGGCTGCGCGATGATCGGCCAGTCGGTGATCAACGTGAAGTCCGGCGGTCGCGGACGGCTGTCCACACTGTCGGCCGGCATCTTCCTGCTCGCGCTGCTGATGCTGGTGGGCGACTGGGTGGCGCAGATCCCGATGGCGGCGCTGGTGGCGGTGATGATCATGGTGTCGATCGGCACCTTCAACTGGGACTCGATCCGCAAATTGCGCGAACACCCGCCCAGCTCCCGCATCGTGATGATCGCCACCGTGGCGGTGACCGTCGCCACCCATGACCTGGCGCAAGGCGTGCTGGTCGGCATGCTGGCCTCCGGCTTCTTCTTCGCGCACAAGGTCGGCCGCATCCTCGGTATCCGCTCGATCGCCGAGGATGAAGGCCGGCTGCGCCGCTACACCGTCACCGGCCAGGTGTTCTTCGCCTCGGCCGACGCCTTCGTCGCCGGCTTCGACTTCAAGGAAGTGATCGACAAGGTCGTCATCGACGTGTCGCGCGCCCACTTCTGGGACATCACCGCAGTGAGCGCGCTGGACAAGGTGGTGGTGAAGTTCCGCCGCGAAGGCACGGACGTGGAGGTGATCGGCCTCAACGAAGCCAGCGCGACGATGGTCGACAAGTTCGCCGTGCACGACAAGGGCGACGGCGCCGACCTGCTCACCGGCCACTGAGGAGAACAGCATGAACAAGCAAGACAAGAAAGTGCTGGCCTGCGTGGACCAGTCCCGTTTCGCCGATACCGTTGCCGACTACGCAGCCTGGGCCGCGCGTCGCATGGACGCCCCGCTCGAGTTCCTTCACGTCATCGACCGCCACCTCGAGCAGGGATCGGGTGAGGATCACAGCGGTGCGATTGGCTTCAACGCGCAGGAACACCTGCTGCACGATCTCAGCGACAAGGATGCGGCCCTCGCCCGCGCCAAGCGCGAGCAGGGGCGCATCTTCCTGAATCGCCTGCGCGAGCGTGCGCTCGCCGCCGGCGCGCCGTCGGCCGACATGCGCCAGCGCCACGGCGCCCTCGACGACACCCTTGCCGAGCAGGAAGACAGCGTGAGGCTCTTCGTCTTCGGCCGTCGCGGCGCCTCGGCCGAGACCACGCAGCGCGACCTCGGGCGCAACGTCGAGCGCGTGGTGCGCGCGATCCACAAACCCATTCTCACCGTCACCGAAGGCTTCAAGGAGCCCGAGCGGGTGATGCTCGCCTACGACGGCACCGCGGTGACACGCAAGGGCGTGGACATGATCGCCAGCAGCCCGCTGTTCAAGCAGTTGCCGATCCACATCGTGATGGCTGGCAAGGAGAGCGCCGACGCACCGAAGCAGATCGCCTGGGCGAAGGACACGCTCACATCGGCGGGATTCGACCCGACTTTGACACCACCCAGTCACACGCTGTCTCTTATACACATCTCCGAGCCCACGAGACCCTACTGAAACTCG
>DMCZ01000175.1:2568-3145 GCA_003446655.1 Thauera sp. | reverse complement strand
AGATGTGTATAAGAGACAGGTCGCCCTCCCACACCACCTGCTGGCAAGGCGCAGAGCGGACTTCCTTCGGTGCCATGTTGAGCACCTGCTTCAGCACCGGCAGCTTCTCCCAGGCGTCCTTGAGGCCCTTGGGCGGCTCGGGCTCCTTGAGGTAGGCGAGCAGCTTGCCGACTTCGCGCAGCGGCGTGCTCCAGTTGCCGTCGGCGACGTCCTCGCCCATCCCCATCGCCACCCGCTGCGGCGTGCCGAAGAGGTTGGCGAGCACCGGAATCGCCTGCGGCACGCCCCTCGTCACCGGCTTCTCGAACAGCAGCGCGGGGCCGCCGGCGCGCAGCACGCGGTCGGCGATCTCGGTCATCTCGAGGTGGGTGTCGACCGGGACGGCGATGCGCTTCAGTTCGCCGCGGGCTTCAAGCTGGGCGATGAAGTCGCGCAGGTCGTCGTATTTCATTCGGGCGTCTCGTAGTGGATGCAGGGCCGGCGTGGCATGGACCGACATTGACGCGGCCGGCGGGCAGAAGTTGCAGCCGCGCTCGGTAATGCCGGCTCAGCGCTGGGCGTTGATCGCGTTCCGCGT
>DMCZ01000175.1:1092-2310 GCA_003446655.1 Thauera sp. | reverse complement strand
GCGCGGACACGCGCAATTTCCGCCGGAAAGGTCGCGCCGACCACCAGCGCGCAATTGCCGCTGGCATTCCAGTCCTCGGCGACGGTGCGGGCTACGTGCTCGTAGAGCTTCATCCGGCCCTTGGGCGTTTCCACCTCGAGGAACTGCAGGTCCGAACCACCCGGGTTGGAGGTGCGGCAGAGCAGGATCACCCCCTTGTCGGCGAATGCGAGATAGGGATCGACCGAGTCACGCCCCATGTAGGGATTGACCGTGATCGCGTCGGCCTTGAAGCGCTCGAAGGCCTCGATGGCGTACTGCTCGGCGGTGCTGCCGATGTCGCCGCGCTTGGCGTCGAGGATCACCGGGGTGTCGGGGTGGGCGGCGTGGATGTGGGCGATCAGCGCCTCGAGCTGGTCTTCGGCGCGGTGGGCGGCGAAGTATGCGATCTGCGGCTTGAAGCAGCACACCAGGTCGGCGGTCGCGTCGACGATCGCCTTGCAGAATTCGAGGATGGCGTCGGGCCGCCCCTGCAGATGAGCGGGAAATTTCGGCGGGTCAGGATCGAGGCCGACGCAGAGCAGGCTGTCGCGCTGCCGCCAGGCGGCGCGAAGGGCGGTCATGAAGTGCATGGACGAAATCCGGAGAGGGTCGAATCGGAAAGAAACGGGTGCTGCCTGAATGCTGAAAACGCGCGCACTGGCGGCCCGTGCCGTGACGGAGAAATGCCGTGGCAGCTCAGGCCGCTCGCAGCCACTGATCCACGAAGATGCCGGCAAACACCACCGCACCGAACCAGTTGTTATGGCGGAAGGCCTTGAAGCAGTCGGCGCGCACACGGGCGCGGATCAGGGTGTAGTGATATCCGGCGATCCCGGCCGCGGCAGCGAGACCGAGGTAGTAGGCCAGCCCGGCCGAGATCATGCCGCCGACGACGCCGAGCAGCACGATGGCCGCGGCATAGCACAGCATCACAGCGGCGACGTCGAAGCGCCCGAAGGTGATGGCCGAGGTCTTGATGCCGATCTTGAGGTCATCCGGGCGATCGACCATGGCGTACTCGGTGTCGTAGGCGACGGTCCACAGCGCATTGGCGACGAGCATCAGCCAGGCCAGCGCCGGCACCTCGCCCTGCACGGCGGCGAAGCCCATCGGAATCGAGAAACCGAACGCCAGTCCCAGATAGGCCTGGGGTACGGCAAAGAAGCGCTTGGTGAAGGGGTAGGTGCCGGCCAGGAA
>DMCZ01000175.1:0-804 GCA_003446655.1 Thauera sp. | reverse complement strand
CAGCCGGCCGAACGCATCAGGAAGGTGCCGACCACGAAGATCACCAGGATGTGCAGCGGCGGCCAGCCCTCTGCCGCAACCCACAACGCCCATAGCGTGGGCCACAGCAGCAGCAGGGTACCGATCGGCTTGTCGATCCGCATCAGACGGATGTAATGGGGCAGCTTGTCGTTGAGGCTCATGCCTGATGTCATCGGGGCAATTCCAGGGTTTCGGGAAGGAAGGTTTCGCTCACCATCAGCGCGCTGCCGCGCAGCAGGAAGATAGAGCGCCGCGCCCACAGGGCGCGCGGCAGTGTTTGCGCGGGCGCGTGCCGGATCAATGCAGCCCGGGCGCGATGATACCGCGCATCACGCCCGTCAAGCCGCCGGCAGGCCAGCGGCAGCCGGCTGATCGCAGGATCCGAGAACAGCGCCTCGCCCAGCGGCCGGGAGCCGATGCCGTGGAAGAGGTTCCACGCCCCGCGCACATTGCGCCTCGGCAGTAGCGAGCGCGCGAACACGACCGGCCGCCCATCGGCCAGCAGCAGCACCTCGCGCACCCATGCGCGCTCGCCCGGGCGCAGCCCAAGCAGCAGCGCCTCGTCGCGATGCACCCTGGCCAGCGCCTGGCCGACCACCTGCACGGCAAAGCACCCGCAGCGCGCACGGATGCGGGCAGTCAGCGAGCCTGCATCGCGCAGCCAGGGCAGGAGGACGGCAGGCATCACCGCACGCGGCGGGTGTGCGAGCCAGGTCTCGTGGCGCGGACCGGTGTGGAGCGGAAAGGCAATCAACGGACGCATGAGGAAACGATCGGGAGGGG
>DMCZ01000247.1:4521-4812 GCA_003446655.1 Thauera sp. | reverse complement strand
TGAGTCCGGCGTCCATGCCGTGGCCGCGGAAGCTCTTGCCCGAGCTGCGGTTGGCCTTGTCGTAGGAAGCCTTGAAGATGTAGGGGATGCCCAGCTCGGCGCAGATCTCCTTCATCTGGCCGGCGATGTCGAGGCACATCTGCTCGGACTCGGCCACGCAGGGGCCGGAGATCAGGAAGACGGGCTTGTCGAGGCCGACTTCGAAACCGCAGAGGTTCATGCTTCGCTCCTTGAGGCCGTGGCCTGCTTGTGCGCGATCGCTGCCTTCACGTAGGCGGTGAACAGCGGGTG
>DMCZ01000247.1:1156-4263 GCA_003446655.1 Thauera sp. | reverse complement strand
GTGTTGTTGACCTCGTAGCGGTGGCGGTGGCGCTCCATGATCTCCGGGGCGCCATAGATCGCGCGCGCCAGCGTGCCGTCCTTCAACTGGCAGAGCTGGCCGCCGAGGCGCATGGTGCCGCCGAGGTCGGACTCCTCGCTGCGCTTCTCGATCTTGCCGCTGCGGTCCTTCCACTCGGTGATCAGACCGATGACGGGGTACCTGGTGTCGCGCTCGAACTCGGTCGAGTGCGCGCCATCCATGCCGGCGACGTCGCGAGCGAACTCCACCACTGCGAGCTGCATGCCGAGGCAGATTCCCAGATACGGCACCTTGTTCTCGCGCGCGTAGCGGATGGCGGCGATCTTGCCCTCGGTGCCGCGCTTGCCGAAGCCGCCCGGCACCAGGATGGCGTCCATGGGCTGCAGCACACCGCAGCCGTCGCGCTCGATGTCCTCGGAGTCGATGTAGTGGATCTTCACCTTCGACTCGGTGTGCATGCCGGCGTGGTTGAGCGCCTCGATCAGCGACTTGTAGGACTCGGTGAGGTCCACGTACTTGCCGACGAAGCCCACATTGACCGTCTGCTTCGGGTTTTCCAGCGCGTGGATCAGCCTCTCCCACACCGACAGATCCGCCGCGCGGGCGAGGATGTCGAGCTTGTGGCAGACGATCTGGTCGAGCATCTGGTCGTGCAGCATGCCGGGGATCTTGTAGATCGAGTCGGCATCGAGCACCTCGATGACCGCCTCCGGCATCACGTTGCAGAACAGCGCAATCTTGCGGCGCTCGTCGGCCGGGATCGAGCGATCGGCGCGGCACAGCAGGATGTCGGGCTGGATGCCGATCTCGCGCAGCTCCTTCACCGAGTGCTGGGTCGGCTTGGTCTTGAGTTCGCCGGCGGTCGGGATGTAGGGCAGCAGCGTGAGGTGGATGAAGCAGGTACCGTGACGGCCCTCCTCGAAGCCCATCTGACGGATGGCCTCGAGGAAGGGCAGCGACTCGATGTCGCCCACCGTGCCGCCAACCTCGATGATCGCCACGTCGGCGCCCTCGGCGCCGCGCTTGACGTAGGCCTTGATCTCGTCGGTGATGTGCGGGATGACCTGCACGGTCTTGCCCAGATATTCGCCGCGGCGCTCCTTCTTCAGCACCGACTCGTAGATCTGCCCGGTGGTGAAGTTGTTGCGCTTGCTCATCTTCGCGCTGGTGAAGCGCTCGTAATGGCCGAGGTCGAGGTCGGTTTCCGCACCGTCTTCAGTGACGAAGACCTCGCCGTGCTGGAACGGGCTCATGGTGCCCGGATCGACGTTGATGTAGGGGTCCAGCTTGAGGTGCGTGACCTTGATGCCGCGGGACTCGAGGATCGCCCCCAAAGAGGCAGCCGCGATGCCTTTGCCCAGAGAGGACACGACACCGCCGGTAACGAAGACGTATTTGGTCATGGGAGATGTGCTGCGGGAAAGCGCGATGATAACCGAAGCGCGCAGGGCACGTCAGCAGTCCGGGCGCGTTCGACCACAGCCCGTGGAGCATGAAGAAATCCGCGGCTGCGCCTGCCGTGCGCGCCCATCGTGACCGGAAAGCGCCAGACGTCACACCATGCCGCGCAACTCGCGCAGCATGACCGACACCATCGCCAGGTCGATGCTCGGTGCCGTGCGGATCTCGCCGAGCAGGTGGCGGTAGCGTTCGATCGCCACCGCCGCCCGCTCGCGCCAGGCCGAGAGCATGCCGTCCACCTCGCTGCCTGCCGGCGCCAGCCGGATCGCCTCGGCAGCGAGCGTGCGCGCGAGCGCCGATAGATCGGTGCGCAGGGCGCCGCGCGCGAGGCTCTGCCAGCGCGTCTCGGCCGGCAGCCCCGAGACCTGTTGTCCGAGCCAGTGCAGATCGAGCTCGCCCCCCAGCGCAAAATACACCCGCGCCACGCTCGCCTCGTCGCGCCCGCTCTCGGCCGCGACCTCGACAAGGTCAAGCGCCGAATACAGCTCGTCGAGCGCCGCCACCCGCTGCGCCAGCGCCTCGGGTACGCCCTGCTCGACCCGGCGAGCGATCGACGCTTCGAGTTCGGCACGGTAGGCGGGCGCGACGTACTCGGGCAGTCGCTCGGCGAGCGCAGCCACGCCGGGCGAGAAGTGCGCCAGGGTCGCCTGAAGGTCGGCGAGCCAGCGCCGCTGACGCAGGAACCACAAGGTACCGCGCTGCACCAGGCGCCCGGACTCGATGATCAGCTCGGTCTGCACGGCATTGTCGATGCGGTTGTCGAGCGCCTCGATCTCTCGCCACAGCCCCACCAGACCGAACACCTCGCGCGTGGCCATGTAGGCACGCACGATATCGGCCGCCGCAGCGCCAAGCTCGGCCTTGAGCCGGTGCACGAAGGTCGGGCCGACGCGGTTGATCATGCTGTTGATGACGTGTGTCGAGATGATCTCGCGACGCAGCGGGTGAGCCTGGATCTGCGCGCCGAAGCGCTCGCGCAGCGGCACCGGGAAGTAACGCTCGAGCGCCGTGCGGATGTAAGGATCCTCGGGCACGTCCGAGGCGAGCACCTCGTCGTACAGCTCGATCTTGCTGTAGGCCAGCAGCACTGCGAGTTCCGGGTTGGTGAGTCCAATGCGCGCCGCCTTGCGCTCGGCGACCTCCTCGTCCATCGGCAGGAACTCGAGCTTGCGGTTGAGGCGCCCGGCATGCGCCAGCCGGCGCATGAAATCAGCCTGCTCGTCGAGCAGCGCCACGCCGCGCGCACGCGTCACCGACAGGATCTGCGTCTGTGCGTAGTTGTCGCGCAGCACCAGGGTGGCGACCTCGTCGGTCATGTCGGCGAGCAGCTGGTTGCGCTGCTTCATGGTCAGCTCACCCTCGGCGACCACACCGCCGAGCAGGATCTTGATGTTGACCTCGTGGTCCGAACAATCCACCCCGCCCGAATTGTCGATGGCATCGGTGTTCACGCGACCGCCCTTCAGTGCAAACTCGATGCGGCCGAGCTGGGTGGCGCCCAGGTTGCCGCCCTCGCCGAACACCTTGCAGCGCAGCTCGCCGCCGTTGACGCGCACGGCGTCGTTGGCGCGGTCGCCCACCGCGGCGTCGGTTTCGGAGGCTGCCTTGATGTAGGTGCCGATGCC
>DMCZ01000247.1:0-927 GCA_003446655.1 Thauera sp. | reverse complement strand
GTCGAGCGCGGCGCGCGCCTCGGGCGAGAGCTTGATCGACTTGGCGCTGCGCGGCCAAACGCCGCCACCCTTCGAGATCAGCGACTTGTCGTAGTCCTCCCAGCTCGAGCGCGGCAGTGCGAACAGGCGCGCGCGCTCCTCCCACGAGCGCGCAGGATCGGGATCGGGGTCGATGAAGACGTGGCGATGATCGAAGGCCGCGATCAGCCGCGTCTGCTTCGACAGCAGCATGCCGTTGCCGAACACGTCGCCCGACATGTCCCCCACCCCGGCGGCAGTGAAAGGCTCTTCCTGGATGTCCTTGCCCATCTCGCGGAAGTGGCGCTTGACCGCCTCCCAGGCGCCGCGGGCGGTGATGCCCATCTTCTTGTGGTCATAGCCCACCGAGCCGCCCGAGGCGAAGGCGTCGGCCAGCCAGAAGCCGTACTCGGCCGAGACCTCGTTGGCAAAGTCGGAAAAGGTCGCCGTGCCCTTGTCGGCCGCCACCACCAGGTAGGGGTCGTCCTCATCGTGGCGGACCACGTCGGCCGGCGGCACCACCGCGCCCTGCACCAGATTGTCGGTGAGGTCGAGCAGGCCACGCAGGAAATTGCGGTAGCAGGCCACGCCCTCGGCCAACAGCGCCTCGCGCCCGCCTTCAGCAGGCGGGCACTTGACCACGAAACCGCCCTTGGAGCCGACCGGCACGATCACCGCGTTCTTCACGATCTGCGCCTTCACCAGGCCGAGGATCTCGGTACGGAAATCCTCCATGCGGTCCGACCAGCGCAGGCCGCCGCGCGCGACCTTGCCGCCGCGCAGGTGCACTCCCTCGAAGCGCGGCGAGTACACGAAGATCTCGAACATCGGCAAGGGCTGCGGCAGGTTGGGGATCTTCGCCGGCAGGAACTTGAACGAGGTGTAGGGCTTGGGCGCGCCGTCCTTGCC
>DMCZ01000227.1:23919-52926 GCA_003446655.1 Thauera sp. | reverse complement strand
TTCCGAAATTGAATCCATGGACGGCGCCGTCCTGGTCGTCGTCTACAAACATGCCAGCACGGCGGGCGGCACCGCAATCATCATGGATGGCGAACTCGCCACCACGGGCGACAGCACGACGCTGGGCTTTGCCTCGCCTTATGCGAGTGGCGACGTGATCATGTCGCTGGCCTCGAGCTACAGCTACAACGGTGGTAGCACGACAAACACCAGCGGACAGGTGACCACCGTGGATGTCGTCACCAGCTCGACAGCCTCGCGCCGCCTCACCAGCTGCGCTGGCGGCAACGACGACGGCAATTTTGTTGCCGCGAACGGCAGCCTGATGACAGTTGGCGGCATCGGCGACAGCACGGCCAACCCGGATCCGAACTGCGCAGGTGGCGCCGGCGACGACGAGCTCTACAACCTCGCCCTCGGCAACAGCGCAGACGCCACCCCCTTCCTGAAGGCGGGCGACACCTCGATCACCTTCAACACAGTGAATCCGACGAACGACGACAACGTCTTCTTCCTCGGCTTCACGACCACCTTCAAGGTCTCGCAGGTGAACGACGACGACATCGATGACGACAACGATGTCCCCGAACCCGGCGTCCTTGCGCTCCTGGGGCTTGGCCTGGTCGGCCTCTACGGTGCCCGTCACCGTCGTTCCACCATCGCAGCTCGCTGAAGCGGCCCGAAGCCGACGCACCAAAAAAAGAGCGGCCCACCGGCCGCTCAAGCTGCTGTCCGCACAAGCGCAAAACGCTGTGTGAAACCCCATCGAACCGGCCCGCCCCAGGGCCGGCCGTATTTCATTCAGTAAAAGGCAATGGCTGCATGCCGAAGCCTTCGTCGAGATGCTTGATCTGACGGAGCAGCTTGTCCAGCTCGTTCTGCAGACTCGCCAGGCCCTCGTCATCCATCAGCCGTAACGCCTCGGGAAGCACACCACGCGCTGGCGAAGGCGCGCGCGCCAGAAGCGCCGCACCATCGTCGGTGAGGTACAGCCGCACCACGCGCTGATCAGTGCTCGTCCGCTCCTTGCGCACGAGCCCTGACGTTTCCAGCCGGTCCACCATGTTCGAGGTGGTCGACTGATGCAGGGCCATGCGGTTTGCCAGTTCCCCCACGCGAAGGCCGTCCGCCTCGCGAAGTTCCTGCAGGGCCCACAACTGGGCGCCCGTCACCCCGCTCTGTCGTTCGATCCACTGTGAGTGTCGCTGCGCGGTGCGGATCAGGATCCTGAACCGTTGCAGGACGGACAGCGGACTGGCTGGTGCCGCCGGTTTCTTCCCTTTTTGCTGCGTTTCCGCCATTCCAATCTCGCTCGGACTATATTTGCTCAAAGCATCATTGTCAAAAAAACATCACACCCTGCCATGGGGCGTATGGTAGCGGTATCGTTCACCTTTCGCATGTGCAACACGGCAAAAAAATCAGTGCTTCCAAGCTCGCCAGTCACGGGAACGTGGCGCGATGCCGCGCAGCAGCAGAGACCGCAATGAGCGAACCGACCCCCGAACACAAGCACCGCTCATCCAAGCGCTGGGACCTTGCCCGCCTGGTGCGCGGCGGTCGGCGCTACGCCTTGCCCTGGCTGTCGCTGCGACGCTGGCGGGTGCGGTTGCTGCTGGTGGGCGCCGCGCTGCTGGCGGGACTGATCGCGATCGCCTTCGCGATCGGCGCCGAACTGGCAATCAGCACCCACGCCGGCCTGGTCCGCGAACGACCCTGGCTGAGCCTGCTGATCGCGCCGGCCGGGTTCGCCCTTCTCGCCTGGATCGCGCGTCGTTTCTTCCCCGGCACTGAGGGCAGCGGCATCCCGCAGGCCCTTGCTGCATCAATGTCCGACGATGGCCGCGTGCGCCGGCACTTGCTGTCATTCCGCCTTGCCATCGCCAAGGTCTTCCTGACCCTGGGCGGACTGCTGTGCGGCGCCTCGATCGGTCGCGAAGGTCCCTCGGTGCAGGTCGGCGCATCGGTGATGCACATGCTCGCTAGCCGCAAACGCCACCGCCGCATCGCCTCGAGCCGCGACCTGATCGTGGCTGGCAGCGGCGCCGGCATCGCGGCGGCCTTCAACACCCCGCTCGGCGGGATCATGTTCGCAATCGAGGAAATGTGTCGCTACCGCGCCTTCCAGGCCAACAGCACCACGCTGACGGCGGTGATCTTCGCCGGCCTGATGTCGCTGGCGGTGCTCGGAAACTACACGTATTTCGGACGCACGCTGGCGAGTATTGGCTGGCCCGACGGCATCTGGCCGGTGCTCGCGTGCGGGGTGGCCGGAGGGCTGCTGGGCGGGATCTTCACCCGCGTGCTGGTCGCCTCCTCGCGCGGACTGCCCGGCCGGCTCGGAGTGGTCGCCACCACCCGCCCGATCGCCTTCGCCGCCATGTGCGGACTGCTCACCGCGCTCATCGGCCTGGGCAGCGGCGGTCTCACCTACGGCACCGGCTACGCCGAGTCCAAGGCCGCGCTCGAGGGCAGCGCCACACTCCCGGTCGCCTTCACGCTGATGAAGATGGCAGTGATCTGGCTCGTGTTCGTGTCGCGCATCCCGGGCGGCATCTTCGCCCCGGCGCTTGCTGTGGGCGCGGGCCTGGGCTCGGACATCGCGCTGCTGCTGCCCGGCGAGCAGGACGCGGCGATCCTGGTGCTGGGCATGGTCGCCTTCCTCGCCGCGATGACGCAGACGCCGATCACATCCTTCGTGATCGTCATGGAGATGACCGCCAACCACCAGATGCTGCTGCCGCTGATGGCCACCGCGGTGGTGGCCCACGGCGTGTCGCGTTCGGTGGCGCCGGTGCCGCTCTATCACGCGCTGTCGCACGCCTGGCTGAGGCGCGCCGAGGGCCGGCTGCATCACGCCGGCCCCGCATCAAAACCGCCCGCCCTACCCGCAGGCGCTGCGGACGACAAGCCCGGATCAGCGGATCCCGGCGCGCTGGATCAGCGCCTGTAGCTCGCCGACGATGCCGCGGCGGAACAGCAGCACGCAGATCACGAAGATCACGCCCATGATCACCGTGACCCAGGAGCCGACGCTGTCGGCGAGTTCAGTCTGCAGCGAGACGATGGTGGCGGCGCCGACCAGCGGGCCGAGCACGGTGCCCAGCCCCCCCAGCAACGTCATCAGCACCACCTCACCCGACATATGCCAATGCACGTCGGTGAGCGAGGCGAGCTGGAACACCAGGGTCTTGGTCGCTCCGGCCATGCCGGCAAGCGCAGCCGACAGCACGAAGGCGAGCAGCTTGAACCGCGCGACGTCGTAGCCGAGCGAGACCGCGCGCGGCTCGTTCTCGCGGATCGCCTTGAGGATCTGGCCGAAGGGCGAGTGGATCGCGCGGTAGATGATGAAGAAGCCGATGCAGAACACCGCGAACACCAGGTAGTACATCGCGATGTTGTTCGACAGGTCGATGACGCCGAACAGGTGTCCGCGTGGCACGCCCTGCAGGCCATCCTCGCCGCCGGTCGCCTTCCACTGCAGCACGACGAAATACACCATCTGCGACAGCGCCAGTGTGATCATCGCGAAGTAGATCCCGGTGCGGCGGATCGCCAGCACGCCGACCACCCAGCCGAGCGCGCCGGCGGCAAGCGTGCCGCCGATGATGCCCACCTCCGGCGTCACGCCCACGTCGCGCACCAGCATGCCGCACACGTAGCCCGCGCTGCCGAGGAAGGCGGCGTGTCCGAAGGAGAGCAGGCCGGCGAAGCCGAGCAGCAGATTGAATGCGCAGGCGAACAGCCCGAAACACAGGATCTTCATCAGGAAGGTGGGGTACACCGCGAACGGCGCCACCAGGCCGATCAGGAACAGCACTCCGAACAGCAGCGGCATGGCACGGGCGAACATCGAATCCTTGTTATTCATCAGCTTGCATCCTCGTCGATTCGCTCAGGCCTTGCCGAACAGGCCGGCCGGCCGCACCAGCAGCACGATCACCATGATCACGAACACCACCACCGCCGAGGCTTCCGGGTAGAAGACCCGGGTCAGGCCCTCGATCAGCCCGAGGCCGATGCCGGTGAGGATGGAGCCCATGATCGACCCCATGCCGCCGATCACCACCACCGCGAACACCACGATGATCAGGTTCGAACCCATCAGCGGGCTGACCTGATAGATCGGCGCGGCCAGCACCCCGGCGAAGGCCGCGAGCGCCACGCCGAAGCCGTAGGTGAAGGTGATCAGCAAGGGCACGTTGATGCCGAGCGCCTGGACGATCTGCGGATTCTCGGTGCCGGCGCGCAGGTAGGCGCCGAGCTTGGTCTTCTCGATGATGAACCAGGTGGCGAAGCACACCGTCAGCGCCGCGACCACCACCCAGCCGCGATAGATCGGCAGGAACATGAAGCCGAGGTTCACCCCGCCCTGCAGCAGTTCGGGCACCGGGTAGGACTGACCCGAGATGCCGTACTGGTCACGGAAGATGCCCTCGAAGATCAGCGCCAGGCCGAAGGTGAGGAGCAGGCCGTAGAGGTGGTCGAGCTTGTAGAGCTTGCGCAGCATCGTGCGCTCGATGACCACGCCGAGGGCGCCGATGACGATGGGCGCGAACAGCAGCGCCACCCAGTAGTTGATGCCGAGCTTGTTGAGCGCGATCCACGCCACGAACGCACCCATCATGTACTGGGCGCCGTGGGTGAAGTTGATGATGTTGAGCAGCCCGAAGATGATCGCCAGGCCCAGGCTCAGGATCGCGTAGAACGAACCGTTGATGAGGCCGACCAGCAGCTGGCTGCCGAGCAGCGCGCTCGGGACACCGAAGATTTCCATGTGCGACTCCCGCACCGGAGCGGCTGCGCCACCCCGGTGCGTCGTGAAGTGCGGGAGAGCCCCGCGATCAGCTTACTTCTTGACCAGCGGGCACTTCGACTGCGCCAGCGGCAGGAAGGCCTCGTCCGCCGGGATGGTCTGGCGGATGTGGTAGTAGTCCCACGGGTACTTGGACTCGTCCGGCTTCTTGACCTGGGCGAGGTACATGTCGTGGATCATGCGGCCGTCGTCGCGGATGCGGCCGTTCTTGGCGAAGAAGTCGTTGATCGGCGTGGCCTTCATCTGCGCCATGACCTTGCCCGCCTCGTCGGTGCCGGCGGCCTTGACCGCGCGCAGGTAGTGCATCACCGAAGAGTACTGGCCGGCCTGCACCATGGTCGGCATGCGCTTGTGCTTGTCGAAGAAGCGCTTGGACCAGGCGCGGGTCTCGTCGTTGAGATCCCAGTAGAAGCCGGTGGTCAGGTACATGCCCTGGGTGCTCTGCAGGCCGAGCGAGTGCACGTCGGAGATGAACATCAGCAGGCCGGCGAGCGCCTGCTTGGGCGTGACGCCGAACTCGGCCGCCTGCTTGATCGCGTTGGTGGTGTCGGCGCCGGCGTTGGCCAGGCCGATGATCTTCGCACCCGAGGCCTGAGCCTGAAGCAGGAAGGACGAGAAGTCAGAGGCTGGGAACGGGTGGCGTACCGAGCCGAGCACCTTGCCGCCGTTGGCCGTGACGACCGCGGACGAATCCCGCTCAAGCGCCTGGCCGAAGGCGTAGTCGGCGGTGAGGAAGTACCACGTGTCGCCGCCCTGCTGGGTCACCGCCTTGGCGGTGCCGTTGGCGAGCGCATAGGTGTCGTAGGTGTAGTGCACTGCGAGGTCGGTGCACTGCTCGTTGGTGATCGGCGTCGAGCCCGGGCCGCTCATCAGCGTAATGCGGTTCATCTCCTTGGCGACCTTCATCACCGCGAGCGCGGTCGAGGTGGTCACCAGCTCGGTGGCGGCATCGACACCCTCGCGCTCGAACCACTCGCGTGCCTTGTTGGAGGCGATGTCGGCCTTGTTCTGGTGGTCGGCGGAGACCATCTCGACCTTGAACTCGGGCTTGGCCTCGGCGATGAAGTCGTCGATGGCCATCTGCGTGGCGAGCACCGCGCCAGCGCCGGCGAGGTCGGAATAGGTGCCCGACATGTCGGTGAGCACGCCGACCTTGACCGTGTTGCCCGAGATCTGCGCGCTCGCCGCACCCGACAGCATGGCAAAGGCGGCCGCGCAGGCCAGGGTGGTGAGTTTCTTCGTCTGCATCGTGTGTCTCCGTTTCTTGTGGTTGGTACGCGGGAACTGCGCGGCGCCGCCGCTCAGACCCCCAGCGTCTGGTGCAGCCAGTCCATCCTGCCGGGGAGTTCCTCGGCGGTGATGGTGGCGATGATCTCGCCGTGCTCGAGCACGTAGTGGCGGTCGGCCAGCGGCGCGGCGAAGCGGAAGTTCTGCTCCACCAGCACGATGGTGTAGCCGCGGGATTTCAGCTCGACGATGACCTCGCCGAGTTTCTTGACGATCACCGGGGCCAGGCCCTCGGTGATCTCGTCGAGCAGAAGCAGCTTGGCCCCGGTGCGCAGCACGCGCGCCATCGCCAGCATCTGCTGCTCGCCGCCGGAGAGCTTGGACCCGGGGCTGTTGCGCCGCTCCTCGAGGTTGGGAAACATGCGGTAGATCTCGGCCACCGACATCGCCCCGCTCGCCACCTGCGGGGGCAACATCAGGTTCTCCTCGGTGGAGAGCGAAGCAAAAATCGCGCGCTCCTCGGGCACGTAGCCGATGCCATAGCGCGCCATCCGGTGCGTGGGCTCGGCGATCACTTCCCGTCCATTGACCATGATCGAGCCCGTCCGCCGACCGACAAGGCCGAGCACCGACTTCAGGGTCGTCGAGCGCCCGGAGCCGTTGCGCCCGAGCAGGGTCACGCACTCGCCGCGCGCGACCCTGAGGTCAATGCCGTGGAGGATGTGCGACTCGCCATAGAAGGCGTGCAGGTCGTGGATCCGGAGCATCTCCGGGTGTGGGGTGAAGGCACTGGTCATGATGTCGGTCGCGGGGAATCAGTGGTGGGCGTCGCTCATGTCGTCGGAACCGACATAGGCCTCGAGCACCTTCGGGTTCTTCGACACCTCGGCATAGGTGCCCTCGGCGAGCACGCTGCCGCGGGTTAGCACGGTGATGCGGTCGCACAGGTTGGCGACCACCGACAGGTTGTGCTCGACCATCAGGATGGTGCGGTTGGCCGACACCTTGCGGATGAGCTCGACCACGCGCGCGATGTCCTCGTTGCCCATGCCCTGCGTGGGCTCGTCGAGCAGCAGCATGCGCGGCTCGAGCGCGAGCGTCGTCGCGATCTCGAGCGCACGCTTGCGCCCGTAGGGCATCTCGGCGGTGACGGTATCGGCGAAGCTGGTCAGATCGACCGCCTCGAGCAGCGCCATGGCCTCGTCGTTGAGCACGTCGAGCGACTTCACCGAGCGCCAGAAGTGAAACTCGGTGCCGAGCTTGCGCTGCAGACCGATGCGCACGTTCTCGAGCACGGTGAGATTGGGAAAGGTCGCCGAGATCTGGAACGAGCGCACCATGCCGCGACGCGCAGTCACTGCCGGCGCTTCGCGGGTGATGTCGCGCCCCTCGAACAGGATCGTCCCCGCCGTCGGCGGCAGGAACTTGGTCAGCAGGTTGAAGACGGTCGTCTTGCCGGCACCGTTGGGGCCGATCAGCGCGTGGATGTGACCCTTCTGCACCTTCAGATCGACGCCGGATACCGCGACGAAACCCTTGAACTCCTTCGTGAGTCCGCGGGTCTCGAGGATGAACTCGCTCAAGGGTGTCTCCCCAGCCATCGTTTGTTTTTGTCGCCATGGAGTGTTCCGGCTGGGCTTGAGGCCGTCAACATGGCGTTTGCCCTTATTTGCAGATCGCATTTTCCCGAGGCTGGAATCGCACCCGCGCGATCACGCCGCGGCCACAAGCGCCCGGGCGGGCGCCAGGGGTCTCAATCGTCTTGCTGCATGGTCCGCTCCAGCTTGCCAGGATCGAAACCGCGGGCCGCCAGCCGCGCGAGCAGGGCCTCGTAGGCCTGCGTATCGACCACCGGGGTGCGCGACAGCACCCACAGGTATTCGCGCTCCGGCTCACTGACGGCGACCAGCTGGTAGTCCGGGTCGAGATCAATGACCCAGTAGTCGCCCCACACCATCGGCAGGAAGGACAGCCAGGCCGGCGCGAAACGCACCTCGAGCTTCGGGGAGTCGGCCGCGCCCATCTGGCGCGCAATGCCGACCGCCTCGGAGAGCGCGCCGTCCGCCTCGCGGCACCGGTTGATGACCTGCACCCGGCCATCGGGCTGCAGGCTGTAGTCGGCGCGCGTGTCGCTGGCGCATTTCTTCTGGAACCAGTTCGGGTATCTGGCGATTTCGTACCAGGTGCCCATGTAGCGCGGCAGGTCCAGTGCGGCAATCGGTTCGAGGGGCTCGACCGCAGCGGTCGATGACAGCGCCGGGCCGGCCTGCGCGCCGAGCGCAGCCAGCACACAGGAAAGGACGATTGCATTGAACTTCATTGGAATCCTCGGGACTGGAGGCAGGGACGGCATGCCGGTGGCTGACTCGGGCACACGTAAAAAGGGCGGCTGCCCTCCGGCACGCCGCCCCCGCTGCGAATGATTCAATCGTCGCCGATCAGTTCCCGCTCATCGCCATCATGAGCTGGTTGATGCGCTTGACGAAGGTGGCCGGGTCGTCGAGCGTACCGCCCTCGGCGAGCAGCGCCTGATCGAACAGCACCGCCGCCCAGTCGTCGAAGTGCTTGTCCTCGTACTTCAGGCGCAGCACCGCCGGATGGCTGGGGTTGATCTCGAGGATGGGCTTCGACACCGGCGCGCTCTGGCCGGCGGCCTTGAGGATGCGCGCCAGGTTCATACCCAGGTCGTGCTCGTCGGCCACCAGGCAGGCAGGCGAGTCGGTCAGGCGCAGCGTCACCTTCACGTCCTTGACGCGCTCGCCCAGGCTCGCCTTCATCTTGTCGAGCAGCTCCTTGTACTCGTCGGCGGCCTTCTCGGCTTCCTTTTTCTCGGCCTCGTCCTCGAGCGCACCCAGGTCCAGGCCGCCCTTCGCGACCGACACGAGTTGCTTGCCATCGAACTCGGTCAGGTTGCCCACCACCCACTCGTCGACGCGGTCGGTGAGCAGCAGCACCTCGATGCCCTTCTTGCGGAAGACCTCGAGATGCGGGCTGTTCTTGGCGGCGTTGAAGGTCTCGGCAGTCACGTAGTAGATCTTGTCCTGGCCTTCCTTCATGCGACCGATGTAGTCGGCGAGCGAGACGACCTCGTCCTGGCTGTCGAGCTTGGTCGAGGCGAAGCGCAGCAGGCCGGCGATCTTGTCCTTGTTGGCGAAGTCCTCGCCCACGCCTTCCTTGAGCACCTTGCCGAAGGCCTTCCAGAACTCGGCGTACTTCTCCTTGTCCGCGGCCTCGTCGCTGTTGGCGAGGCTCTCGAGCAGGGTCAGCACCTTCTTCGTGCAGCCGGCGCGGATGGTGTCGATGTCCTTGGATTCCTGCAGGATCTCGCGCGACACGTTGAGCGGCAGGTCGGCCGAATCCACCACCCCGCGCACGAAGCGCAGGTAGGTCGGCATCAGCTTCTCGGCGTCGTCCATGATGAAGACGCGCTTCACGTACAGCTTGATGCCATGCTTGGCGTTGCGGTCCCACAGGTCGAAGGGGGCGTTCTTCGGGATGTAGAGCAGGTTGGTGTATTCGTGGCGGCCCTCGACGCGCGAGTGGGTCCACGCCAGCGGATCCTCGAAGTCGTGGGCGACGTGCTTGTAGAAGCCGATGTACTCGTCGTCCGTGATGTCGTTCTTCGAGCGCGTCCACAGCGCGTTGGCCTGGTTGACCGTCTCGTCCTCGGCGGTCAGCACCTGCTTCTTCTGCTCCTCGTTCCACTCCTCCTTCTTCATCACGATCGGCTGCACGATGTGATCGGAGTACTTGCGGATCAGGCTCTTCAGCTTCCACGACGACAGCAGGTCTTCCTGGCCTTCGCGCAGGTGCAGGGTGATCTCGGTGCCGCGGCCGGGTTTGTCGACCTGCTCCACGGTGTAGGCGCCGGCCTCGTCGCCGGTCATCGAGCATTCCCACTTCACCGCCTGGTCGGCGGGCAGGCCGGCGCGGCGCGACACCACGGTGACCTTGTCGGCGACGATGAAGGCGGAGTAGAAGCCGACGCCGAACTGGCCGATCAGGTGGGCGTCCTTCTTCTGGTCGCCGGTGAGCTTGCCGAAGAATTCCTTGGTGCCCGACTTGGCGATGGTGCCGAGGTGGGCGATGGCCTCGTCGCGGCTCATGCCGATGCCGTTGTCGGCGACGGTGACGGTCTTCGCGTCGGCGTCGAAGCCGATGCGGATCTTCAGCTCGCTGTCGTTCTCGTACAGGGCGCCATTGTCGAGCGCCTCGAAGCGCAGCTTGTCGCAGGCGTCGGATGCGTTGGAGACGAGCTCGCGCAGGAAGATCTCGCGGTTGGAATACAGCGAGTGGATCATCAGGTGAAGCAGCTGCTTCACCTCGGCCTGGAAGTTCATCGTCTGGGCGGCTGCGGTTTCGGACATGGATACGGCTCCAGCTAGGGTTACGGATCAGTGCGTGCGAAGATGGGGCCACCCGTCCGGCTTTCAAGCCCCGCTACCGATACTGCACCTCGGTGACCTCGATCTCGCGCATCCCTGCCGGGCTCTGGAAGCGCACCACGTCGCCCGCACGCGCCTTCAGCACCGCTCGCGCCAGCGGCGAGATCCAGCTGATGCGGCCCTGCGAGGCGTCCGCCTCATCCACGCCGACGATCTGCCAGGTCTGCTCGTCGCCCGTTTCGAGGTCGCAGAAGCTCACCGTGGCGCCGAAGAAGACCTGTTCCAGGCCCTGCTGGCGCTCGGGGTCGACCACCTCGGCGCTCTCGATGCGCTTGATCAGGAAGCGGATGCGGCGGTCGATCTCGCGCAGGCGCTTCTTGCCGTAGATGTAGTCGCCGTTCTCCGAGCGGTCGCCGTTGCCCGCCGCCCAGGCCACGGTCTCGACCAGCTTCGGCCGCTCGATGCGCACCAGCTGGTCGAGCTCGGCGCGCAGCGCGTCATAGCCGCGTCGGGTCATGTAATTCTTGCTGCCTGCGGGCAGGCGCAGCGCGGGGGCGAGCTCGTCCTCGTCATCCCCGTCGTTTTCCTTCACGAAAGCCTTGTTCACTTGTCGCTTTTCCGAGTTAGCGAAGCGCGAATGGTAAGGAATCCCCCCAGCACGCGCCACGCCCGCAGGCCCTGGCAAGCGGACGAGGGGGCACCGGCGGGAACGAAGTTGTCATCCACCCCGCCGGCGCATAACATCGCTGGAAAACGCTGAGCCGCACCTGCCCGTGGCAGGCCGCGGCGCAGGAAAAATGCATACGAGACGCACGGGGGACGCAGGCATGAACGACAAAGCATTCGACGAAGTGACCAGCTTGCGCCTGCGCCTCGAGGAGATGCGCCTCGAACATCGCGACCTCGACGATGCAATCGCCGGTCTCGCCGAGTCACCGACGGGCGACGAGCTGATGCTGCGCCGGCTCAAGAAGCGCAAGCTCGCGCTCAAGGACCGCATCATCGCCATCGAGCACATTCTGAGTCCCGACGAGCGCGCCTGAGCGCAGCCTCGGGCGAGCACCGTCGCGCGCAGCCCCCAACGACAAGAGCATCGACCTCATGAAAGACATCCAGGTGTGCGGCCAGCCGGTCGCCGTCGCCGTTCATGGCGAGCCCGACTCCCCCCCGCTGCTGCTGATCCATGGCGCCGGACACGACCACGGCGTGTGGGACGCAGTCGTGCCCGGGCTCGCGGCCGCCGGCCACCGGGTGATTGCGCCAGACCTGCCGGCGCACGGCGCTTCCGGCGGGGAGGCGCTGACCAGCATCGACGCGATGGCGGACTGGGTGCTCGCCCTGGCCGACGCGCTCGGCCTCGGCAGCTTCCGGATCGCCGGCCACAGCATGGGCTCGCTGGTGGCGCTCGCAGTCGCTGCGCGCACGCCGGACCGGGTGCGGACGCTGTACCTGCTCGGCAGCCTGGCGCCGATGCCGGTCGCGCCCTTCGTGCTCGATGCCGTGCGCAACGACCCGCCCACGGCCTGGGCGCTGATCAACAAGTTCTCCTTCGCACCGGCCGCCGTGCTGGGCGAGGCGCGCCGGCGCGAACTCGAGGCCGCCAACCTCGAACGCATGCAGAAGCAGGGCGCGGCGGTGCTCGCCACCGACCTCGCCGCCTGCGACGGCTGGCAGGGCGGGCTGCAGGCCGCCACCCGCGTGCGCGCCCCGGTGCTGCTGGTCAGCGGGGACTGCGACCGGATGACCCCGGCCGACGCCGTGCTGCCGCTGCGCGACGCCTTCACCGCCGGTAACGCACGCCTGGTAATCCTCACCGGGGTCGGCCACGCGCTGATGGAGGAGGCACCGCTGGCGCTTGTGGACGCCATGCTGGCCGCATCCTGAAACGCTTTCCCCGCTCCCCGGTCCGTTCAACAGCCACAGGAGATCGACATGACGGAGCAGGACCCTTCGACGCAATCCGGGCCGCGGACGGACGACGACCCCGGCCTCCCCTTCCCCACCGTACGCGAGGTCTCGCTCGCCGCGCCATTCCGCTGGATCGCCCGCGGCGTGGCCGACCTGCGCGCCGCACCGGGCCCGAGCCTGTTCTACGGCCTGTGCTTCGCGGCGATGGGCGTGCTGACCGTGCTGATGTTCCTCCATGCCTACGAATACGTCGCCGCGCTGTTCTCGGGCTTCCTGCTGGTCGGGCCGCTGTTCGCGATGGGGCTCTACGAGCTCAGCCGGCGGAGGGAGCGCGGCGAGCCCTGCGCGCTCGGCCCCACGCTCACCGTGTGGCGCCGCAACATGAGCAACATCGGCGTGTTCGCGGTCGTGCTCGGCGTCGTGCTACTGGTATGGGCGCGGGCGTCGATGGTGGTGTTCGCGCTGTTCTACACCGACGAGATGCCCAGCCTCGACAGCCTGCTCGAGCAGATCCGCACCCTGAGCAATCTCGAGTTCCTCGGAGCGTACCTGGGCGTGGGGCTGGTGTTCGCCACGATCGCCTTCGCCGCCAGCGTGGTCTCGGTGCCACTGATGCTCGACCGCAACCAGGACGCGATCACCTCGATGCTGGCCAGCTTCGGCGCACTGCTGAACAACCCAGGCCCGATGCTGGTGTGGGCCGCGCTGATCGTCGTGCTGACCGCAATCGGTTTTGCCACCTTCAACCTCGGACTGGTGGTGCTGATGCCGATCATCGGCCACGCCACCTGGCATGCCTACCGCGACCTGATCGAGCCGCTCCCACCGCGCTGACGCCCG
Organism: Thauera sp.; assembly: GCA_003446655.1. Taxonomy (GTDB): domain Bacteria; phylum Pseudomonadota; class Gammaproteobacteria; order Burkholderiales; family Rhodocyclaceae; genus Thauera. The sequence continues at coordinate 39,750 of DMCZ01000227.1, read as the reverse complement.
CGCCTGCCGAGGCGCCCGCGCGCAAGGATCGGCGGGTCAGTCATCGAGCGCCAGCACAACGGGCTGGTGATCCGACGCCGCGGTCCCGGCCAGCACCTGCAACGCCCGCACGCGCGGGGCGAGGTCCTCGGTGACGAAGAAGAAATCGCAGCAGTAGGCGCGATCCGGCCACTCCGCGCCGTGCAGGCCGACGCTGGGCGCGTGCGGCGCGCCGGGCGCAAGCAGCTGCCAGGCGTCGCGCCAGGCCGGGGCGCCGGCGCCGAGCGGACGCTGCATCAAGACGTGTTCGGGCGAATCCGGCTCGCAATTGAAATCTCCGCACAGCACCGCCGACGCCGGCCGCGGCCACGGCGCGAAGGCCGGGTTCGACTCCTTGCCCGCCGCCGGCGCCGCGGCCTGCCCGGCCGCCTCGGCCTGCAGCGCGCGCAAGGCCTCGACCTGGGCGCGGCGCTGGCGCTGCGAGTAGTACTCCAGATGCGTGGTGAGCACGCGCAGCGGCCCGCGCGCGGTGCTCACCACCGCCTCCACGCACACGCGCTGCATCGCCGGGAAGGCGGGGTCGGCAGGCGCCGGCAGCAGATGGCGGAAAACCTGCCCTACCGGCAGGCGCGACAGCAGCAGGTTGCCGAAGCGCGCCCGCCCGCCGGCGCCGTCTGGCACGTCCATGCCGGCCGCGAACACCGCCTCGTGGCCGGGAAAGGCGGCGGCGAAATGGCCCGGCTCATCCTCGCGCGCGCCGCCCGCAAGGCCGGGGAAGTTGCACGCGACCTCCTGCAGGCAGATCACATCGAACTCGCCCGCGGCGCGGATGGCCGCCACCGTGCGCTCAAGGTCCACCCGGCCGTCCGCGCCGCGCCCCCACTGGATGTTCCACGTGAGCAATCTCATGTCGTCCTCGCCTCGTTCGCCCCGATCGGGATCCTTTCCTGCACGGGGTTAAAGATATATCGGCAGATACCGATAGATCCATCATGGCCCGGCTCGCGGCCGCCCGCCCCAATCGACCCCACCTGCGGTAGCGCACATGTTCAACACCCGACTGAAGCAGACCCTCGCCGAACAGGCTGACCGCCTCGCCGCACAGCAGGCCGTCATCGACGCGATCGACCGCGCCACCGCACGCATCGAATTCACGCCCGAAGGCACCGTCACCTTCGCCAACGACCTCTTCCTGTCGGTCATGAAGTACCCGCGCGAGCAGGTGATCGGCCAGCACCACCGCATGTTCTGCAGCGAGGCCGTAGCCCGCTCGGCCGACTACGCCACGCACTGGCGCCGCCTGCGCAGCGGCGAGCCGGTCAGCGGGCGCTTCCTGCGCCAGGACGCCGAGGGCAGGCCGGTGTGGCTCGAGGCCACCTACAACCCGGTGCTCGGCCCCGATCGCGAGGTCGTGCGCGTTGTCAAGCTCGCCACCGACATCACCCCGAGCGTCCTCGAGAGCGCCGAGCGGCAAGCCATCCTCACCGCCATCGACCGCTCGATGGCGAAGATCGAGTTCGACCTCGAGGGCAAGGTGCTCGACGCCAACGACAACTTCCTGAGCGTCATGGGCTACAGCCGCAACGAGGTGCTCGGCCGCCACCATCGCACGTTCTGCGAACCCGGCCATGCCGCGTCGGCCGAGTACGAGCGCTTCTGGACCCGCCTGCGCCAGGGCGAGTACTTCAGCGGTCGTTTCCAGCGCGTCGCCCGCAACGGCCGCAAGGTGTGGCTCGAGGCGAGCTACAACCCGGTGCTCGCCCCCGACGGCCGACCCTACAAGTTCATCAAGTTCGCCGCCGACATCAGCGCCCGCATGGAGGCGCTCGAGCAGGAGGTGGACAACGCCGCCGAGGCCCTGACCATCGCCCGCGAAAACGCGCGCCTGTCCGACTTCGGCACCAGCGTGATCGTGCGCGCCGCCGAGCAGATGCGTGCGATCGCCGTCAGCGCCGAGGGCGCGGCGGGCTCGATCGGGCAGCTCGGCGACGAGACCGCGCAGATCACCTCGATCGTCAACACCATCCGCGAGATCGCCGACCAGACCAACCTGCTCGCGCTCAACGCCGCCATCGAGGCCGCCCGCGCCGGCGAACACGGCCGCGGCTTCGCGGTGGTGGCCGACGAGGTGCGCAAGCTCGCCGAGCGCACCTCCAACGCGACCACCGAGATCACCGGCATGATCGGCACCGTGCAGGACGGCACCCGGGAGGCGATCGGCCGGGTCCGGGACATGCACGAGACCGCCACCGCCAGCGTCAGTCTCGCCAACGAGGCCGGCGAGGTCATCGGCGGCATCCGCAAGGGGGCCGCCGAGGTGGTCGAGGTGGTGGAGCGCTTCTCGCAGCTGCTGCAGCGCTGACGCAGGCCACGACGCAAGCCGGACCGGGCTCGCCCGGCATGCGCCACACCCTCGCGGCCGCCGCGGCGAGCGGCCTGCGGCGCGCTGGAGCGCCTTGCGCTTGACGTGACACGCCCCACAGGCGATGTTCGCCCGATGCCCGCTTTCGTACCTCCGCGCCGCCTGATCCGCACGCTCTGCTGCATCCTGGCCCTCGCCGCCCTCGGCAGCGCAGGCCACGTCCCGGCGCTCGCCGCCGACAAGCCGCTGCGCATCGGCGTGCTCGCCTTTCTCGGCGCCGAAGCCGCGGTGACGGAATGGACGCCGGTGCTGCGCAGGCTGGAATCCGCCCTGCCCGGCTACACCCCAACGCTCGTCCAGCTCGACCACGACGGCCTTTACGAGGCCGCGCGCCGCGGCGAGCTCGACTTCGTCATCACCAACCCAGGCCATTACGTCGAACTCGAGGCGGCGCTCGGGGCGAGCCGCATCCTGACCCTCGATGCCGGCGGCGGCCGCGCACCCGAGCGTGCGCTGGGCTCGGTGGTGATCGTGCCGCGCGCGAGCCCGCTGCGCGCGCTGGAGAACCTCCCCGGCCGGCGGCTCGCGATCGTGGGCCGGAGCGGCTTCGGCGGCTACCAGCTGGTATGGGGCGAGCTCGACCGTCGTGCCATCGACCTCGCCGAGTTGCGCGAGGTCGGTTTGCCGATGGACGGCGTGGTCGATGCGCTCGACCGCGGGCTGGCCGATGCGGGCGTGCTGCGCAGCTGCCTGCTCGAAGCCAGGCCCGACTGGGCCGCCCGCTTTCGTGTGCTGTCACCCCGCGTCGAGCACGGCTTCCCGTGCGCCACCTCGACTCCGCTCTACCCCGACTGGCCGCTCGCCACGCTGCGCCACACGCCGCCCGAGCTCGCGCGCGTGGTGGCGATCGCGCTGCTCGGCATGCGCCACGAGCAGGATGGCCTGGCCTGGGCGATGCCCGCCGACTACCAGGCGGTGCACGAACTCTTCCGCCGCCTCGAGATCGGCCCCTATGCCTACCTGCGCGCGCCCACGCTGATGGTGCTGGCCGAACGCTACTGGCCGTGGGTCGCCGGCTTCGCGCTGCTGATCGTGGGCTGGATCGCCTACACGGTACGCGTCGAGCACCTCGTGCAGAGCCGCACCGCCGCGCTGCGCGAGGCGCTCGCGGCGCGCGAGGCAATGGAAGCGAGCATGCGCGGCGCACAGGAGCAGGCCGAGCACATGTCGCGCCTGTCGGTGCTCGGCGAGCTCTCCGGCACGCTCGCCCACGAGCTCAACCAGCCACTGGCGGCAATCGCCAACTACGCCAACAGCCTGGTGCGCCGCGCCGACAACCAGCGTCTGACCGAGGCTGCGGTGCGCGAAGCCGCGGGCGAGATCGCCGGCCAGGCCGAGCGCGCCGCGGGCATCCTGGGCCGCATCCGCGCCTTTGCCCGCAAGCGCACGGCCAGCCGCGAAGCGGTGGCGCCGCGGGAGCTGCTCGACGAGACCGTCACCCTGTTCCGCGGCATGCTCGCGCACGCGCCCCCGGTCGCGATCGACGACGCCCTGCCGCCCGACCTGCGTATCGAAGTGGATCGACTGCAGATCCAGCAGGTGCTGCTGAACCTGCTCAAGAACGCCTGGGATGCCAGCCGCGGCCTGCCATACGAGCGCCAGCGCATCGACATCCGGCTCGAGGTGGCCGCAGATAGCCTGCGCATCCGGGTGCGCGACCATGGCAGCGGCCTGGACGAGACTGCGCGTGCGCAGCTGTTCGAATCCTTCTTCACCACCAAGGCCGACGGCCTGGGCCTCGGCCTTTCCATCTGCCGCAGCATCGCCGAGGCGCACGGCGGCCGGCTCGCACTGGCAGCCGCCGACGCTGCGCCCGACGCGTCGCCGAACGGGACCCGGGACGCCCCCGCGGACGCCGGTCTGGCCGCGGAGGCCGTCGGGGCGACCTTCATCCTCAGCCTTCCACTGGCGCCGTCCCCGAACCCCGCATCCGCTGCCGGGACGCCCGACACATCAGAACCGACATGACCGTGCCCGAAGACATCCTGATCCACCTTGTCGACGACGACGCCGCATTCCGGCGCTCGCTGGTGTTCCTCCTCGAATCCATGGGCTGGACGGTAGCCAGCCACGCCTCGGCCGAAGCGTTCCTCGCCGCGGCGACCGACCCCGCGCAGGCTGCCTGCCTCGTGCTCGATATCCGCATGCCGACGATGAGCGGCCTGGAGCTGCAGCAGGTGCTGCGCCAGCGCGGGTGGCAGACCCCGATCGTGTTCATCACCGGCCACGGCGACGTCGAGCTGGCGGTGCAGGCGATGAAGCACGGCGCCTGCGACTTCCTCGAGAAGCCCTTCAAGGACCAGGCGCTGATCGATGCCGTCGGGCGCGCGGTCAAGCTCGGCTGTGCAGCGCGCGAGCAGATGGCGCGCTGCGCCGAGGCCAAGGCCCTGCTCGACCGCCTGTCGCCGCGCGAACTGGAGGTGGCACGTCTGGTGGCGCTGGGGCTGCCCAACAAGCTGGTCGGGCGCGAGCTGGACATCAGCGAGAAGACGGTGCATGTGCACCGTCATCACGTCATGGAGAAAACCGGCGTCGGCAGCGCCGCCGAGCTCGCGCGCCTGATGCTGCGCGCCGACCCGGCGGCACTCGACTGAAGCCGCCTACACGCGCTCGAGCCGCGCCGGCAGTCCCTGACGGACTGCGGTGCCCGACACCGCATCCACCCAGATCACTGCGTCGCCACGGGTGGGGTCGGTGAGCCCAAGGTCGTTGAGGTTGATGCCGGCGCGCAGGTCGGGGCGGTCGGGCTGGGTGTGATCACCGATGCGGTGCGGGCGCGCGCCCAGCTCGCGGTGGCCATAGCCGTGCTCGATCGCCATCACCCCCGGCATCACGCCCTCGTGCACGATCACGGTGCACTCGGCTGCGCCGCCCGGGGTACGAATGCGCGCGCGGTCGCCGGTAGCGAGGCCGAGCCTGCCCGCGTCGGCCGGATGCACGATCACCGGGTTATCCGGGTGCAGGCCGGTGATGCGGGTGGCGATGCTGTACGAGTTCTGCAGCGCCGACTTGTAGCTGACGATCTGCAGCGGCCAGTCGGCCTCGGTGTGCACCGCTCGCATCGGCGTGCCGTCGAAGAAGGACGGCGGCATCCAGGTCGCACAGCCGCTGACACGCTTGCCGGTCATGGTGTTGCGCGCGGTGCCGATGTTCTCGTTCCACACCCACAGCGGCTTTCTGAAGCGATTGGTCTGCCATTCGGGGTGTGCGGCATCCTGCGCCTCGCCAGCGGGCTGGTAGCGCCCGCCCCGGGTATAGATCATCGCCGCCTTACGCCACTCCTCGGGCTTCAGCGTCGCCTCCATCAGCGGACGGATCCGCTCCACGCCGGTCAGTGCCATGTCCTCGTCGGTCGCATCGCCCACCGGCGCCTTGCCGGCGAAGGCGATGTTGGCCGCGCCGCGCAGGTACCAGTCTTCGGCGCGATCGAGCGGGTAGCGTTTGCCATCCATGTCGGCGATCGCGTCCGGGCCGAAGCCGGGAAGATTCATCGCCTTGGCGAGCGCGATGTAGAAGGTCTCCATGCCGATGCGCTGGCCGTCGGCGGTGGTCGCGGCCTTGGGCTCGACCACCGGCCAGCGCGCGGTCGTGGCCTTGGTCGGGATCCCCGCCCAAGGCGCCGGGAAGCCCCAGCTCTCGTACATGATCGAGTCGGGCACGATGTAATCGGCGAAGGCGTTGCTCTCGTTGATCAGCGGGTCGACCGCGATGATTAGCGGCAGCTTCTTCGGATCCTTCAGGCCGTCCTCGATCAGCGGGCGGATGCCGGGAATGCCGTACAGCGGGTTGCAGCTCCACAGCACCAGCGCCTTGAGGGTGTAGGGATAGCCGCGCAGCGCGCCGGTGAACCATTCGGTGCCCAGCCCGGGGGCGTTCGGGAACCAGGCGTCGGTGGCCGGATAGGGCTTGCCTTCGGCCTGGCGACGCTTGAACTCGGCCGAGCGCTCGTAGGGCACGTTGCGCCCGATCGGGGTGCCGGCGGGCTTGACCTGGCCGGGGAAGGTCTCGAGGTCGTAGCGCGGACCGGCGCCGTTGTCCTTGAAGCCGCCGCCGTTGATGATGAAGCCGCCCTTCCAGTTGAGGTTGCCGATCAGCGCGTTCAGCGTGACCACCGCATAGGCGTTGTTGAAGCCATTGCCGGCCATCATGCCGCCGTGCGCCACCGCGCTCGCCTTGCGGCCGTGGCGGGTGAACTCGTCGGCGAGGCCAATGATGATCTCTTCCGCGATGCCGCAGGCGGCGGAATATTCCGCGAGCTCGAATCGGCGCGCCGATTCGCGCAGCAGCTCGAAGGGCGTCTTCACCATCACCGGCTTGCCGCCGACTTCGATCACGCGGGAGGTCTCGAGCAGCGCCGGCACGGTCGCCGTCTCGGCGGCGATCAGCTCACCCCCCGCGGTCGCGATCACGTAGGGGTCAGCGTCCTTGTACCTATCGTCGGCGGCGACCGCCATGCCGATGTCCGAACCGCGCAGGAAGCGCCCCTGGCGCGGGTGCCCGTCCTCGACGATCACCAGCCAGCCGGCGTTGGTAAACGACGGCTCCCCGGCGGCCTCGGCCGCCGTCAGGTTGGGCCAGGCGAGGTAGGCGGCATTGACCCGATCGTTGTCGAACATCCAGCGCATCATGCCCATCACCAGCGCACCGTCGGTGCCGGGGCGGATCGGCACCCAGCGCCCATGGTCTGCGGCGGCCAGGTTCTGCGAGTTGTTCAGCACCGGATCGACCACAACGTAGTCCAGCCGCCCCTCGGCGCGGCCCTTGGCGAGCTTGGAGCCGAAGATCTTGAACGGGTTGCCGGCATTGCCCGGCGCGGTGCCGATGAAGAGCACGAACTCGGCATTCGACAGGTCGGGCTTGGCGTGCGGCATTTTCTTCAGGTCGCCGAACAGCGCGCCCGAACCGGAGCGGTAGGCACCGCCACAGTACGAGCCGTGGCCGACGTGGTTGAGCGTGCCGAAGGACTGGTTCCAGAAGCGGCGGCTGAAGTTCTCGCGGCCGTCATTGACGCTGGTGAGCACGCCGACCTGGTTCACCCGCTTGCCGAGTTCGGGCGCGGCGGGGTCGATCGGAGTCTCGAGGTCGCGCAGCGCGGCGAGGCCGTCGACATGACCCTCGCCGAACAGGTCGCCACCCTCCACCACCTCCTTCACCAGTTGCTCGAAGGAGATCGGCTGCCACTGGCCCGAGTTGCGCGGCCCGACGCGCTTCAAGGGCGTGAGCACGCGGAAGGGCGAGTTCATCTGGTCCATCGCCGCATTGCCGCGGCCGCAGGCGGTCGAGCGCCCGGCCAGGCCCTTGTCCTGGAAGCGCGACATCGCCACCAGGCTCTCCTTCACCGACACCTTCATCGGCAGATGGGGCTCGGTCGACAGCGGGCTGTAGGGGTTGCCCACCACGCGGATCACCTGGCCGCTCGCCTTGTCCACACGCACGCGCACGCCGCACTGGGTGGTGCAGCCCAGGCAGGCGGTGTAGCTGACCTGCTGGTTGGGGTTGGGGGTGAACTCGCCGGTGACCGGATCGACGGTGAACTCCGGCTCGGCCGAGCGGCCGTGGATGTGGCGGCCCTCGGCGATCTTCTTGTCCTCGGGGCCGGTGAAGTTGGCCACCATCCGGCCCAGGGTCTGCGAGAAGCCGGCGGCGAAGGCAGCGAGGCCCCCGGCGGCGATGAGTTCACGACGTTCGATTTTCATGATGTTTCTCCTTGGGCGCCCGCGCTCAGGCGGCAGCCTTGTCGGTGTTGCCGGCGGCGAGGCGGTCGAGCGGCAGCAAGGTGGTGATGAGGACGAAGAGGAAGATCCACAGCCCGGCGGTGCCGACGATGCCGAGCAGGCCCTCGGGGCCGAGCGGCAGCGAATAGGTGTAGTAGCCGGCGCCGGTCTTGGGCACCTCCTGGCCGCCGATGAAGATGGACCAGCGCATCATCCACGCCGAGTGCAGCGCCAGCAGGCCGATCAGCAGGCCGGAGCCGGGCCATTTCCAGGCCAGCACCAGGGTCAGCACGGTGGCCGCCACCGCCCACGCCGCCGAGAGCTGCCAGTTGGCCGAGGGGCCGACTTCGGCGAGGGCCTGGGCATGGACCGGCGAGATGCCGCTCACGCCCAACGCCAGCCACAGCGCCCCCACAGCCAGCGCCAGCACCTGGGTCGCGGCCAGCACGCCGGCCATGCGGCGGTTGGCAGCCTCGTCACGCACGCTGAAGCGGTTGAACAGCAGCGCCAGGCCGACCGCACCGGCAAACGCGGTGATGAAGAACTGCAGCGGCAGCAACGGCGTGTTCCACAGCGGACGCGCCCGCACCACCGCGACCTCGGCGCCGGTGTACAGCGCGACCAGCGCCGCGCCGACGAAGGCGAGCAAGGCCGCAGCCTTGAGCGCGCCACGGCTTTCGTGGCCGCCGTAGGCGAGTACGCTCGCCAGCCCGGCGAGCTTGCCGCCGCTCTCGGCATGGCGCGCCAGCTCGGGGCGGAAGGCCAGCCAGGCGTAGATCAGCAGCCCGCCCAGATACACCGGGATGAAGAAGGCGCCCCACGACATCCAGGAGCTCGGCGTGAACCAGGCGTAGAAGTGCCAGAACCGCCCCGGCTGATGGAGGTCGGCGAGCAGCGCCACCGGCGCGGCCAGGCCGCACACCAGCGCGCCAAGCAGGGCCAGGCGCGAAATGCCCGTCCAGCCCGGGCGGCGGAAGACGATGCCCGGCAGCGACAAAAGGTACGCGCCATAGGACAGGCCGATGAGGAAGAAGTACTGCACCGCCCACGGCAGCCAGGCGACTTCGCGCGCGACGTTGAGGGTTTCGACGATGTTCGGGTTCATGATGGATCTCCTCGCGTGCGGTTCAGGCATGCGGCAGGCTGCGCGGCTTCCACAGCGTGCCCTGGCCCTCGACCTTGCCGGTGAAGCGCTCGTCGAGGCCGATGTAGAACACCCGCGGCGCGGTCTCGAGCTCGGGCTTGAGCACCTTCAGCTGCGGCTGCGCTTCCCTGAGGCGGCGGGCGAGCTCGCCCTCGGCGTCGTTGATGTCACCAAAGATGCGCGCGCCGCCGACGCAGGTCTCGACGCAGGCGGGCAGCAGGCCGGCATCCACGCGGTGAGCGCAGAAGGTGCACTTGTCGGCCTTGTTGGTCTCGTGGTTGATGAAGCGCGCGTCGTAGGGACAGGCCTGCACGCAGTAGGCGCAGCCCACACAACGGTCGCCATCGACGGCGACGATGCCGTCCTCGCGCTTGTAGGTGGCGCTCACCGGGCACACCGGGATGCACGGCGGGTTGTCGCAGTGGTTGCACAGGCGCGGCAGCACGTAGGTGCCGGCGGGCTGGGCGCTGTCGGTGAGCTTGACGCTGTAGGTCGACACCACGGTGCGGAAGCTGCCCTCGGGCACGGCGTTTTCCTGGATGCAGGACACGGTGCAGGCCTGGCAGCCGATGCACTTGCGCACATCGATCAGCATTGCCCACTGCTGCTTGCCGGTGCTTGCCATCGCCGGCAGCGGCGCCACGGCCGCCGCGGCGGTCACCATCGGCACGCCGCGCAGGAAGTTGCGGCGCGAAGCCGAGGCCGGAGCGGCACCGGCGGCCGAATCGGGGGTTTCAAAAGCCTTGTTCATTGCGGTACTCCACGAGCCATTGGCGTGGATGCCACTCTAGGCCTTCGATAGCCCTACAAAAATTGGGGAGATGAAGCAGCGGGCTAGACGGTTTTACCTATTGCGCGAAAACCGTCCGCCACGCCTCCAAGCCCCACGGGGCATAATCGAGGCACCCCGATCGACAGGAAGCGATTCGATGCAGCACGCGCACGATCACGCGCATCACGCCCATGAGCATGGGCATCACCATCACCATCACGACCACGCTGCCAGCCGCTTCCTGCCGCTGGCCCTGGCGCTCACGCTCGGCTTCGCGGCGGTCGAGGCGATCGCTGGCTGGTGGTCGGGTTCGCTGGCGCTGCTCGGCGATGCCGGTCACATGCTCACCGACGCCATGTCGCTCGGCCTCGCGGCGATTGCGGCCCGGGTGGCGAAGCGGGCGCCGAGCGATCGCCACAGCTACGGACTGCGCCGGGTCGAGGCGCTGGCGGCTCTGGTCAACAGCCTGTTCATGCTCGCCGTGGTCGGCGGCCTAGTCTGGCATGCGGTCGAGCGCCTGATGAATCCGCGCGAGGTGGCTGGCGAGGCGGTGATCCTGGTCGCGCTCGGCGGCCTGGTGCTGAACATCGTCGTCGCCTGGCTGCTCACCCGCGGCGAGGCCGACCTCAATACCCGTGGCGCGCTGCTGCACGTCATCGGCGACCTGCTCGGCTCGGTGGCGGCGCTCGCCTCGGGCGTCGTCATCCTCTACACCGGATGGACGCCGATCGACCCGATGCTGACCATGCTGATCTGCGGGCTGATCCTGTTCTCGACGCTGTCGCTGCTGCGCCGCGTGCTCAACACCTTGCTCGAGGGCGTGCCCGACGGCCTGTCGCTGCCCGAGGTCGGGCGCGCGATGGCGGCCATCGACGGCGTGCGCTCGGTGCACGACCTGCACATCTGGAGCATCGACTCGCACGGCACCGCGCTGTCGGCCCATGTGGTGCTCGGCGACGCCGCGCTCTGGCCGGCCGTGCTCGCCGCCGAGCGCCGCTTGCTGCAGACCCGCTTCGGCATCGAGCATGCCACCCTGCAGCCGGAGCTCCCGCCTGCCCAGCCGCTGGTGTTCACGCCGCGCAGTGCCCGCAAGACCGCGCAGCCGCCCTCGCCGGGCAGTGACCCGACCCCCTGATCGCCCTCAGCCGCCAAGGACGCCGCCATGCATTCCGCCCAGGAACTCGTCAGCCAGATCGAAACCCTGACCTCGCTGCCCGATGTGTACGAGCGCGTCAGGGCGCAGGTCGAGTCGCCCGAGGGCTCGATCGTCGAGGTCGCGCGCCTGGTCGGCGCCGACCCGGCGCTCAGCGCGCGTCTGCTGCGCCTGGTCAATAGCGCGCTGTACGGCCCGCGCGGACGCATCGACGACGTGCTGCGGGCAGTCACCCTGCTCGGCCTGCAGCAGGTGCACGACCTCGTGCTGGCAATGTCGCTGCAGGCCACCTTTGCCGGCATTCGGCCCGCACGACTCGACATGCAGCGCTTCTGGCGCAGCAGCCTGCTCACCGGCCTGGCGGCGCGCGCCGCTGCGCAGACGGCCGCGCAACCGATGGCCGAGCGCCTGTTCGTCATCGGCGTGCTCGCGGACATCGGGCACCTCGTCCTCTACCAGACCGTGCCCGAGCTGGCGGCGATGGCGCGGCGCGAAGCCGAAACCGGCAAGGAGGCCCTCGATGCGGCCGAGCGTCGCATCGTCGGCTGCGACTTCGCCGAGGTCGGCGCAGCGCTGATGGACCGCTGGCAGCTCCCCGACCGCTTCGCCGGTGCAATCGGCACACAGATGCTCCCGCGCCTCGGCGGTGCCTTCGCCGCCGAGGCCGCCGCACTGCATCTTGCGCGCAGGATCGCCGAGGCCGACACGAAGGGCGAGGCGAGCGCGGAAGCCGCCGCCGCCATCGACGCCGACGTCTGGCCGCTGATCGGACTCGCCCCCGAGCAATTACCCAACATCCGCGAGGATGCCGAGCTTAACCTCGCGGCCTACCTTGCCCTGTTCTTCCCGCGTTGAACGGGACCCAGCAATTCACTGCAAACCCGCGTAAACACAGGGATTTCGGGTTTCAGAAACGACATTTTTGCTACTAGATGTAGTGGATCAAAAATCAGTCGGATACAAATAAAAAATCTAAGTTACTGTTTTTAAACACTTTAATTTTTTTGCGCATTCGAAGCTTACGCGCTATTCTTCAGTCCGTCCCACGAACCACCACGGATGAAGAAAAAGACCATGAGCGAGACCTCCAGCGCGTCCACCCAAACCACCACCAAGCCCTCCGCCGCCAACCTGCCGATGCAGGAGATCTCCGGCGAGGTGCTCGTCGAGAAGTACGCCAAGGGCGACGAACAGACCGTCGCCGAAGTCCGTCGCCGCGTCGCCCGCGCGCTGGCCGCGATCGAGTCCGAAGACAAGCGCGCCCATTGGGAAGCCAAGTTCCTCGAGGCGCAGGAAAAAGGCTTCGTGCCCGCCGGCCGCATCAACAGCGCCGCCGGCACCACGCTGGCCGCCACCCTGATCAACTGCTTCGTGCAGCCGGTCGGCGACTCGGTCACCGAAGCGGTCGACGGCCGCCCCGGCATCTACACTGCGCTCGCCCAGGCCGCCGAGACCATGCGCCGCGGTGGTGGCGTCGGCTACGACTTCTCGTCGATCCGTCCCAAGGGCGCGCTGGTCAAGGGCACGGCCTCGAACGCCTCCGGCCCGGTGTCCTACATGCGCGTGTTCGATCGCTCGTGCGAGACGGTGGAATCCGCCGGTGCCCGCCGCGGCGCGCAGATGGGCGTGCTGCGCTGCGACCATCCGGACATCGAGGAATTCATCCACGCCAAGGACGAAGGCGACCTCACGAACTTCAACATCTCGGTCGGCGTCACCGACCCCTTCATGCAGGCGGTCGAGGCTGATGGTGAGGTCGAGCTGGTGCACAAGGCCGAGCCCACCGAAGAGCTGAAGGAAGCCGGCGCCTACCAGCGCGACGACGGCCTGTGGGTGTACCGCAAGGTGCGCGCGCGCGAGCTGTGGGACCAGGTCATGCGCTCGACCTACGACCACGCCGAGCCGGGCATCCTGTTCCTCGACCGCATGAACCAGGACAACAACCTGTACTACTGCGAGACCATCGAGGCCACCAACCCCTGCGCCGAGCAGCCGCTGCCGCCCTACGGCTGCTGCTGCCTGGGCTCGATCAATCTGACGCTGTTCGTCAGGAACCCGTTCACCGACAAGGCCGAGTTCGATTACGCCGGCTTCGGCAAGGTGGTCGACGTCTCCATCCGCATGCTCGACAACGTGCTCGAAGCCACCCACTGGCCGCTCGAGCAGCAGCACGCCGAAGCGCAGTCCAAGCGCCGCGTGGGTCTGGGCTTCACCGGCCTGGGCGACGCGCTGATCATGCTCGGCCAGCGCTACGACACGCCCGAGGCGCGCGAGGAAGCGCGCAAGATCTCCGAGTACATGCGCAACCGCGCCTATCTGGCTTCAAGCGAGCTCGCCCGCGAGCGCGGCGCCTTCCCGCTGTTCAACGCTGATCTGTATCTCTCGGGCGGCAACTTCGCCTCGCGCCTGCCGGCCGAGGTCAAGGACAAGATCCGGAAGAACGGCATCCGCAACTCGCACCTGCTGTCGATCGCCCCCACCGGCACCATCAGCCTCGCCTTCGCCGACAACGCCTCGAACGGCATCGAGCCGCCTTTCTCCTACACCTACACCCGCCGCAAGCGCATGGCCGACGGCACCTTCAAGGAGTACGCAGTCGAGGACTACGCCTGGCGCCTGTACAAGCACCTCGGCGGCAACGTCGACAAGCTGCCGGCGTCCTTCGTCACCGCGCTCGAGATCTCCGCGCAGGCGCACAAGGACATGGTGGCGGCGGTCGCGCCGTATGTGGATACGTCCATCTCGAAGACGGTGAACGTGCCCGAGGACTACCCCTACGCCGAGTTCGAGGACCTCTACCTCACCGCCTGGAAGGCCGGCTTGAAGGGGCTCGCCACCTACCGTCCCAACAACGTGCTCGGCTCCGTGCTGTCGGTGACCCCGACCGCCGAGCAGAAGCAGCCGCACGACGTCGAGATCGCTGACGCCAACAAGCGCCTGTCGATCAAGAACCTGCCCGCCCCGGTGCTCTCCAGCCTGCGCTGGCCGGGCCGTCCGGATCTGCCCGATGGCAACCTGGCGTGGACCTACATGCTCAACACCCCGACCGGCGGCTTCGCGCTCTTCGTCGGCCAGGTGGGCAACAACGGCGGCAGCTTCCCGTTCGAAGTGTGGGTCAACGGCGCCGACCAGCCGCGCGGCCTGGGTGCGGTGGCCAAGACCCTGTCGATGGACATGCGCGCCAACGACCGCGGCTGGCTCAAGCTCAAGCTCGACACCCTGGCCCGCACCGTGGGCGAGCGTTCCTTCGAGATGCCCTTCCCGCCGCACGGCGAGAAGAAGCTGGTGCCCGGCGTGGTGTCCGCCTTCGCCCAGGTGGTGAACTACCGCTGCGAGAAGCTCGGCGTGTTCGACAAGGAAGACGAGAGCAACGGCGTGCTCGACACCCTGTTCAGCCTGGAAGAGCCCAAGACCGGCACCGATGGCACGCTGTCGTGGACGGTGGACATCTACAACCCGGCCACCGGCGAGGACTTCGTGCTCGGCCTGAAGGAGATCACCCTGCCGGATGGCGTCACCCGCCCCTACTCGGTGTGGCTGTCGGGCAACTACCCGCGCGCGCTGGACGGCCTGACCCGCATCCTGTCGCTCGACATGCGCGTCATGGACCCGGCCTGGATCGGCATGAAGCTGCGCAAGCTGCTCGACTACCCCGAGCCGCTGGGCGATTTCATGGCCTTCGTGCCCGGCACCCGCCGCCAGCAGAACTGGCCGAGCACGGTGGCCTACCTCGCCCAGCTCATCATCCACCGCTACGCCATGCTCGGCGTGCTCGACGAGCGCGGCTACCCGACGCGCGAGATGGGCATCCTCGAGTCGCCGCGCGACGACAACGAGCCCAAGCTGATGCAGGGCGCGCTGTGCAACGAGTGCGGCAACCACACGGTGATCCGCAAGGACGGCTGCGATTTCTGCACCGCGTGCGGCGCGGTGGGAACCTGCGGCTGAGCATGACCGACCCGAGCCGGGTCGTTTGACGCACCAGCGCAAAAGGGCAGCCTCGAAAGGCTGCCCTTTTGCCTTTTGGCGCCGCAGACGGACCGCCTACGCGCGACCTTTGAGTTGAGCCCTGTCAACGTCCGAGCAGGCGTGAGATCGCGCTGCAACGCCGGCTTTTGTACCTATAATTCCGGCCAGTTGATCAATGCGCACAAATGCTGCAAGCCCTAGCCCGGCCTGCTCAGGATTCACCATGCCCACCTGCCCCCGCTGCGACGGCACCGACTGCCGCGAGTCGCCCTGGCGCTCCGAAGACGAGAAACGCGAACACGCAGGTGAGCGCGCGTGGCGGTGCATGTCCTGCGTGCATCGCTTCCATGCCCCCGCGCCGAAAAGTGCGCTGCTCGACAACCCGGTCGTGGCTGCGGTCGGAGGCAGCACGCTGATCCTGATGATTGCGGTAATCACGATCCTGTGGATCTGGAAGAACTGAGCAGGCCTGAGCACATGACGACATCCATCCAGACTGCCTGCACCGCCTGCGGATCGACGGAGACGCGGCAGTCGCGCTGGCGTTCGCACGACGAGCGCGTGAGCCACCCCGGGATGCACCCCTTTCGCTGCACCCAGTGCGGGCACCGCTTCCTGGCCCGCGCGACTGCGCGCGCCAGCCGGCGAACATGGCCGATGGTGGTGGCCGGCGCGGCG
>DMCZ01000227.1:0-23746 GCA_003446655.1 Thauera sp. | reverse complement strand
GATGCGGAGCGGATCGCGGCGCAGGCCCCGAACCTCGAGGCCGCCCGCAGCGGTGACCCCGAGGCGCAGTTCCGCCTGGCACGCGCAACGCTGCTCGACCCCGAGCGCGGCAAGGAGGCGACCCGCGAGGCGATCGAATGGCTGCAGCGCGCAGCCGATGCCGGCCACACCGGCGCCATGATCCACCTCGGCAAGCTGTACAAGAGCGGCATCGGCACGCCGCAGAACTACGACCTCGCGGCGCGCTGGCTGGCGGCGGCGGCGCACGCGGGCGATGCGGAGGCCATGGTGGAGTTCGGCCGCCTGCACCGCAGCGGCGTGGGCGTCGAGCAGGACGCCGTGCAGGCCTACGTGTGGTTCAACCGCGCGGCGGCAGCACTGAACATGGAAGGCGTGCAGGAACGCGACAGCATCGCGATCAAGCTGGCGCCCGAAGAGCTGAAGCGAGCGCAGGCGCTGTCAATCGAGGACGCGCTGCCGACACTCAAGGCCTCGGCCGCAGCGGGCAGTACGCGGGGCAGCGGCGAATAGGGCCGGGTGGCTTGCCCTGAGGCTGGCTTGCGGGAAAGTGCCGCGCGGCCACCGCCCGGTGACCGCGCGGGCGGCTGGGATCAGCGCGCGGCGTCGAGCTTGCCGGCGAACACCCAGCCCTGATCCACCACGTAGTTGAAGACGAAGCCGGTGGGCTCGTCGATGAACAGGCTCACCGGCTGGCCGGCGTCGGCGACCGTGGCGACAGCCCCGGCATCGGCCTGGCGGCCGGCGAAGGTCCAGCCCTGCTCGGGCAGATAGACGAAGCGGCCGCCGGTGGGCTGGTCGAGCATAACCGCCAGCGGACGGGCAGCGTCGCCGGACACGGCCGGGTGGTCGCCAGGCGCGGCCAGCGCGACCAGGGTGGGGCCGTCCGGCAGGGCGTGCGCGGCAGGCATCGCGCCGGCAAGGGAGATGGCCGCAAGGGTAGAAAGGGAGAGCGAGCGGAGGGTCGTCATGGGTCAGATCCTGAAAGTGGCAATGGATTCGATGCAGGGGTTCGGTACGGGCCGCTACGCCGCAAGGGCGCAGGTTTTTCAAGGCGGAGGTCGCAACGTTTCCGCGCGGCGCAGCCGACGCGATGCAGCAGAATGCTGCATCGCAACATCAACGCCGGAATTTTAGCAGGAATCCCTAGAACGTCCATTCGAACATTCCGATCGCCCAGATAAGTCAAGCTAATCGCCGCCGCCGCGACGGCACCGGTGTACTGCGGTTTCTGCGGCTTGCCTCGTGCGTGCGCGGGCGCGTATCGTGCGCCGTATCCGCTGCCCCCATCTGCCAACCGCCCCAGCCCCCAAGCCATGACTGGACGCCCCTCTCCCGGCCCCTCCATCGCGGGTACCCCCCGCCTGGTACTCAAGGGCATCAGCAAGGTCTATCCGACCGTGGTCGCCAACGACCAGGTCGACCTGGCGGTGCAGCCGGGCGAGATCCGCGCCATCCTGGGCGAGAACGGGGCCGGCAAATCGACGCTGATGAAGATCATCTACGGCGTCACCCGCCCGAGCGCCGGACAGGTCTTCTGGGAGGGGGAAGAAGTCCAGGTCGAGAATCCCGCGCACGCGCGCAGCCTCGGCATCGGCATGGTGTTCCAGCACTTCTCGCTGTTCGAGACGCTGACCGTGGTCGAGAACGTGGCGCTGGCGCTGCCCGGCAAGCCCGCACTGGACGATCTGGCGCGGCGCATCACCGAGGTGTCCGAGCGCTACGGCCTGCCGGTCGATCCGCGCCGCCACATCCACGCGCTGTCGGTGGGCGAGCGCCAGCGCGTCGAGATCATCCGCTGCCTGCTGCAGAACCCGCGCCTGCTGATCATGGACGAGCCGACCTCGGTGCTGACCCCGCAGGCGGTGCGCAAGCTGTTCGAGACCCTGCGCCAGCTCGCGGCCGAGGGTTGCTCGATCCTCTACATCAGCCACAAACTCGACGAGATCCAGGAACTGTGTCATTCCGCCACCGTGCTGCGCGGCGGCAAGGTCACCGGCGAATGCATCCCGGCCCAGGAGACCCCCGCGTCGATGGCGCGACTCATGATCGGCAAGGACCTGCCGCACTGCGAGCACGGCGCGGCAAAGGCGGACGGCGAGCTGCGCCTGCGCCTGGCGGGCCTGTCCCATGCGTCGGAAGACCCCTTCGGCACCGACCTCAAGGACATCCACCTCGACGTGCGTGCCGGCGAGATCGTTGGTATCGCCGGGGTGTCGGGCAACGGCCAGCAGGAGCTGCTGCGCGCGATCTCGGGCGAGGAAACGCTGGCGGAAAGATTCCCGGTGCAGATCTGCGGCGTCGAGGCCGGCCGGCTCAGCCCCGGGCGGCGGCGAAAGCTCGGCCTCGCCTTTGTGCCCGAGGAACGCCTGGGCCGCGGCGCGGTGCCCGGCATGTCGCTCGCCGACAACGCGCTGCTCACCGCCGCGCACAACCAGCACATGGTGGCCGGCGGCTTTCTGCGCTTCGAGCGCGCGCGCGACTTCGCCCGGCGCTGCATCGAGGCCTTCAACGTCAAGTGCGGTGGCCCGGGCGCGGCGGCCAAGTCGCTGTCGGGCGGCAACCTGCAGAAGTTTATCGTCGGCCGCGAGATCCTGCAGGCGCCCCGGCTGCTGGTGTGCGCCCAGCCCACCTGGGGCGTGGACGTGGGCGCTGCGACCTTCATCCGCCAGTCCATCATCGACCTGCGCGATCGCGGCTGCGCGGTGCTGGTGATCTCGGAGGAGCTCGACGAGCTGTTCGAGATCTGCGACCGCATCGCGGTGATCGCCAAGGGCCGGCTGTCGCCCACCCACCCCGCGTCCGAAACCACGGTGGAAGACATCGGGGTGTGGATGAGCGGCATGTGGCCGGGCGCCGAATCCATCGAACCCCGGCCGCAGCCCGGTCGCGCGGAGTCCCTGAATGCTTGAACTCGAAGCCCGCGCCGAACCCTCGCGGCTGATGTCCCTTCTGTCTCCGCTCCTCGCGGTGACGCTGATGCTGGCCGGCGGCCTGCTGGTGTTCGCCGCGCTCGGCAAGGACCCGGCCGAGGGCTTCCGCATCTTCTTCCTCAACCCGGTCAGGGACCTGTACGCCGTCTCCGAGCTGCTGCTCAAGGCCACGCCGCTGATGCTGTGCGCGATCGGGCTGGCGATCGGCTTTCGCGCCAACGTGTGGAACATCGGCGCCGAAGGCCAGTTCATGCTCGGCGCGGTGGCGGCGACCGGCGTCGCGCTCTACTTCGACGGATCGGAGAGCGGCCTGCTGCTGCCGGCGATGATCGTCGCCGGCGCCCTCGGCGGTGCAGCCTGGGCGGCGATCCCGGCGCTGCTGCGCACCCGCTTCAACGCCAACGAGATCCTGGTGTCACTGATGCTGGTGTATGTGGCGCAGCTCTTCGTGTCGTGGCTGGTGTTCGGGCCGTGGAAGGACCCGGACGGCTTCAACTTCCCGCAGACGCGGATGTTCGGCGAGGCCGCGCTGATGCCGATGGTGCTCGAGGGCACCCGCCTGCACCTGGGCTTCGTGATCGCGCTCGCGGTGCTGGTGGCGGGCTACGCCTTCATGAACCGCAGCTACGCGGGTTTTCGCATGCGGGTGGCAGGCGAGGCGCCGGACGCGGCGCGCTACGCCGGCTTCTCGGCCAATCGCATGATCTGGGTCGGCCTGCTGCTGGGCGGCGCCGCGGCCGGGCTGGCGGGCATGGGCGAAGTCGCCGGGCCGATGGGCCAGCTCACCGACAAGGTGGGCAGCGGCTACGGCTTCGCGGCGATCATCGTCGCCTTCGTCGGCCGGCTCAACGCCTTCGGCATCCTGCTCGCCAGCCTGCTGATGGCGCTGCTCTACATCGGCGGCGAGCAGGCGCAGCAGTACCTCAACCTGCCGAGCTCGATCTCGATGGTGTTCCAGGGCATGTTGCTGTTCTTCCTGCTGGGGTCGGACGTGTTCATCCACTACCGCCTGCGCCTGCGCCGCCGTGCGGCCCAGGTTCGCTGAGGGGGCCGCCGCCATGGACGCGAGCCTCTTCAGCTCGATGCTGTTCGCCACCGTGGTGGCGGGCACGCCGCTGATCATCGTCGCGCTGGGCCTGCTCGTGAATGAAAAGGCCGGGGTGCTCAACCTCGGCGCCGAAGGCATGATGGCCATGGGCGCGGTCGCCGCCTTCGCCGTCACCCACCAGAGCGGCAGCCCATGGCTGGGCGTGCTCGCCGGCATGGGCGCAGGCATGGCGATGGCGCTGCTGTTCGGCGTGCTGACCCTGACGCTAATGGCCAACCAGGTGGCCTCGGGCCTCGCGCTGGCGATCTTCGGCGTCGGCCTGGCGGCCTTCGTCGGCAAGCCTTTTGAAGCGGTGGCGCTGCAGGCGGTGCCGCCGATCCGCATCCCCTTCATCGCGGACATCCCGCTGATCGGCGAGGCGCTCTACAACCAGCAGGCGCTGGTGTATTTCTCGTGGGCGCTGTTCTGGGGCCTGCTGTGGTTCCTGTACCGCAGCCGCGCCGGGCTGGTGCTGCGCGCGGTGGGCGAATCGCCCGCGTCGGCGCATGCGATCGGCTACCCGGTGATCCGCATCCGTTACCTGGCGGTGCTGTTCGGCGGCGCCATGGCCGGCATCGGCGGCGCCTTCCTGTCGGTGTTCTACACCCCGATGTGGGCCGAGGGCATGGTCGCCGGCCGCGGCTGGATCGCGCTCGCGCTGGTGGTGTTCGCCACCTGGCGGCCGCTGCGGGTGATGGTGGGGGCGTATCTGTTCGGCGGCGTGATGATCACCCAGCTCTTCATCCAGGGCTCGGGGCTGCAGATCGACTTCCCCTCGCAGCTGCTGTCCTCCCTGCCCTACTGGGCAACGATCGTGGTGCTGGTGGCGATCTCGCGCAACGCGGGCACGATCCGGCTCAACTCGCCGATGTCGCTGGGCAAGCCGTATCGGCCGGACGCCTGAGGACGCGGCATCCGGGCGGTGGCGGGAACGCGGGAATATCGCGCAAGGTGCGTGAATTCCTCAACTTGGGCCCTTGAATCGGGTGCGCTAAGCTGCGCGAGCCGCCGAACTCGGCGGTCACCTGAACCCCGGCCCCATCGATGATCCTCGACCTGATTCAAACCGTCGCCCTGCTGCTGGCGTTGAGCCTGCTGCACGGCTTCAGCATGCGCTGTCTGGCCACCCGGCCACGACTCGCCGAGCTTGCCTCAGGGGTCATCTTCGGCACGGTGTGCGTGACCGGCATGATGATCCCGATCGACCTCGCTCCCGGCGTGATCGTGGACGGCCGCTCGGTGCTGTTGTCGATGGCGGGGCTCTTCGGCGGCCCGGTCACCGGCGTGATCGCAGGCGCCATTGCGGGCGCCTATCGCCTGTGGCTCGGTGGCAGCGGCATGGCCGTGGGCACCCTGGTGATCGCCCTCGGGGTGGCGCTCGGCCTGGCCTACAGGGCGGCACACGCGCGCGGCTGGCTGACCCGCAGGCCGCTCAGCCTGTTCGCGTTCGGGGTCGCGGTCCATGTGCTGTCGATGGTGCTGATCGGGCTGATTCCGACGCAGAGCATCGCGCAGGTGTACGCCGCGCTCAGCCTGCCCTACCTGCTGATCATGGGCGCGGCGACCATGCTCCTCGGGCTCCTGCTGCAGGACCTGGAGCAACGCCAGCACAACGAACGCGCGCTGCGCGAGCGCGAGGCACGCCTGCGCGCGATTGCCGGCGCGGTGCCCGACATCCTGTTCGTGCTCGACGAGAACGGCGTCTGCCTCGAGGTGATGACCCATGACGAGGGCCTGCTGTACCGTGACCCGAAGACCATCGTAGGGCGCCAGATGCAGAGCATCCTGCCCGAACCGGTCGGCGCGCTGCTGATGAGCGGGATCCGCCAGGCGATCGACACCAGCGCGCCGGCCATCACCGAATACGCGCTCGACACCCCCAAGGGGCACCGCTTCTTCGAAGGTCGCCTGCAGGCGATCGAAGGCGAGCAGGTACCGAGGACAGTGGTGCTCATCGTCCAGGACGTCACCGACCGGGTCCTGCTGGAACAGGAGCGGCGCATCGCCGCCATCGCCTTCGAGTCGCAGCAGGGCATGATGGTCACCGACGCACGCACCCGCATCCTGCGCGTCAACAAGGCCTTCACCGAGGTCACCGGCTACGCGAGCGACGAAGCCATCGGACAGCCAGCGCGCATGCTCGCCTCGGGTCGGCATGGCGATGCGTTCTACGACGCGCTGTGGCAGCAACTGGAGGCCCACGACTTCTGGGAAGGCGAGATCTGGAACCGACGGCGCAACGACGAGGTGTACCCCGAGCACCTGTCGATCAGCGCGGTCCGCGATGAAGCCGGCGCCGTCACCCACTATGTGGGCTGCTTCACCGACATCACCAAGAGCAAGGCCAGCGAGGAAGAGATCCACACCCTTGCCTACTACGACCACCTCACCGGCCTGGCCAACCGGCGCCTGCTGACCGACCGCCTGCATCAGGCGCTGGCGCACGCCCGGCGCGACGGCTGGCGTGGCGCGCTGATCTTCATCGACCTGGACGACTTCAAGGACATCAACGATCTGCTCGGCCACCCTGCGGGCGATGACCTGCTCACCCAGGCGGCACGGCGTCTGCGCGCCGCGGTGCGCGAGGCCGACACGGTGGCCCGCTTCGGCGGTGACGAGTTCGTGATCCTGGTCGAACACCTGCCGTCCGCCCCGGTCAGCGCTGCCAGCATGGCCGAACACCTCGCGGCGAAGCTGCTCGAGCGAATCGGCGCACCCTATGCGATCGGGAACCAGCGCAAGGTGTGCACGGCCAGCATCGGCATCGCGATGTTCGGTGGCCAGCCGCAGACCGTCGAAGAGCTGATGCAGAGCGCCGACCTGTCGATGTACGAGGCTAAACGCCAGGGCAAGAACCAGGTCCGCTTCTTCGATCCGGTGATGCAGCAGACCGTCTCCGAGCGGCTGCAGCTCGAGACGGATCTGCGTGAAGCCCTGTCCGGTGACCAGTTCGAACTGCATTACCAGGCGCAGTGCGACGCCGACGGACGCATCGAGGGCGTCGAGGCGCTTGCCCGCTGGCGGCATCCGACGCGCGGCCTGGTACCGCCAGGGCTGTTCATCGCGGCGGCGGAGCGCTGCGGCGCCATGCCGGCGCTGGGCCAGAAGCTGCTCGAGATGGCCTGTGTGCAGCTTGGCCGGTGGGCGGCCGACGCCCACCTCTCGGCCATCCGGCTGTCGGTCAACGTGAGCGCGAGCCAGCTCTACGGCCCGAACTTCGTCGCCGAGACCTGCGCCTTGCTCGAGCGCACCGGCTGCCCGCCCGACAGGCTGATCTTCGAGCTCACCGAATCGATGCTGCTCAGCGACATGGAGGCTGCGATCCAGACCATGGAGGCCTTGCGCAAGCTCGGCATCCGCTTCTCGATCGACGACTTCGGCACCGGCTACTCATCGCTTGCCTACCTGCAGCGGCTGCCGCTGGACGAGCTGAAGATCGACCGCTCCTTCGTACGCGACCTCCCCGACAATGCGAGCAGCCTGGCGATCGTCAAGACCATCGTCGCGCTGGCCGGCACCCTGGGCCTCCGGGTGATCGCAGAGGGCGTGGAAGAGGCGCGGCAACTGGAGACATTGATGAACAACGGATGCACGAGCTTCCAGGGCTTCATGTTCTATCGCCCGGTGCCGATCGACGCGTTCGAGGCACAGTCGCATCTCATCCAGGGCATCGCGCACTCTCGCCCGAGCGCGCGCCACGCCGTACACGATGTGGACTGCGCATGAAGGCGCCCGAGCCCTCGACGCGGTCCGACGCGACCGGCAGCGCGCCCCATCCCCCGGAGACGCGCTACCACACGATCTTCGCCAACAGTCACGCGGTGATGCTGATCATCGACCCGCACAGCGGTCGCATCCTCGACGCGAACCACGCCGCCGAGAAGTTCTATGGTTGGTCCAGCGCCACGCTGACGCGGATGCACATCAGCGAGATCAACACCCTGTCGCCCGAAGCGCTGCGCGCCGAGCTCGACGCCGCACACCGGGCGCGCCGCACGCATTTCGACTTTCGCCACCGTCGCGCCGACGGCTCGATCCGCGACGTCGAGGTCTATAGCGGTCCGGTCGAGGATGACGGGCGCACGCTGCTGTTCTCGATCGTGCATGACGTCACCGAGCGCAAGCAGGCGGAGGCGGCATCACGACGCTGGGAGCGCTTCTTTCGCCTGTCGAACCTCGGTCTGGCGATCCATGACGCCACCGACAACACGATCATCGACGTCAACCCCACCTATGCCCGCCAGCACGGCTACCCCATCGAAGAGATGCGGCACATGCCGATCGGCGATCTGTATGCCCCGGAAGAGCGCGACAGGCTGCCCGAGCTGCTCGCAGAAGCCGACCGCACGGGCAACGTCAGCTTCGAGAGCGTGCACCTGCAGAAGGATGGCCGCAGGCTGCCGATGATGATCGGCATCACCGCGCTGCAGGACGACTGCGGCCACACCGTGGCGCGCTTCGTGTTCGCGCTCGACATCAGCGCGCGCAAGACTGCAGAGGAGGAGCTGCGCAAGCTGTCGCGCGCCGTGGAGCAAAGCCCCGAGAGCATCGTCATCACCAACACCCTGGCCGAGATCGAATACGTCAACCAGGCGTTCATCGACAACACCGGCTACTCGCGCGAGGAAGCCCTCGGCCAGAACCCGCGGGTACTGCAGTCCGGGCGCACCACGCCCGAGACCTATCGCAACCTGTGGGACACGGTCACCGCGGGCAAGTCCTGGAGCGGCGAGTTCTTCAACCGCCGCAA
Source organism: Thauera sp. (assembly GCA_003446655.1). Lineage (GTDB taxonomy): Bacteria > Pseudomonadota > Gammaproteobacteria > Burkholderiales > Rhodocyclaceae > Thauera. Next base: position 14,958 of record DMCZ01000227.1, on the reverse strand, counting down.
GGACGGCACCGAGTATCTCGAGCACGTCACGATCACCCCGATCCATGACGCCGGCGGCACCATCACCCACTACATCGCGGTCAAGCAGGACATCACCGAAGAGCGGCGCATGGAAGAGGAGCTGCTGCGCTACCGCGAACACCTCGAGGGCCTGGTCGCCAGCCGGACCATCGAGCTGCAGCGTGCGGTGGATGCCGCCAACGTCGCCAACCGGGCCAAGAGCGAATTCCTCACCACGATGAGCCACGAGATCCGCACGCCGATGAACGGCGTGATCGGCTTGCTCGACGTGCTGGCACACTCGTCGCTGTCGGTCGAGCAGAGGCTCGGGGGGCGGATCGCGGTCAAGAGTCTGCCGGGGCGGGGCTCGCGCTTCACCGTGACCCTGCCGCTGACCGCAATCAACGGGTCGCCGCCCTCGATCACCGCAGCGCAGCCAGCCAGCGTCCGGCCTGGCGCCGCGCCCCCGCCGCACCGCGCTCGCCGGCCCCTGCCGCCGCATCGCCCGCCGCCGCACCGGCGGTGTTCGACCCCGAGGTATTGCCGGGCCTGATCGGGAACGACGCCGCGCTGCTCGAGGAATTCCTCACCGACTACCGGGCCTCGGCGCGCGAGACTGCGCCCATGAAGCCCGAGGCCCTGAAGGTTCTGGTCGTCACCGACGTGTCGGCCGACGCGACCCGGATCGCACATCTGCTCGGGGACCACTTCGAGCAGGTCGAGATCTCGACCGTCGAGAGCCGCTTCGTCGCCGACTTCGAGCGCGTCAGGCCCGACGTGGTGGTGCTGGCCTTCGCCAGCCTCGAGCGCGCCGAGCGTTATTCGCTCGGCCTCTACCGGCACAGCGAGATCGTCCACACCCTTCCCCACCGCAGCATCGTGCTGTGCGACAAGGACAACGTGCACCGCGCCTTCGAGCTGTGCCGCAAGGAGTACTTCGACGACTACGTGCCGTACTGGCCGCTGGTGCACGACACGCCGCGGCTGCCGATGTCGATCCTGATCGCAGGACGCTCGCCGCAGCGCCAGCGCGAGGCGGCGCCCACGCGCGAGGCGGCGGCCCACATGCGCTCCGTCAGCCGGCTGGAGGCCGTGCTCGACGACGGCATCGCCCGCGGCCAGCCTCAAGGCCGGCGCGGTGGATTTCCTGGTCAAGCCCTTCGACCGCGCGGTGCTGCTGCAAAAGCTCTCGCACCACCTGCCGCGCTGAAACGGGCACGCAAGGCCTGGGGCTGGCGCGCGGACACGGGCCCGGCCCGCGCGCGCCGCAGCGCCGCTCGCCTATACCTTCGCGCTCGGGCGCTCGGCGATGCGGTCACGCCAGGCCTGGAGGTGGGTCATGCCCTCGGCGCCGGGCCGGAACTTCATCAACCCGCGCGCGAACTCGATTGCGCAGAACGCGGTGATGTCGGCGATGGTGAAGCGCTCGCCGGCCACGAAGGGCTGGCTGGCGAGCTCGCCGTCCAGCCAGCGCGCCACTTCGCGCATCTTCTGCCCCTGTGAGTGGCCGAAGTCGGGAAACTGCGGCTGCTCGAGCGGCGCCAGCCCGGGGTGGGTGTGGCGGATGCAGTTGGCGATGGTGCCGAAGAGATACAGCTCCATGCGGCGGTCGGTCATTTCGATGAAGGCGCGCTCCTCGAAACGCTCGCCCATCAGGTTGGGCTCGGGGTACAGGCCCTCGAGGTAGCTGCAGATCGCGCGCGTCTCGCCGAGGTAGCGCCCGTCGTCGAGCTCGAGCACCGGCACCTTGGCAAGCGGGCTCTTGGCGCGATAGTTGGAGCTGCGGTGCTCGTCCTTGCCGATCTCGACCACCACCTCCTGGATGCCGGTGATGCCCTTTTCGGCGATGAACATCTGCACGCGGCGCGGATTCGGCGCGCGCGGGGAAACGTAGAGCTTCATGCGGATTCCTGCGTCTGGATTCGTGCTGTCGTCATCTCGTCGTGCCGTGGTCGGGGCCGGCGCGCTCAAACCCCGCCGCTGCGCGATTGCCCGGTCTCGACCATGCCGCGGACCTTCTCCGCGAACGCCTTGGTCTGCTCTTCGCTGTCGCCGTCGCGGTCGAAGCTCGACGGCGGCCGCTCGATGCCGCGCTGCACCGCCGGGCGGGCGCGGATCTGGTCGCGCCAGCGCGCGAGGTTGGGCAGGTCGTCGATCGCCACCCCCGACCAGTTGTGGGTGCGCACCCACGCCCAGTTGGCGATGTCGGCGATCGAGTAGTCGCCGGCGAGGTACTCGTGCTTGGCCAGGTGGCCGTCGAGCACGCGGAAGAGCCGCCTGACCTCGCCCTGGTAGCGGTCGATCGCGGGCTGGATCTTCTCCGGGAAGTAGCGGTAGAAGACGTTGGCCTGGCCCATCATCGGCCCGATGCCGCCCATCTGGAACATCAGCCACTGCAGCACGCGCGAGCGTCCCTTGGGGTCCTGCGGCATCAGGCGGCCGGTCTTCTCGGCGAGGTAGATCAGGATGGCGCCCGACTCGAACACCGCGAAGTCGTCCGCGTCATGGTCGACGATGGCCGGGATGCGGCCGTTGGGGTTGATGGCGAGGAACCACGGCTGTTTCTGCTCGTTGGCCGACAGGTCGAGCACGCGCAGCGCGTACGGCAGGCCAAGCTCCTCGAGTGCGATCGAGACCTTGTGCCCATTGGGCGTGGCGGCGGTGTACAGGTCGATCATCGGTGTCCTCCTTGGAAACGAACGGGGTCAGGCGGCGGGTCAATCCAGGCGGGGCCAGCGCCGCTGGGCAGATGGCGCATGATCGGTTCATGCCGCAGCGGACGCAAGCCGGCATGCGCGCGCGGCGGGCGAACGCGCTACCATCTTCGCGCCGCCAGCCCGGGATTCGAAGATGGACAGCCAGACGATACGCATCCTGCTCAACGGCGAGCCGGTCGACATCGCCGACGTCGCCCCTACCACCAGCCTGCTGGCCTGGCTGCGCGTGACGTGCGGCCTCACCGGCACCAAGGAAGGCTGCAACGAGGGCGACTGCGGCGCATGCACCGTGGTGATCGGGGAACTGCGCGACGATCGGACGCACGGGGCCGCAAGGCTTCACCTCGCGGCGATCAACGCCTGCCTGCGCTTCGTCCCCACGCTCGACGGCAAAGCCGTATTCACTGTCGAATACCTGCGTCGCCAGGCCGGCGGCGCGCTGCATCCGGTGCAGCAGGCGCTGGTCGACTGCCACGGTTCGCAATGCGGCTTCTGCACGCCGGGCTTCGTGATGTCGCTGTGGGATGTCTACAACGCCTGCGCGGCGGACGGCGCCCGCCCGTCCGCCGACCGCATCCGCAGCGCGCTGACGGGAAACCTGTGCCGCTGCACCGGCTACCGGCCGATCATCGAGGCCGGCGAGCGCATGTTCGAGCACCCCACGCTGATGCTCGACCGCGACGCGCTGCGTCGGCAGTTGCTCGCCCTGCAACGCACCACCTCCCTCGACTACACGCACGCGAGCGCACGCTTCCTCGCCCCGCGCACGCTCGCCGAGCTGCTCGAACTGCGCGAGCGTCATCCCGAGGCGACGCTGCTGGCCGGCGGCACCGACGTGGGCGTGTGGGTGAACAAGCGACTCAGCGCCGTCAGCCCCCTCCTCTACGTCGGCGAGGTCGCCGAACTGCATCGCATCCAGGAAGGCGACGGCGTGCTGCACATCGGCGCAGCCGTCAATCTCAGCGACGCGTTCGCCGCCCTCGCCGCCCGATACCCCGAGCTCGGCGAACTCTGGGAGCGCTTCGCCTCGCCCCCGGTGCGCAACGCCGGCACCCTGGGCGGGAATATCGCCAATGGCTCGCCGATCGGTGACGCGATGCCGGCGCTGATCGCGCTGCGCAGCCGGATCGTTCTGGCCAGCCTGCGCGGCGCGCGCCGCCTGGCGCTCGAGGATTTCTACCTCGGCTACCTGCGCAAGGATCTCGCCGCCGACGAGATCCTCACCACGATCGAGGTGCCGCTGCCGGGCGAAGGGCTGCAATTCCGCACCTGGAAGCTGTCGAAGCGCTTCGACTCGGACATCTCCGCGCTGTGCGGCGCCTTTGCGCTACGCCTTGAACACGGCGTCGTGCGCACGCCGCGGATCGCCTTTGGCGGCATGGCCGCCACGCCACGCCGCGCCACGCGCACCGAGGCCGCGATCGACGGCCAGCCATGGACCGAAGCCACGCTCGCACGCGCGCTGCAGGCGCTGGCGCAGGATTTCCAGCCCATCACCGACCTGCGTGCCAGTGCCGGCTACCGTCACCGCGGCGCCGCCGGCCTGCTGCGGCGCTTCCATCTCGAGACGCGCGCCGACGCACCGCTCACGCCTGCACAGACGCGCGTGTTCCACGCCTTCGATCCCGCCGCGGGAGCGCAAGCTGTCGCCGACCCGTGCGCCGACGACCCCAGCGCGGACACCTGAGGCCACAGCCATGAGCACGCCCCGCCCCGGCCACGATCTCGCGCGCGAACCCCCCGCCGTGCGCCACCCCCACCCGCACGAATCCGCCCACCTGCACGTGACGGGCGAGGCGAGCTACCTTGACGACCTGCCCGAACTCGCCCGCACCGCGCACGCCGCACTCGGCCTGTCGGCGCAGGCGCACGCCCGCATCACCCGGCTCGACCTCGACGCGGTGCGCGCGATGCCCGGCGTGATCGGCGTGCTCACCGCCGACGACATCCCGGGCGTCAACGACTGCGGGCCGATCATGCACGACGACCCGATCCTCGCCGCGGGTGCGGTCCCCGGCATGGAAGTCCACTACGCCGGCCAGCCGATCTTCGCCGTCATCGCCGACAGCCACGAAGCGGCGCGCCACGCCGCGCGCGCCGCGGTGATCGAGTACGCACCGCTGCCCGCGCTGCTCGATCCGCTCGACGCCGCCCGCCAGCACGCCCTGGTGCTGCCGCCGATGCAGCGCGTGCGCGGCGACCCCGCGGCGCGGCTGGCGGCTGCGCCCCACCGCCTCGCCGGGCAGTGGCAGGTCGGCGGCCAGGAGCACTTCTACCTCGAGGGCCAGATCGCCTGCGCCGCGCCGCGCGAGGACGGCTGCATCCAGCTGTGGAGCTCGACCCAGCACCCGACCGAGATGCAGCACGCAGTGGCGCAGGCGCTCGGGCTCGTGGCCAACCGCGTGGTGGTGGAGACGCGCCGCATGGGCGGCGGCTTCGGCGGCAAGGAGTCGCAATCGGCGCTGTTCGCCTGCGTCGCGGCGCTGGCGGCATGGAAGTTTCGCCGTCCGGTCAAGCTGCGCCCAGACCGCGACGACGACATGCTGATCACCGGCAAGCGCCACGACTTCCATTACGACTACGAGGTCGGCTTCGACGACGAAGGCCGCGTGCTCGCGCTGCGGATCGAGATGGTCGCGCGCGCCGGCTTCTCGGCCGACCTCTCCGGCCCCGTCGCCACGCGCGCGGTGTGCCATGTGGACAACGCCTATTACCTCTCCGACGTCGACATCCGCGCCCTGCTCGCGCGCACGAACACGCAGTCCAGCACCGCCTTCCGTGGCTTCGGCGGGCCGCAGGGCGCGATCGCGATCGAATACCTGCTCGACGGCATCGCCCGCCACCTCGGCCGCGATCCGCTGGACGTGCGCAAGCTCAATTTCTACGGCGGCGCCGGCCGCGACACCACGCCCTACGGTCAGCGGGTCGCCGACAACGTGATCCACGCGCTGGTCGCCGAGCTCGAGGCCGACAGCGACTACCGTGCCCGCCGCGCCGCGGTCGCCGCATTCAACGCTGCGAGCCCGGTACTGAAGAAGGGCCTCGCGCTGACCCCGGTGAAATTCGGCATCTCCTTCAACCTCACCCACCTCAACCAGGCCGGTGCGCTGGTGCATGTCTTTACCGACGGCTCGGTGCTGGTCAACCACGGCGGCACCGAGATGGGCCAGGGCCTGCACACCAAGGTCTGCCAGGTGGTTGCCGCGGAGTTCGGCATTGCCCTTGCCAGTGTGCGCGCCACCGCCACCGACACCAGCAAGGTCGCCAACACCTCGGCCACCGCAGCCTCGACCGGTGCCGACCTCAACGGCCAGGCCGCGGTTGCCGCGGCACGCACCATCCGCCAACGCCTGGCCGAATTTGCCCTGCTCCAGTTCGACAAGGGGGGCGGGGAAGGCAGCGGGGGTCCGGGAGGCCAGGGCGGGCAACCCGAAGCCGCCGGTGCGGCGCGCACGCGAGCCCTGCGCGCCGACCCTGACAGGGTGCGCTTTGCCAACGGCCAGGTTTTCGTGGGCGAGCACGCGATCCCGTTTGCCGAGCTTGTCGGCGAGGCCTATCGCGCCCGCGTCCAGCTCTGGTCCGACGGTTTCTACGCCACGCCGGGCTTGCACTGGGACGCCGCCACGCTCACCGGCCACCCGTTCTACTACTTCGCCTACGGCGCCGCGGTGTCCGAGGTGCTGATCGACACGCTGACCGGCGAGTGGCGCCTGCTGCGCGCCGACCTGCTGCACGACGCGGGCGACTCGATCAACCCCGCGATCGACCGCGGCCAGGTCGAGGGCGGCTTCATCCAGGGCATGGGCTGGCTGACGATGGAAGAGCTGTACCGGGATGCGGACGGTCGGCTGCTGACCCATGCGCCTTCCACCTACAAGATCCCCGCCGCGCACGACTGTCCGGCCGAGCTGCGGGTGCGCCTGTTCCACAACCCCAACCGCGCTGCCACCCTCCTGCGCTCGAAGGCGGTCGGCGAACCGCCGCTGCTGCTGGCGTTCTCGGTCTGGTTTGCGATCCGCGACGCCATCGCCGCGGTCGGCGACGGGCGAACCAGCCCGCCGCTGCGCGCGCCCGCCACGCCCGAGGCCATCCTCGATGCGATCGATGCGATGCGCCCTGCCGCGGCCTCAAGTCCGACGCGCCCGTCGCGCACCTGAGGGCCACCCCTGCCGTGCCGCCCTGGATCTCGACCCTGCCCCCCCTGCTCGAGACCGCGCCTGCAGCGGTGCTCGTGACCGTCGCCGCCACCGAGAGCTCGGCGCCGCGCGCCCGGGGTGCGCGCATGGTGGTGAGCGCCGCGCACAGCCATGGCAGCGTCGGCGGCGGCCGCCTGGAGCAGCGCGCGATCGAGATCGCCCGCGCCATGCTCGCAGCGAGCGCCGCCGCCCCGCGCCTGGAGCGCTTCACCCTCGGGGCGAGCCTCGGCCAGTGCTGCGGCGGGGTCATGGTGCTGGCCTTCGAACGCATCGGCCCGGCGCGGCCGGACTGGGTCGAACGCGCAGCCAACCTCGCCGCCGGCGGACAGGCCTGGGGACGGCACGTGCGCCTGGACGGGCCGCATGCCGGCGAAGTGACGGTCTTCGAGGCCGGCTCGGTCGAGCAGGCCTGTGCCCATCCTGCGCTCGCCACTCATGCGCGTCGGCTCCTCGCCGCCGGCGAGGAGGATGCCTGCCTGCTCCCCGCCCGCCACGGGAGCGGCAGCGGTGGCGAACCGGCGATCCTGCTCGATGTGAGCCCGCCGCCGGCCTTGCAGGTCGTGATGTTCGGGGCCGGGCACGTCGGGCGGGCGCTGGCGGAGCTGTTCGGCCGGCTGCCGCTGCGGGTGCGCTGGATCGATGAGCGCGCGGAGGTGTTCCCGCCCGCGACCGCGCCCAACATCGAACCGCGCTGCACCGACACGCCGACGGCCGAGGTCCGCGAAGCCCCGGCGGATGCGGTCTTCCTCGTGCTGACCCACAGCCATGCGCTCGATCTCGAACTGGTCGAGGCCATCCTCGCGCGCGATGACTTCCGCTTCTGCGGCCTGATCGGCTCGCACACCAAACGCGCGCGCTTCGCCCACCGCCTGCTCGCACGCGGACACGACACAGCGCGTGTCGCCCGCCTGCACTGCCCGATCGGCCTGCCCGGCCTGCGTGGCAAGGAACCCGAGGTGATCGCGCTCGCGATCGCCGCCGAGGTGATGGGCATGCGGTCGCCCGCGCGCAGCGCACCGGCGGCGCAATTCGAGTTCGAACCGACGCGTTCGCGCTACACTCCCAGGGCTCGAAGGACCACCCAAAATGAGCTGTAAGCGCAATGACCTCCCAACTAGCCCTGTTCCAAGCCGCGGTCATGCAGTCCTGGAACGCAATCGTCATCACCGCGGCGGATCGCGCCGCGGGATACCCGGTACAGATCGCGAACTCCGCGTTCTGCACGATGACGGGCTACACCATGGACGAACTCAGGGGACGCTCGCTCAAGCTGCTCCAGGGCCCCGAGACGGATGCCGAGGTCATCGACCGGCTGCGTGCCTGCCTGCGTGAGGGCAGGTTCTTCGAGGGCACTGCGATCAACTACCGCAAGGACGGCACGCGGTACGTCGTGCAGTGGAACATCACCCCGATTCGCGACGAGGGTGGCGTACTCACGCACTTCGTTTCCGTGCAGCAGGACATCTCCGACCGGGTCCACGCCCAGCGCGAAACCCGCCTGCTGGCGCGCGCGCTCGATGCAGCGAGCGATCCGATCCTGGTGACGGACACGCAGAGGCGCATCGTGTTCGCGAACACCGCGTTCGCCGAGGTGAGCGGTTATCCGGTCAGCGAGATCGTCGGCAAGACGCCGGCGCTGTTCAGATCCGGCAAGCAGGGGGACGCCTTTTACGCCCAGCTTCAGGCCAGCCTCGAGAACGGACGCGATTTCCGCGCCACCTTCGTCAACAAGCGGCGCGACGGCAGCCTTTACCACGCCGAACAGAGCATCTCGCCCATCACCGACGAGCTGGGGCGGATCACCCACTACGTCTGTGTGGGCAAGGACATCTCGGAACGGGTGGTGATGGAGAAGGCGCTGCGCGTCGCGGCGACGCAGGATGCACTCACCGGCCTTTACAACCGCGGACATGGCGAGCGCCTCCTCGACGAAGCGGTGCGCCGACGCACCGTCGAGCGCCCGTTCAGCGTGGTCGTGTGCGACATCGACCATTTCAAGGCGGTCAATGACCGCTTCGGCCACCCCGCGGGCGACCGCGTGATCGAAAACGTCGCACACATCCTGCGCCAGTCCATCCGCAGCAGCGACGCGGCGATTCGGTGGGGCGGCGAGGAGTTCGTGATCCTGCTCGATGACTGCCCGATGGAGGTCGCGCTCATGCTCGCCGAGCGCATCAGGGCGCGCGTGCAGGACCATGTCGACGAGGAGGTCGGCAAGGTCACGGCCTCGCTCGGGCTGGCCATGCACGCACACGGCGAGAGCGCCTCGCAGGTCTTCGAGCGCGCGGATGCCGCCCTCTACGAAGCCAAGCGCGGCGGACGCAATCGTGTCGTCGTCGCGCCCTCCCGCTGATGGCGCTCAGGCCACCATGCGCCGCGGATCACGCGGCACCCGCTCGCAATACCCTGACCGTGACGCAGGTCTTATCGGATACACGCTGAACAGACCAGAATCGAGCTCGGCGTCCCGGACGCGCTGGCCGACGCAGCAGCGCCCGCCCCCACGACGCCCAATTTCGGACCCAAGCATGCAAGACCTCGCGTTGATGCGGAGTTCGCCCGCCAAGCCTGCCAGCTTCATCAGCCCCGCCCAGGTCGGCGGCCTTGTGCTCGTCATCGGCCTGCTGCATCTGACCGCGTCCTACAGCTACCTGCTGTTCCACACCCTGATCGAGATCGTGCGCATCGTCGTGCTCGGCGGGATCTTCGTGCTGGCCTGGCATTCCCGCCGCTGGAGCGACAACAACTTCCTGCTGGTCATCGGCACCGGCTCGATCTTCGTCGCCGCGCTGGCCCTGCTGCACACCCTCTCTTACAAAGGCCTCAACCTTTTTCCCGGCTACGACGCCAACCTGCCCACCCAGCTCTGGATCGCGGTCCGCTACCTCGAGGCCACGGCCTTCCTGTTCGCCGCACTCTCGATCCGGCGCAGAAGTTCCCCGTACGCGCTGCTCGCCGGCTACGGACTCCTGGCCGTGTTGACCGCCGCCGCAATCTTCGCTGGCCGCTTCCCCGACTGCTATGTCGCAGGCAGCGGGCTGACGGCATTCAAGATCAACAGCGAGTTCGTCATCATCGGCCTGTTCGGGGCGAGCCTGGCGGCCCTGCTTGCCCGCAGGGAGGACTTCACCCCTCAGTTCCTGCAGCTGATCGTGGCAGCGATCCTGTTCGGCGGACTGTCCGGGTTCGCCTTCACCCAGTACGTCGGTGTGTTCGACTATGCGAACCAGGTCGGCCACTACCTGCTGCTGGTGTCGACCTACTGCCTGTATCGCGCGATGCTGGTCACCGGCATCATCGCGCCCTTCGATCTGCTGTTCCGCAGTCTCAAGGCGAACGAAGCCCAGCTCGAGGCCAAGGTCGCCGAGCGCACGCAGGCCTTGCGCGAGACCCAGGCGCTGAACACCGCCTTCCTCGACAACTCGCCCGCGGCGATCTACCTGGCCGACGCGGCCGGTCGCTACACCCTGGTCAATCGCGCCTTCGAACGCTTCTTCGCGCGCCCGGCCAGCGAGATCGTCGGCAGGACGCCCTTCGAGCTTTGGCCGGCCGAGACGGCCCGTGCGCTCGACCACAACAACCGCACGGTGCGCGAGACAGGACAAGCGCGCCTGACTGTGGAGTGCGTCGGCAGCGGCACCGAGAGCCGATTCTTCGACACCGCGCGTTTTCCGCTGGTGGCCTCATCCGGCGCAATCGTCGGCACCGGCGGCATCGCCACCGACGTCACCGAGCGTCGGCTGGCAGAGGAGCGCTACGGCGTGATCGTCCGTACCTCGATGGATGCCTTCGCCCTGATCGACGCCGATGCACGCATCCTGGAGGTCAACGAGGCCTGCTGCGCACTGACCGGCTACCCCCGCGAACGCCTGCTGACGGAGTCCATCACGGACCTCGAGGCCGCCAGGGACGCGGCCGAGGTGCGCGCGATCATCGCCCGCGTCGAGCGCGAAGGGGCGGCGCGCTTCGAGAGCGTGTTGCGGCGCGAGGATGGCGAACAGCGCGACATCGAGGTCAGCATCCAGTGCCTGAATCACATCACCGAGCCGCGCTTCTTCTGCTTCGTGCGCGACATCACCGAGCGCAAGCGCACGATGGCGCGGATCGACTACCTCGCCCACCACGACTTGCTCACGGGTCTGCCGAACAAGCTCTGCCTGCAGGAACGCTTCGCCCGGCTCGTCAAGGGCGGTGTCGGCGGGAGCGGCAAGCTCGCGCTCATCTGTCTCGACCTGGACAACTTCAAGAACATCAACGACACGGTCGGCCACGTTGTTGGCGACAATTTCCTGTGCGCGATCGCAGGTCGCCTGAGCGCGATGATCGGGTCCCAGTCGCTGTGCCGGCTCGGCGGCGACGAGTTCCTGCTCCTGCACGGTGAGCTCCCCGACCAGGAAGCAGTGGCATGCTTCGCCGCGCGCCTGCTCCACGAGATCGCCCTGCCGGTCAATATCGACGGCCACGAGCTCAACGAGACGATCTCGATCGGGCTCGCGCTGTTCCCGGACGACGGCCCGGACTTCGACACCCTCTACAAGAAGGCCGACACCGCGATGTTCCAGGCCAAGGCGGCTGGCCGGAATACCTTCCGCTTCTTCGACGAGGCGATGCACGCGGCAGCCCTGGAGCGCATCGCCCTGGTCTCCGCACTTCGCGGCGCGCTCGAGCGTCAGGAACTACGCCTGCACTACCAGCCCCAGATCGATCTGGGCAGCGGAAGCCTGATCGGGGTCGAAGCGCTGCTGCGCTGGGAGCGCGCGGACGGGCGCATGACGCCGCCCGGGATGTTCATCCCGCTTGCCGAAGACAGCGGCCTGATCGTCCCGATCGGCAACTGGGTCCTGCACGAAGCCTGTCGCCAGGCCGTGCGCTGGCAGCGTCCGGGTCAGGCGCCGCTGGTGGTCGCGGTGAACCTCTCGGCCGTACAGTTCCACCGCCCGGACCTGCTCGACGTCATCAGCGAGGCCTTGACCCGGACCGGGCTGCCCGCGCACTGCCTCGAGCTGGAACTCACCGAGTCCCTGCTCATCGGCGACACCGAGGGCGCACTGGAGACGTTGCGCCAGCTCAAGGCGCTCGGGGTGAAACTGTCCATCGACGACTTCGGCACGGGCTATTCCAGCCTCTCCTACCTCAAGCGCTTCACGGTCGACAAGCTCAAGATCGACCAATCCTTCGTGCGCAGCATGGACACGGAGGCGAGCAACGCAGCGCTCGTGCGCACCATCGTGCAGATGGCGCACAACCTCGGGCTCAGGACGATCGCCGAAGGCGTCGAGTACGAGAGTGTGGTCGGCGCGCTGCGCCAGCTCCAGTGCGACGAGGCCCAGGGCTACCACTTCGCACGGCCCATGCCGCCCGCGGCGTTCGAGGCCTGGAGAGCGGCCCGGGAAGCGTCTGACGCCCCCGCCCGCGCGGCTGCCGCCCCATGACCGGAAATCGAATCACCGCCGTGCGCGGCGAGATCGTGCATTTCCTCGCCGACCCCGCCCATGATGGGCGCGCACTCGAACACTTCGCCGACGGCGTGCTGATCGTGCGCGACGGCCACATCGCCGAATGCGGCCCAGCCGCCGAGCTGCTGGCCAAGCTGCCGCCCGGCACGCCGCTCACCGACTACCGCGGCAAGCTCATCCTCCCCGGCTTCGTCGACAGCCACGTCCATTACCCGCAGACCGACATCATCGCCAGCCACGGCGAACAGCTGCTCGAATGGCTGGAGAAATACACCTTTCCCGCCGAGCGCCGCTTCGCCGATCCCGCTCACGCCGCCGAGGTCGCCGGCTTCTTCTGCGATGAACTGCTGCGCAACGGCACCACCACGGCGGCGGTGTTCGCCACCGTGCACCCTGCGTCGGTGGATGCGGTGTTCGAGGCGGCACGGACACGCCGCATGCGCCTGGTCGCCGGCAAGGTGTTGATGGACCGCAACTGCCCCGACTTTCTGCGCGACAGCGCGGAAGCCGGCCACGCCGAATCGCGCGCGCTGATCGAGCGCTGGCACGGCCGCGACCGTCTGCTGTATGCCGTCACGCCGCGCTTCGCCCCCACCTCGACGCCCGCGCAGATGCGCCTCGCCGGGCGGCTGTTCGCCGAGCATCCAGGCGTCTTCCTGCAATCGCACCTGGCGGAAAACCGTGGCGAGGTCGCCTGGGTGGCGCAGCTCTACCCCGAGGCGCGCAGCTATCTCGAGGTCTACGAGCGCTTCGGCCAGCTTGGCGTGCGCGCGGTGTTCGCGCACTGCCTGTGGCTGGACGACACCGACCGCCAGCGCATGGCCGACACCGGCACTGCGATGAGCTTCTGCCCGACCTCCAACCTCTTCCTCGGCTCCGGCCTCTTCGACCTGCGGCGCGCGCGCGAACTCGGCGTGCGCGTGGGCCTCGGCACCGACGTGGGCGCAGGCACCAGCTTCTCGATGCTGCGCACCATGAGCGAGGCTTACAAGGTGCTGCAGCTTGGCAGGCAGTCGCTGTCGGCGGTGAGCGCCTTCCACCTCGCCACCCTGGGCGGCGCGCACAGCCTCTACCTCGACGACCGGATCGGCAACTTCACGCCGGGCAAGGAGGCCGACTTCACCGTCCTCGACCCGCGCGCCACCCCGCTGCTCGCCCGGCGCAGCGCCGCGTGCGCGACGCTGGAAGAGCGGCTCTTCGTGCTGATGATGCTGGGCGATGATCGCGCGGTGCTTGCGACGCACGTAATGGGCGAGCCGGCCCGGTGACCCTGTCACGCTGAAGGCGCGCGAACGCCGCATACTCCACCCCCGGGGGCCTCGACGATGGAACTGAAGTGGCTGGAAGACTTCCTCAGTCTCGCCGACAGCGGCAGCTTCTCGCGCTCGGCCGAGCAGCGCCACGTGTCGCAGCCGGCGTTCTCGCGCCGCATCCGCGCGCTCGAGGCCTGGCTGGGCGTGGCGCTGATCGACCGCAGCACCTTTCCGACCCGGCTCACCGAGGCCGGCGAGGCCTTCAAGGGACCGGCGGTCGACCTGCTCAACCGCCTGCATGCGGCCCGCGCGCTGGTGCGCGGCCACCAGGCGATCGCCAGCGACGCGCTCGTGGTCGCGGTGCCGCATACCCTCGCCTTCGCCTTCTTCCCGGGCTGGCTCGCACGGCTCAAGACCACGTTCGGCGAGGTCCCGACACGGCTGGTGGCAGGCAACGTCCATGACGTGGTGATGATGCTCGGCGAGGGCGGCTGCGACCTGCTCTTGTGCTACCACCATCCAGCCCACCCGGTGTGGCTCGATCCGGCGCGCTTCGAAGGCCTGAGGCTCGCGGTCGAGCACGTCCGCCCCTACCTGCCGCGCCAGCTCGCCGGCCTCTCGCGCTGGCAGTTGCCGGGCAGCCCCGAAGCGCCGATCCCCTTCCTGCGCTACGGACCCAACACGTACCTGCGACGCATGGTCGACACCATCCTCGACCATGCGCCGCAGCCAGCCCACCTCGCGCTGCAGTACGAGACCGACATGGCCGAGAGCCTGAAGGCCATGCTGCTCGCCGGCCACGGCCTCGCCTTCCTGCCGGCGAGCGCGGTGGCGCGCGAGGTCGAGCGCGGCGAGGTGGTGGTCGCGGGCGGCCCGGCGTGGAGCCTGGAGATGGAGGTGCGCCTGTACCGCGACCGCGCCAACACCCGTCCCGAGCTGCTGCGGCTGTGGCAGCACCTCTCCGCGCAGGACGCCGGCGCAGGCACTGCGCGCTGACGCACTCCGCCTGCCGACGAGGGCCGCATGAAGGGTTATGCGTACAACGCATGAGCCGATGAAGCAACGGCATCCCCCCGCCGCCCCACAGCCCACAGAATGCGCTCACCTTCCACGCCACACGAGGCAGACAGATGAGCGCAGCACCCCAGGACAACCAGAGCTTCGACCGCCTTGCCGGCCTGTCCTACCTGAACCCCGCCGCCCCTGAACCGTGGGCGAGCTTCGTCGAGCAGATCGAGCGCGTGCGCCCCTACCTCGGCTCGCTCGAGCGCTGGATCGAGACGCTGAAGCATCCCAAGCGCACCCTGATCGTCGACGTGCCGATCGAGCGCGACGA
>DMCZ01000050.1:5305-5558 GCA_003446655.1 Thauera sp. | reverse complement strand
CCGAATCGCACACCCGCGCTGAAGGCTCCGGCCCGGTCGATGCCGCGTTCAAGGCCATCGAATCGGTCGCTGCGAGCGGCAGCGAGCTGCTGCTCTATTCGGTGAACGCGATCACCACCGGCACGGACGCTCAGGGCGAGGTCACCGTCCGGCTGTCGCGCGACGGCCGCGTCATGGATGGGCAGGGCGCGGACACCGACATCATCGTCGCCTCGGCCAAGGCCTACCTCAACGCGCTGAACAAGCTCCACGC
>DMCZ01000050.1:1430-5053 GCA_003446655.1 Thauera sp. | reverse complement strand
GTGTAGCGCCGGCCGCGCAAAACGCCGAACACCGCTGGCAGCAGGGGCAGCGCCTTCAGCATCAGCCACGACCCACCCGGGCGCAAAGGCGCCAGCCAGCCCTCCCACACCACGCACAGCGCAATCAGCGACAGCAGCGCTACGCTCGATATCCGCGACAACATCTGCGCACTCATCTCGCCGCCACCTGCTTCAGGGCGGTCTGCGCCAGGCGCCTGCCCTGGGCCTGCGCGAGCTCGATCTCGTCCTCGGTCAACACCCCCTGTCCATCGGGGCCCGAAACGTGGCTGACGCCATACGGCGTCCCCCCTGACCGGGTGCGCCCAAGGGCGGGCTCGCTGTAAGGCAGGCCGAGCAACAACATGCCGTGATGGAAAAGCGGGATCATCATGCTCAGCAACGTGCTTTCCTGGCCGCCGTGCTGACTGGCCGATGCGGTGAAGACGCAGGCCGGCTTGCCCTCCAGCGCGCCATTCACCCACGCGCCCGTCAGCCCGTCGAGAAAGTACTTCATCGGCGCTGCCATGTTGCCGAACCGCGTCGGGCTACCGAGCGCAAGCCCGGCGCACTGCTCGAGATCCTGAATTTCGACATAGGGCGGACCGTCGGCGGGAATCTCATCCTCCACCGCCTCGCACACCGTGGACACACGGGGCACCGTGCGCACGCGCGCGACTGCACCGGGCACCTGGTGGATGCCTGCAGCAAGCTGCTCGGCCAGCGCGCGCACCGAGCCGCGGTGGCTGTAGTAAAGGACGAGGATTTCTTGCATGGGCTGAGCGTTCCGGTTGAGGGCCGCGGATTATACCTGCCGGACTGGCCGGAGCCCGGGGGCCGGCGAGGTCTAGATCGGATAGGGATCAATCTCGTACTGGAAGAGTTCCACCCCCGGGGTCTGCATGTCCAGCCCAAGGGCGCGCGCCTGCGCCACGTAGACACCGGCGCCATCGCGCACGAACACGAACCGGCGCGAGGCGTACGTCCCGGCAGGCGCGAGCATTGCCGGATGCCGCCGCACCGGCTCCATCACCGGAAGCGCGAGCGCGGGCGCGAGGTGCTTGGTCGCTCTGCCCCGGAAACCCACACGGACCGACTGAAAGGCGACCCCGATCAGTTGCAGACCCAGCTCGATCTGCCCGGGCATCTCACTTCGCACCCAGCGCACGATGCATACGGACCATGGCTGCTGGGCGTCACGGCGCAGCGCAAGCGCAGCGCCCGCCTCGACGTTCGCTTGCGCGCCAGTGACGCTCATGATCGCGAGCCCGCCCGGGCTTTCGTTGAGCACCACCCACTCGCGCAGCCGCCCCGGCTCGACGCGCACGCCCTGCCCCAGCTCCCACACCCCTACCAAGCCGATGCACACCTGAACCGCGTACTGATTGGGCCGCCGTGGCTGCTCCCGGACCGGCGTCGCCATCCAGTGAGCACGCAGCCGCCTGAGCAGGGCCTGCGTCTCCAGCGGCGCGAGCCCGGGCGGAAAACCCGTTTCGTCCGCTGCCAGCGGCTCGACCTCGCACGCCATTCCCGCCAGTTCGGCGGCCGTCATATGGGCTGTGATCCACTCCAAGCACTCGCCCAGCTTCTGCGCCATCGGCCTGGGATTGAACGACCACACCCGCCCTTCGCGCACGAGCTCGTCGGGTGGCGGACGCCGGGCGAACGCCTGAGGCGCGAGATCGGAGGACGGGTCGATCCACCAGGACGCTGCACTACCGCCCGTCGGCTTCGCCTCGATGACGGCGGCGCTCAGGACGCGGGCATCGAGGAACTGGGTGGCCCAGGCGAGCTCACGTCCCGTGAGACCTTCCGGCTGCGCGGCCGCAATCGCCACGATACGCAGATAAGCGCAGCGAACTTCATCGTCCGGCGCTGCAGCCAGCAAATCCGTCGCACCCGCCAGCCGGTGTGCGAGCCGCCAAACCTGCGCAGGCAATGGCGCCGCCATCAGGCCGCAGAGCATATACAGCTCGGTGATCAGCTCCAGGCCGCCCCGAGCAAATCCCCGACGTTCGGCCCCCGACTGTCCATCGGTGATACGCTCCGCGAACCATGCGGCCACATCGAGCAAGACGTCGCACACGCGCTCCGCTGTCTCGTAGAGATCGGCTGGAACGGGCAGCTGCACGGCCAGCAGCTGCGCGCGCACGCGCTCACCCATATCCAGCACGCGATCGGCTGCTGCCTCGAGCCCGACCAGGCTGAGCGGCCCCGTCCGCATCTCGCTGACGTTCTGGAGTTGCGCCCTGAATGCGAGCACATCGTCAGCAACCGTCTCCAATGGCTCAGCCTCGAGCCAGGCAATCAGAACTCGCTCGTCTTCGGAGATCGTGGGTGGAGCTTCCATGTGGCAAGTGGTCGAAGTGGGCGCCCCGCATTCTATCGCCTTCGAAGCACCATCCGGACACTTGCACCGCACGGTCAGGACCGCCCGTAACAGCTTTGCATCGCGGCCGGTGCGGGAGCGGACTTCGTGCGAAAAAGCACTGCGAAATACCGCTGACGCCTTGCCCCCAAGAAGGGCTTACCCTATAATCCGCGGTTTTTCGCATCTACCGATCAGGAAAATCAGATGGTCGTCATTCGCCTTGCCCGTGGTGGCGCCAAAAAGCGCCCGTTCTTCAACATGGTCGTCGCCGACTCCCGCAATCGTCGCGACGGTCGCTTCATCGAGCGCGTCGGCTATTACAACCCGATCGCATCCGGCGCTGAGAAGGGCCTGGTGATCAACACCGAGCGTCTGGCCTACTGGGAGCAGAACGGCGCCCAGCTGTCGCCGACCGTTGCTCGCCTCGTCAAGCAGGCCGCCAAGGCCGCTGCCTGATCGACATCGATCTGCGGCGGAGCGGCGCATGATCGTACTGGGGCGCATCGTCGCCCCTTTTGGCGTTCAGGGCTGGCTCAAGATTCACCCTTTCGGGGACGACCCGGCAGCGTGGCGCAAGATGCCGCACTGGTGGCTGAGCCTTGACGACAACGCGCCCGACGCGCAGTGGAAGCAGTACACGCTCACAGCCTGCCGTGCGCACGGCAAGGGCCTGGTCGCCGCGC
The DNA here is from genome assembly GCA_003446655.1 of Thauera sp. GTDB lineage: Bacteria > Pseudomonadota > Gammaproteobacteria > Burkholderiales > Rhodocyclaceae > Thauera. The sequence continues at coordinate 2,002 of DMCZ01000050.1, read as the reverse complement.
TCGCCGAGGTTCCGGACCGCAACGCAGCCGAAGCCATCGATGGCTTCTTCGTCGGTGCGCCGCGCGATGCGCTCCCCCAGCCAGCGGAGGGCGAGTATTACTGGGGCGACCTGGTCGGCCTGACGGTGATCAACGAGGCCGGGGAGATCCTCGGCACGGTCGCGAGCCTGCTATCGACAGGGGCGCATGACGTGCTGCAGGTGCAGGACGGAGACGACAAGGGTGGGGTCGAGCGACTGATCCCCTTCGTTGCCGCCTATGTCCTGGACGTGGACTTGGCTGCCCGGGAGATCCGGGTGAGCTGGCAGAAGGACTGGTGATGCGCGGCCGTGAGCGGCCAGCAAATCCGCAGATGCCTTCAGTGAATGTGCAGGAAGAGCGCTTGCCGCAGATCATGGGAGGATTGCGTCGTTACGACGTCATCACCCTGTTCCCGGAGATGTTTGCAGCGCTGACTGGCAGTGGCATCACCCGGCGGGCGGTCGATCGCGGGCTTTACGAGATCGGCTTCCACAATCCGCGGGACTTCACGACCGATCCGCACCGCACGGTGGATGATCGTCCCTACGGCG
>DMCZ01000050.1:0-1181 GCA_003446655.1 Thauera sp. | reverse complement strand
CGGGAACAGTGGTCGCGTGATCTACCTGTCGCCCCAGGGGCGCAGGCTCGATCAGGCGGTGGTGATGGATCTGGCCAAAGAGCCGGGACTTGTCCTGCTGTGCGGGCGATACGAGGGCGTGGATCAGCGCCTGATCGACCGCCAGGTCGACGAGGAACTCTCGCTCGGCGATTTCGTGCTGTCGGGCGGAGAATTGCCGGCGATGGTCCTGCTCGATGCGATCGTGCGCCAGTTGCCCGGCGCATTGAATACTGCCGGCTCGGCGCAGGAGGATTCCTTCGCTGACGGGCTGCTGGACTGTCCGCACTACACGCGGCCGGAAGTGTATGAGGACGAAAGCGTGCCCGACGTGCTGTTGTCGGGCAACCATGCGGCGATCCGCCGCTGGCGGCTGAAGCAGTCGCTGGGGCGCACCTGGCTGCGCCGGCCTGATCTGCTGGCCGCGCGCACGCTGAGCAAGACCGAATTGAAACTGCTTGACGAGTTCAGGCAGGAGCAAGCCGGGACGGATGACGCACTGCACACGCAGCGCATCTGAAGGCCCGATTACAAACGGCAGGCATCAGGTTCCGACCTGCTCTGCTGCCAGGCCGACGCATCGAGGCGAAGGCCAATAACATTGATGGAGTTAATCCAATGAACCTGCTTCAACAACTCGAGCAAGAAGAGATCGCCCGCGTCTCGCAAGGCAAGACCATCCCCGAGTTCGGTCCCGGCGACACCGTGATCGTTCAGGTGAAGGTCAAGGAAGGCAACCGCGAGCGTCTGCAGGCCTACGAAGGCGTGGTCATCGCCAAGCGCAACCGTGGCCTCAACTCTTCCTTCATCGTCCGCAAGATCTCTTCGGGTGAAGGTGTCGAGCGTACGTTCCAGACCTACTCGCCGCTGGTGGCCGGCGTCGAAGTGAAGCGCCGCGGTGACGTCCGTCGCGCCAAGCTCTACTACCTGCGCCAGCGTTCGGGCAAGTCCGCGCGTATCAAGGAAAAGCTGGACTACAAGGCCGCCGCTGCCAAGCGCGCTGCCCAGCAGCAGGGCTGATCGCCGCCAGGCGACTCGTCAAGGAAAGCGGGCCTTCGGGCCCGTCTTTTTTGAGGACGTTTGGGGAGACGAGAAGCCTGCGCTGCGACTCACCGCGCCGCGCGGCAAGGCGCTCAGCGCCGCTCCGCGTAGCGCAGCAACCA
>DMCZ01000145.1 GCA_003446655.1 Thauera sp. | reverse complement strand
AGATGTGTATAAGAGACAGGTCAGGCCCCAGTCGAAGCGGGAAATGAGACGCTCTTCCAGGCCCTGGATGTCCTTGGGGTAGGTGTCGCAGGTGATGACGATCTGCTTGCGCGCCTCGGTGAGCGCGTTGAAGGCGTGGAAGAACTCTTCCTGCGTGCGGTTCTTGTTATTGAAGAACTGGATGTCGTCGATGATCAGCATGTCGAGCGAGCGGTAGTAGCGCTTGAAGGCGTCGAAGCTCTTCTGCTGATAGGCGCGCACGACGTCGGCGTAGTAGTCCTCGACGTGCACGTAGCGGATGACCGCGCGCGGGTTGTGGCGGAACACCGCGTTGCCGATGGCGTGCACCAGGTGGGTCTTGCCGAGGCCGACGCCGCCATAGACGAACAGCGGGTTGTAGGACGTGCCCGGGTTCTGCGCCACCTGCATGGCGGCGGCGCGGGCGAGGTCGTTGGCGCGGCCGGTGACCAGGGTGTCGAAGGTGAAGTCGGGGTTGAGGCGGGTCTTCTCGTAGGCGAGCTCGAGGCCGCTCACCGGTTCGCCATCGCGCGCGGACGGCGCTGCGCTGCGCCGGATCTGCAGGGCGGGAACGGGCTCGGGGGCTGCGGCTGCGACGAGGTCTGCTGCGCCTTCGCTGCCGCCGTCTGCAGGCGCGACCGGACTCGCGCTCACCGCGGCCCGCGCCGCTGCCGCAGCCGGTGCGGCGGGCGCTGCGGCGTGTGTCGCGGTCGGACGCGCGGGGCGTGTGGCGCCTGCGGGTGGCAACTGGAGTTCGACGACCAGCGGTACGCCCGCGAATTCCTCACCGAGTTCCTCGATACGACGCAGGTAACGCTCCCGCACCCATTGCAGCACGAAGCGGTTGGGTGCGAACAGCGACCATGCCGAGCCCTCCCCGGATTCCGCCCGCAGCGTCTTGATCCAGGTATTGAACTGCTGCTGGGGCAGCTCCTGTTCAAGGCGCGACAGGCAGAAGGACCAGAAATCTTGAGTCACGGCGTGGATGGGAGTGAGGTTGGCGGCGATCGGGTTTGCGCTTCGAGATACGGCGAGATTCACGGCAGGGGGCGTCGCTCATGCGACGAGGCTCCTGCGCTGTGGTCCTGCCGGGTGACGTTTCGCTGGGGTCATGTGCCTGCATTGCGCTCGGACGGCGGCATTCGTATGCAGTGGCCTGCGCTTGTTGTGCGCTAGCCTCGGGGGCACGAAAGGCCATCATTGTAATCGGCTGGTCCAGACTTATCCACAGGGGTGATCAAAAATTGTTCTTGACAAACATGGGATTATCCATTTAACTCTCGCGTTTGACCTAACACTGGCAGTCCGATCATGAAACGCACTTATCAGCCCTCCGTTGTCCGCCGCAAGCGCACCCATGGCTTCCTGGTCCGCATGAAGACCCGTGGCGGCCGTGCGGTCATCCGCGCACGTCGTGCCAAGGGTCGTCACCGCCTCGCCGTCTGAGGTGATGTTGCCCACGGGCGCTGACCAGGGATTTCGCAGCGCTCACAGATTGCACAAAACGGATGAGTATTCATCCGTTTTTGCTTTTCGGCGGGCGCTGCGCGGGCGTTTCTACATGCTGCATTACCGCCCCAACGGCCTCGACACCGCCCGTCTCGGGGTGGTCGTGGCCAAGAAGCTCGCCAAGCGCGCGAACGTGCGCAATCTGGTCAAGCGCATTGCGCGTGAAACATTCAGGCGCCATCGTGAGGCGCTGCCGGCCATGGATCTCGTGGTGCGCCTGCATGCGTCCGTCGCAAAGGCGACTCGCGCCGAACTGAACCTCGACCTGCTCGTCTTGCTGCAAAGGTTGCCCCGCCCATGAAGACCGTGTTGATCGCGCTGGTACGTTTCTACCGCTATGCGATCAGCCCGATGCTCGGGCGCAACTGCCGTTTTCACCCGACCTGTTCCGAATACGCGATCGAGGCCATCGAGCGCTACGGCGCCCTGCGTGGCAGCTGGATGGCTGCGAAACGGGTGGGGCGCTGTCACCCCTTCAATCCGGGCGGGTATGATCCCGTTCCCTGACCTGAGACAGAACGAATCCGATGGATCAACGCCGCCTCATCCTCTTCCTGGTTTTCTCCTTCGCCCTGGTCATGCTGTGGGATGGCTGGCTCAAGCACAACCAGCCCCCGGTGGCGGCGCAACAGCCGGCAGCCGTCGGCGCGGCGGCGCCGGCCGACGGTGCAGTGCCCACGCCGACCCTGAACGCGGCGGCGCCGGGTGCGCCCGCTGTCCCGGGCGAGCAGGCCGCCGCCGCGGCCGCGCCGCGCGTGGTGGTCGAGACCGACCTGCTGCGCGCCGAGGTGTCTGCACAGGGGGGCGATATCGTCCGTCTGGAGCTCAAGCAGCACAAGGCGAGCGGCGAGACAGGCGCCAATTTCGTGCTGTTTGACGATGGCACCACCCGCCACCAGTATGCTGCGCAGTCCGGCCTGATTGGGGACGGCCTGCCGACGCACAAAACGGTGTTCCAGTTGCCGGCGAGCGAGCTGCGCCTGAAGGACGGCGAAGATGCGGTCGAACTCCGCCTGCAGGCGCCCGAGCAGAACGGCGTCCAGGTGACCAAGGTCATGCGTTTCGCGCGCGGCAGCTACCTGGTGGACATCGCCTACGAGATCCGCAACGGCGGCGCGCAGGCGCTCGCGCCCCATGCCTACTTCCAGCTCACCCGCGACGGCAATCCGGCCGAGCAGGTGGAAGCCTTCGGCGTGACCACCTTCACCGGGCCGGCCTTCTATACCGATGCCAACAAGTTCCAGAAGGTGCAGTTCGCCGACATCACCGACGGCGACGCCAAGTTTGCGAAGAGCGCGAGCGACGGCTGGGTGGCGATGGTGCAGCACTATTTCGTCAGCGCCTGGCTTCCGGAGCAGGGGCAGCAGCGCGAGTATTTTGCCCGCGCGCTGGGTAACAACCTTTTCTCGGCCGGCGTGATCCTGCCGGTGTCGGCGATCGAGCCGGGTGCTGCGGGCACGGTGGCGAGCCGCCTGTACGCGGGTCCCCAGGAACAGGACAAGCTGGAGGGCATCGCCCCTGGACTCGACCTGGTGGTGGACTACGGCTGGCTGACCGTGATCGCGGCGCCGCTGTTCTGGGTGCTGTCGTGGTTCCACAAGCTGACCGGCAACTGGGGTTGGGCGATCATCCTGGTCACGGTGGCGATCAAGGCGGTGTTCTTCCCGCTGTCGGCCGCGAGCTACAAGTCCATGGCCAAGATGCGGGTGCTCGGTCCGCGCCTTCAACGCATGAAGGAGCTGTACGGCAACGACAAGGCCAAGATGCAGCAGGAGATGATGAATCTCTACCGCACCGAGAAAATCAACCCGCTCGGTGG
>DMCZ01000157.1:12164-22877 GCA_003446655.1 Thauera sp. | reverse complement strand
CCCACCGCCTGCGTACTGCACTACGTCGACAACGACAAGCCCGTGAAGGACGGCGCCGTGCTGCTGATCGACGCCGGCTGCGAGCTCGACGGCTACGCCTCCGACATCACCCGGACCTTTCCGGTGAACGGCCGCTTCTCCGGCCCGCAGCGTGCGGTGTACGAGATCGTCCTTGCCGCACAGGCCGCTGCGCGCGAGGCCACTCGCCCCGGCGCGCACTGGAACCAGCCCCACGACGCCTCGGTGAAGGTGCTCGCCCAGGGCATGCTCGACCTTGGCCTCATCAAGGGGAGCCTCGACGGCGTGCTCGAGAACGGCGACTACCGCCGCTTCTACATGCACCGCACCGGCCACTGGCTGGGCATGGACGTGCACGACGCCGGCGAATACAAGCTCGGCGGCGAGTGGCGGCCGCTGGTCGAAGGCATGGTCCTGACCATCGAGCCGGGCTGTTACATCCGCCCCGCCGACGACGTCCCCGAGGCCTTCTGGAACATCGGCATCCGCATCGAGGACGACGCAGTGGTCACGGCGAGCGGCTGCGAACTGATCACCGAAGACGCACCCAAGGGGATCGCAGACATCGAGGCCCTGATGCGGGACGCACGCCATGGCTGACGAAACGCGCGACCGCGTCCATGATCTGCTGATCGTCGGCGCCGGTCCAGTCGGCCTCGCGCTTGCCCTCGCGCTCAAGGACGCCGGGCTCGACATCGTGCTCGCTGACGCACGCGCCCGTGAAGCAGTGACGAGGGACCCGCGCGACCTCGCGCTCGCGCACGGCACCCGGCTTACCTTGCAGCGTCTCGGCGTGTGGGATGCACTACCGACGACCGCGATCCAGCACATCCACATCTCGCACGAGGGTGGGCTCGGCCGCACCTTGATCGACGCCAGCGAGCACGAACTGCCGGCGCTCGGCTACGTCACCTCGGCGGGTGCGCTCGCCGCCGCGCTGCGCGCCGCAGTCGACGCTGCCGGTATTCCGGTGCTGGACGAGACGGAGGTGACGAACCTCGCGGCCGGCGAGGACGACGTGATCGCCAGCCTGGGCGGAGCCTGCAAACCCGCTGCCAGCCTGCGCGCACGGCTGGCAGCGTGTGCCGAGGGCGGACTGCGCGCGGGCGATGCCAACGTAATCGAGCACGACTATGAACAGCATGCGCTGATCGCCGACGTGCAGGTCGCCGGCGGGCATCGCCACACCGCCTTCGAGCGCTTCACCGCGCAAGGCCCGGTGGCGCTGCTGCCGAAAGGCGACGGTTATGCGCTTGTGCATGTTGCCCGCCCAGAAACCACCGAGGAACTGCTCGCGCTCGACGATGCCGCCTACCTCGCCCGCCTGCAGGCCCACATCGGGAGCCGAGCACGGCTCACCGGCGTCGGGCCGCGCCTGCGCTACCCGCTGGCCCTGCGCTACCGGCGCTCGACCATCGCGCCGCGCACCGTGTGGCTCGGCAACGCCGCGCAGACGCTGCATCCTGTCGCCGGTCAGGGCTTCAACCTCGCGCTGCGCGACGTGTGGGCGCTCGCCGACACCTTGCTGAAACAGCGCGACGCATCGATCGCGGTCACGGCCGCGACCCCATCGGCTCACGCCGCGGGCGTAACGACGACGAAGGCCGGAACGCAGCACGCCCCGCAGTTCGACCCTGGCCGCCCGGCACTCCTCGCCGCCTATGCGCGAGCCCGCGGCCTCGATCGCTTCGGCACGATCCGCTTCACCGACACCCTGGTGCGGGTGTTCAGCAACGACTTCGCCCCGCTGCGTCACGCACGCGGCGCGGCGCTGTTTGCGCTCGACCTGCTGCCGCCATTGCGCAATTTCGTCGCGCGCCGGATGCTCTTCGGCGCCCGTGCCTGGCCCTGATCAGCCGCAACCAGGCATGCACACGAGCAAAAAGGCCTGCACTCCGGACACCGGGCTGCAGGCCTTCGCTTCGTGCAGGCCGCGGTCAAGCGGCGCGATATCGAGCTGGCGTCAGAACGCCGGCACCACCGCGCCTTGGTACTTGTCGGCGAGGAACTGCTTGACTTCGGGCGAGTTCAGCGCGGCGGCGAGCTTCTTCATCGCCGGGCTGTTGGCGTTGTCCTCGCGCGCCACCAGCAGGTTGGCGTAGGGCGAGCTGGCGTCCTCGATGAAGAGCGAGTCCTTGACCGGGTTGAGCTTGGCCTCGATCGCGTAGTTGGTGTTGATCACCGCCAGGTCGACCTGGTTGAGGATGCGCGGCAGGGTCGCGGCCTCGAGCTCGCGGATCTTGAGCTTCTTGGGGTTGTCGGCGATGTCCTTCTGGGTGGCCGAGATGTTGTTCAGGTCCTTGAGCGTGATCAGCCCGTTCTTCGCCATCAGCAGCAGCGCGCGGCCGGAGTTGGACGGGTCGTTCGGAATCGCCACGGTCGCGCCCTCGGGGATGTCGGCCGCCGCCTTGTGCTTGGCCGAGTAGGCGCCGAGCGGCTCGACGTGGACCTTGGCGACCACGGTCTGGATGTCGTTCTTCTGCTTCTTCTTGAACTCGTCGAGGTAGGGCTGGTGCAGGAAGAAGTTGCCGTCGACGCGCTTCTCGTTGGTCTGCATCGAGGGCTGGACGTAGTCGGTGAACACCTTCACCTCGAGCTCCACGCCTTCCTTGGCCAGCATCGGCTTGACGAACTCGAGGATCTCGGCGTGCGGCACCGGGGTGGCGGCGATGACCAGACGGTCGGCGGCGAGCGCGGCGGAACCGGCAGCCAGGGTGAGCGTACCGAGGGCGGCAGCGAGGAGTTTGCGCAGGGTAAACGACATCGTTGAAGTCTCCTTCGTGGGGATCACTTGCGGGTGAAATACAGCACCAGGCGGTCGCCCGAGTACTGGATGATCTGGACGAGCACGACCAGCAGGGCGACGGTGATCACCATCACCTCGGTCTGGAAGCGCTGATAGCCGAAACGGATCGCGAGGTCGCCGAGGCCGCCGCCGCCGATCACGCCGGACATCGCAGCATAGGACATCAAGGTGATCGCCGTCACGGTGACGGCGGCGATCAGCCCGGGCAGCGCCTCGGGCAGCAGCGCGCCGAAGATGATGCGCGAGGTGCGGATGCCCATCGCCTGGCAGGCCTCGATCACGCCGCGATCGACCTCGCGCAGCACGTTCTCGACCAGGCGTGCAAAGAAGGGCGCGGTGCCCACCACCAGCGGCGGGATCGCGCCTTCGACGCCGAGCGAGGTGCCGATCAGGATCACCGTGACCGGGATCATCACGATCAGCAGGATCAGGAAGGGCACCGAGCGCAGCACGTTGACCACGAAGGACAGCACCGTGTAGACGAAGCCCTGCTCGAGCAGCTGGCGCTTGGCGGTGACGAACAGCAGGATGCCCAGCGGCAGGCCGAGCAGGATGGTGAAGAACAGCGACACCCCGGTCATGACCAGGGTCTCCCAGGTCGCCAGCCAGATGTCGCTCCAGTCGATGACGGACAGGTCCATTACTGCAGCACCTCGTGGTGGATCTGGTGGCGGTCGAGCTCGGCGAACACTTCGCGGATGTCTTCCTCGCCGCCTTCGAGTTCGAGCAGCAGCTGGCCGAAAGGCACGTCCTTGATGCTCGAGACCTCGCCCTGCAGGATCGTGATCTGCACCTTGGCGCCGGCCATGATGCGGCTCAGGATGGGCTGGTAGGTCACGTCGCCGATGTAGGTCAGGCGCACCAGCGTGCCGCGCAGCTTGTCGCTCATGTAGGCGTGGGCAGGGTCGAAGCTCGCCGCAGCGAGCGCGTCGCTCTGCGCGACCATGCTGCGGGTGACCGGATGCTGCGGATGCAGGAAGACGTCGGCGACCTTGCCCGATTCGACGATGCGCCCGCCGTCGATCACCGCGACGCGGTCGCAGATCGTGCGGATCACCTGCATCTCGTGGGTGATCAGCACGATGGTGAGGCCGAGTTGGCGGTTGATGTCGAGCAGCAGGCGCAGGATGGACTGGGTGGTCTCGGGGTCCAGCGCCGAGGTCGCCTCGTCGCACAGCAGGATCTGCGGCCGGTTGGCGAGCGCGCGCGCGATGCCCACGCGCTGCTTCTGCCCGCCCGACAGTTGCGCCGGGTACTTGTGGCCGTGCTCGGACAGGCCGACCAGCGCCAGCAATTCCTTCACCCGCGCCGCGCGCTCGGCGGCGTTGCTGTGCCCGGTCGCCTTCAGCGGCCAGTCGATGTTGTCGGCGACCGTCTTGGCGTTGAGCAGGTTGAAGTGCTGGAAGATCATGCCTACGCGCCGGCGAAGCGCGTACAGCCCCTCGCTGTCGAGCTGGGTGATGTCCTCGCCGTCGATCAGTACCCGCCCGGCGCTCGGGCGCTCAAGCAGGTTCAGGGTGCGGATCAGCGTGCTCTTGCCGGCGCCCGAACGGCCGATGATGCCGAACACCTCGCCGGCGCCGATCTCGAGCTCGATGTCGGCGAGCGCCGCCACCTCGCGCCCGTCGGCGGCACGGTAGGTCTTGTGCAGGTTTTCGATGCGGATCACGGAAGGCGTCCGAGCTGGAAAAAAGCTTGCGATTTTACCCGCGCCGCCGACTCGACACCAACAACTCGAGCTTGTAGGCTCTCGCAACCCCGAGACGATCAGCCGAAAGCGCGAGCCCCGCCGCAGCAGCGGGCTTGCCGGCGAATGTCCCAGACGCGTACGAGCCTTCGCCTCACCCGGCGGGTCCGCCCCATGCTGCCCCGACCCCGCCGCGCCGATCCTCGGCTGACCATCTTCAACGCCTCTCGCCCGCAAGGACTGCGCATCATGCAGCACGACGACACGCTCTCCCCCGCCACCCTCGCCGCCCAGGGCATGGGCGCGCCCACCATGCCGCACCGCGACATCGTGCCGCCGATCCACATGGCGACCACCTTCGAGCGCGCCGCGGACGGTAGCCTGCCCGGTGGCCGGATCTACGCGCGCGACGCCAGCCCGGCCTACGATCCCGCAGAGGCGCTGCTGTGCGAGCTGGAAGGCGGCGCCGAAGCGGCGCTGTTCGCCTCCGGCATGGCTGCGGCCTCGGCGGCGCTGCTGGCGCTGAAACCCGGCGCGCGCATCGTCGCCCCGCACGACATGTACTGGTCGCTGCGCAACTGGATGATCGGCTTTGCCACCAACTGGCAGATCGCCCTCGACTTCTACGCCGATGCCGACGAACTCGCCGCGCTGCTGCAGCACCCGGCCGACCTGGTGTGGGCAGAGACGCCCGCCAACCCGACCTGGGAGGTTCTCGACATCGCCCGCGCCGCCGAGCTCGCCCACACCGCCGGCGCCCGCCTGGTGGTCGACTCCACGGTACCCACGCCGGTGTTCACCCGTCCGCTCGCGCTCGGCGCCGACGTGGTGATGCACTCGGCCACCAAGTACCTCAACGGCCACTCCGACGTAGTCGCCGGCGTGCTGGTGACCCGCGCCCGCGACGAGTTCTGGGCGCGCATCAAGACCGCCCGCGCCGCCGCCGGCGCGGTGCTCGGCCCCTTCGAGGCCTGGCTGCTCAACCGCGGACTGCGCACGCTCTTTCCCCGCGTGCGCACTGCCGCCGCCTCGGCGCTGCGCATCGCGCAGTACTTCGAGCATCACCCGGCGCTGCTCGCCGTGCTCTACCCCGGTCTCCCCTCGCACCCCGGCCACGACATCGCCTGCCGCCAGATGGACGGTGGCTTCGGCGCCATGCTGTCGCTGCGCGTAAAAGGCGGCGAGGATGCCGCACGCCGGGTCGCCGGCGCCGTAAGGATCTTCCGCCGCGCAACCTCGCTCGGCTCGGTCGAGAGCCTGATCGAGCATCGCGGCCCGATCGAGGGCCCCGGCACGCGCTGCCCGCTCGACCTGCTCCGAGTCTCAGTGGGCATCGAGGACACCGACGACCTCATCGCCGACCTCGAACAGGCCCTGCAGAAGACGAGCGAGTCCTGAAGCACCAGAAGGTATTGCCAGCGAACCCCCAGCCCTGCTTCAGCCCCTGCGCCTCATCACCACACGCAGGGTCAGCCGCGCCACGATCGGCCATCCGCCGCGCCCCTCCCTGCGCCAGCGTGTTGCACACTCGCCCCACCAAGCGCACGCGCAGGGTCGATAGGGTAAAATGCCGCGTTTTCGCTTCCCCATCAGACCATGCAGTTCGCCGGCTTCACCTTGCGCAACAACCTCTTCGTCGCCCCCATGGCCGGGGTGACGGATCGTCCTTTCCGCCAGTTGTGCAAGAAACTCGGCGCAGGCGTCGCCGTGTCCGAGATGGTCACCTCCAACTCCCTGCTCTACGGCAGCGAGAAGACCCGCCGCCGCGCCGACCACACCGGCGAGGTCGATCCGATCTCGGTGCAGATCGCCGGCGCCGACCCGGCGATGATGGCCGAGGCAGCGAAGTACAACGCCGACAACGGCGCCCAGATCATCGACATCAACATGGGCTGCCCGGCCAAGAAGGTCTGCAACGTGATGGCCGGCTCGGCGCTGATGCAGGACGAGCCGCTGGTCGCGCGCATCCTCGAGGCGGTGGTCAGGGCCGTGCCCGATACGCCCGTGACGCTCAAGTTCCGCACCGGCTGGAACCGCGCCAACAAGAACGCCCCCATGGTCGCCCGCATCGCCGAGGACGCCGGCATCCGCGCGATCGCCATCCACGGCCGCACCCGCGCCGACCAGTACATGGGCGAAGCCGAGTACGACACCATCGCCCACGTCAAGACGCTGGTGAAGATCCCGGTGATCGCCAACGGCGACATCACCAGCCCGCAGAAGGCGAAGTACGTGCTCGACTACACCGGTGCCGATGGCGTCATGATCGGGCGCGCGGCCCAGGGCCGGCCGTGGATCTTCCGCGAGATCGAGCATTTCCTCGCCACCGGCGAGCTCTTGCCCCCGCCGCTGGTGAGCGAGATCCACCAGGTCTGCCGCGAGCACCTCGCCGACCTCTACGCCTTCTACGGCGACGACCGCGGCGTGAAGATCGCGCGCAAGCACATCTCCTGGTACACCAAGGGCCTGGTCGGCTCGGCGGCCTTCCGCCGCGCGATGAACCAGATCCCCGACATCCCGGCCCAGCTCGCCGCGGTGGACGACTTCTTCGGCCAGCTCGCCGAGGCTGATGCGCGCCTGCGCTACGAGGCGGACGAGCAGGCCGATTACCCGCAGGAACTTGCAGCATGACCAGCCGCAGCAACGAAATCGCGGACGCCGTCGTCCGCACGCTGGACCAGTATTTCCGCGACCTCGACGGTGAGAAGCCGGCCGCCATCCACGACATGGTGATCCGCAACGTCGAGCGCCCGATGCTCGAGTTCGTGCTCCGGCGCGCCAATGGCAACCAGACCGTGGCGGCCGACATGCTCGGCATCAACCGCAACACGCTGCGGCGCAAGCTCACCGACTACGAACTGCTCTGAGGCCGCCCTCGAACACGCAGCACCGCGCACTGGCCGCGCCCCGTACAAGGCACCCGCTCAACTTCAAGCACGAACCGTCGCTCCGATCTCCTCCATCTTCGTACCAGGCACCACGATGAACGTCACCCAAGCCCTGATCAGCGTCTCCGACAAACGCGGCGTGCTCGACTTCGCGCGCGAACTCTCCGCCCTCGGCATCAAGCTGCTGTCGACCGGCGGCACCGCCAGCCTGCTGCGCGAAGCCGGCCTTCCGGTCACCGACGTCTCCGAGCACACCGGCTTCCCCGAGATGCTCGACGGCCGCGTCAAGACCCTGCATCCGAAGGTGCACGGCGGCATCCTCGCCCGCCGCGACCTTGCCGAGCACATGGAGACGATCGCGGCCCACGACATCGGCCGCATCGACCTCGTGGTGGTGAACCTCTACCCCTTCCAGCAGACCGTGGCCAAGCCCGACTGCACGCTGGAAGACGCGATCGAGAACATCGACATCGGCGGCCCGACCATGGTGCGCGCCGCGGCCAAAAACCATGGCAATGAACAAGGCGGCGTCGGCATCGTCACCGACCCCGAGGACTACGGCTGCATCATCGAGGAGCTCAAGTCCAACGCCGGCAAGCTCAGCCACAAGACCCGCTTCGCGCTCGCGGTGAAGGCCTTCACCCACACCGCGCGCTACGACTCGGCGATCTCCAACTACCTCACCGCGCTCGTCACCAACGAGGCCGGCGACGTGTCGCTGCAGACCTACCCCGAGCGTCTGCAGCTTGCCTTCGACAAGGTGCAGGACCTGCGCTACGGCGAGAACCCGCACCAGAGCGCGGCCTTCTACCGCCAGCCCGGTGCGGCCGAGGGCGGCATCGCCGGCTACACCCAGCTGCAGGGCAAGGAGCTGTCGTACAACAACATCGCCGACGCCGACGCGGCGTGGGAGTGCGTGAAGGCCTTCGACAGCTCGGCCGCGGCCTGCGTCATCATCAAGCACGCCAACCCCTGCGGGGTAGCGGTCGCCTCCAGCCCGCTCGAGGCCTACAGGAAGGCCTTCTCCACCGACCCCACTTCGGCCTTCGGCGGCATCATCGCCTTCAACGGCGAAGTCGACCGCGCCGCGGCCGAGGCCGTGTCGGCGCAGTTCCTCGAAGTGCTGATCGCCCCGTCCTACACCGCCGACGCGCTCGAGCTGCTCGCCAGCAAGAAGAACGTGCGCGTGCTCACCTGCCCGCTTGGCCAACCCGCCGGCGCCTTCGACTACAAGCGTGTCGGAGGCGGCCTGCTGGTGCAGAGCGCCGACGAAGCCCGCATCCAGATCGCCGACCTCAAGGTCGTCACCCAGCGTGCGCCGACGGAAGCCGAGATGCGCGACATGCTGTTCGCCTGGCGCGTGGCCAAGTACGTCAAGTCCAACGCCATCGTGTATTGCAAGGACGGCATGACTGTCGGCGTCGGCGCCGGCCAGATGAGCCGCGTCGACTCCGCCCGCATCGCCAAGATCAAGGCCGAGAACGCCGGCCTGCAGATCACCGGCTGCGTGGTCGCCTCGGACGCCTTCTTCCCCTTCCGCGATGGCCTCGACGTGCTCGCCCAGGCCGGCGCCACCGCAGTGATCCAGCCGGGTGGCTCGATGCGCGACGAAGAGGTCATCGCCGCCGCCAACGAGCAGAACATCGCCATGGTCTTCACCGGCTTCCGGCATTTCCGCCACTAAGCACGACCACCCCAGCAGAGATTCGGAGCAGCACATGAAAGTCCTCGTCATCGGTTCCGGCGGCCGCGAACACGCGCTGGCCTGGAAACTCGCCCAGTCGCCCAAGGTCACCCGCGTGCTGGTCGCGCCGGGTAACCCTGGCACCGCTGCCGAGAAGCTGCTGCAGAACGCGCCGATCACCGACATCCCGGTGCTCGTCGAACTGGCGAAACGCGAGCAGGTGGCCTTCACCGTGGTCGGCCCCGAGGCGCCGCTCGCCGCCGGCGTGGTCGATTCCTTCCGCGCCGCTGGCCTGCCGATCTTCGGCCCGACCAAGGCGGCCGCACAACTCGAGAGTTCGAAGGACTTCGCCAAGCAGTTCCTCGTCCGCCACAACATCCCCACCGCCAAGTACCAGACCTTCTCCGATGCCGCCACAGCGCACGCCTACATTGAGGCCGAGGGCGCGCCGATCGTCATTAAGGCCGACGGCCTGGCTGCGGGCAAGGGCGTGGTGGTGGCGATGACCGCCGACGAGGCGCACGCGGCGATCGACATGATGCTGCTCGACAACCGTATGGGCGACGCGGGCGCACGCGTGGTCATCGAGGAGTTCATGGAAGGCGAGGAGGCGAGCTTCATCGTCATGGCCGATGGCAAGAACGCGCTCGCGCTCGCCACCAGCCAGGACCACAAGCGCCTCAAGGACGGCGATCAGGGCCCCAACACCGGCGGCATGGGCGCCTACTCGCCCGCTCCAGTGGTCACCCCCGACGTGCACGCACGCGTGATGCGCGAGATCATCAACCCGACGCTGGCCGGCATGGCCGCCGACGGCCTGCCCTACACCGGGTTCCTCTACGCCGGCCTGATGATCGACGCCGACGGCAAGCCGCGCGTGGTCGAATTCAACTGCCGCATGGGCGACCCCGAGACGCAGCCGATCATGATGCGACTCAAGACAGATCTCGCCGACCTGATCGAAGCCGCCATCGCCGGCAAGCTCGATCAGACCGAGGCCGAGTGGGATCGCCGCTTCGCGCTCGGCGTCGTGCTCGCTGCCGCCGGCTACCCCGAGAACCCGCGCAAGGGCGACGTCATCACGGGCTTGCCAACTGCAGAGTTCGAAGACGCGCACGTCTTCCATGCCGGCACTGCGATGAAGGACGGCCAGGTCGTCACTGCGGGCGGCCGCGTGCTGTGCGTCACCGCGCTCGGCGACAACGTCCGCACTGCGCAGAAGCGTGCATACGAGATCGCCGATGGCATCCTGTTCGAGGGTCGCCAGTACCGCCGCGACATCGGCCATCGCGCGATCGGACGCAAGATCTGAATGGACCCGCGCGCCGTCAAACCCTGGTTCACCGGACTACAGCAGCAGATCGTCGAGCGTCTCCAGGCCTTCGACGGACGGGTCTTCCATAGCGACGGCTGGGAGCGCCCCGGTGGGGGTGGCGGACTCACGCGCGTGATCGAGGACGGCAACTTCTTCGAGCGCGGCGGGGTGAACTTCTCGCACGTGATGGGCGACGGCATGCCTGCGTCAGCCACCGCGCACCGCCCCGAACTGGCCGGGCGCCGCTTCGAGGCCATGGGCGTGTCGCTGGTGCTGCACCCGCGCAATCCGCACTGCCCGACGGTGCACATGAAC
>DMCZ01000157.1:9197-11884 GCA_003446655.1 Thauera sp. | reverse complement strand
ATCGAGGAGGACGTGCGCCACTTCCATCGGGTCTGCCGCGAAGCGGTTCTACCCTTTGGCGGCGAAGCGGAATACGCGCGCCTCAAGGACTGGTGCGACCGCTACTTTTTCCTCAAGCATCGTAACGAACCGCGCGGCGTCGGCGGGCTGTTCTTCGACGATCTTGGCGCAGACGGCCAGACCGACTTCGACACCGCGTTCGGACTCACGCGCTCGGTCGGCGAGTCCTTCCTCGACGCCTACATGCCCATTGTCGAGCGCCGCAAGGACCTCGCCTACGGCGAGCGCGAGCGCGACTTCCAGGCCTACCGCCGTGGCCGCTACGTTGAATTCAACCTGGTGTTCGACCGCGGCACGCTGTTCGGCCTGCAGTCGGGTGGGCGAACGGAATCGATCCTGATGTCGATGCCGCCGATCGTCAAATGGCGCTACGACTGGCACCCGAAGCCCGGCTCGGCCGAGGCCGAGCTGTACGAGCGCTATCTCAAGCCGCGCGACTGGGCCTGAGCCCGTGTCGCGCACCCCGCAGCGGCAGCGCCTGGCTCAGACCGCGGCGCCGCCCGCTACCCGCTCGGCCGCGGCACGGTAGTGACGCTGTGCATCGTCGCGACGCTCGAGCGTGTCGAACAGATGCGCGAGGGCGAGGTGGGTGTCGACCGCGGGCTTGAGCCCGAGCGACGCCTCAAGGTAGCTCTGCGCCTTGCCCCACAGCTCCGTACGCCGGCACAGCTGACCAAGGGCAAACAACAGCCCGGCATCGCGGGGCTGGCGTTCGAGCCAGGTTTCGGCGTTGTGCAGACAGGCGCGCGCCTCGTCTACAGACTCCGCGCAGTACGCGTACAGCCGGGCCAGCCCGCTGTCCCAGCGCTCCTCGAGCAGGCGCTCCGTCTGCGCGCGCGCGAGCGCTGCGCAGCCCGCACGCGCAAGCAGCGGCAGCGCGCCCTCGAGAAGGCCACGGTCCCGGAGCTCTTCGGCGGGGATCGCCCGCCAGTACTCGGCGAGCGCTGCCGGATCCGCGGCGAGCTGTTTCATCCGCTCGACGTGCGCCTGGCGGAGGCCGGGCGCAGCCTGCTCCGCAGTCAGGGCCTTGTGCTTGAGCAGTTGACGCAGGATGTGAAGGAGCTCCTCCCAGCGGCCGAGCGCGAGCGCCACCTCGGACTCCAGCCGCAGCATCGCAATGTGCTTGTGGCCGCCTTCGCGCAGTTGCGCCAGTCGAGCCGATGCGACATCGAACTGCCGGCTCTCGATCGCCAGCTCGGCCTCCGTCATCAGGCGCGCCACCTCGCTGTCCTTGCCCTGCTCGGCCGCGTGGTCCAGCCACTCGCGATAACGCGCCTGGTCCTGCAGACCATGCGCCGCACGCGCCGCAACCAGCGCCGCCATGGACGAACCCTCGGCCGCAGCGTAAGCCGCCGACGCGGACTTCAGGGACTGCGAGAAACGCCCCTCGAAAAGCGCATTGATGGCACCGTACAGCGCCTTTTCGGCCCTCTCCCGACGACGACGCTCGCGCCACTGCGCAACCCTCGACGGCAGCGCGAGCGTTCGGGTGAGCACGCGCAGCAGCAGATGGATCAGCAGCACGCCAGCCACCAGCAGCACGATGAACAGATTGAGGGAGATCTGCGCCCGCCAGGGCGACAGGACGACAAGAACGTATCCGTCATTCACGCCGGCAATCATCGCCACGCCCACGGCGAGGGCGAAGATGCCGATCAGCCAGATCAGTGCTCGCATCGCGGGGCCCTCACTCGCTGGCCGCCGGTGCGGCGGGATCGGCAGCCTCAGCCTGCGCGGCTGCGGGTACCGGAGCCGGCGCGGCAGGCAGGTCAGCCACCTGACTTCCGGGCTCGGTGGGCAGCGGCGGCCGACCGCTGCGCGCCTGCACGGTGCGAAGCGCCGTGAACGTTTCGCTGAGGTCGGGCGGCTCGTAGCGCACCTTGACGGCGTGCAGTTCGGTGAGCTCGTTCAGGGCCGTCTGCACGCGCTCCTCGCGCAGATCGAAGAAGCGCTCGACCCAGGCCTTCGCCTGCGCGAGGTCGGCCTCGTAGGTGCGACCGTCGCGCGCCAGCAGCGCCAGGCGCGCAGTGAGCAGACGGATCTTGAGGTTTTCGCGCAGGAAGGTGTTCTGCGCCGGCGCCAGCAGCACCGGATCATCCTGGTCGAGGCGCTCGACCCGCACCAGCGTGCGCACTTCGTGCCAGACGTCGGCTGCCAGCGCCTGGGTGAAGCGCCAGATACCCGCCATCCATCCTGCCAGGCCACCGCTGTCCGCGGGACCCATCTCGCTGCCGACCGCCGCCTCGATCGGCAACTGGCCCTCGAAGGCCAGCGGCAGCGCGTCTGCACGCTCGAGCAAGCGCTCGAGGCGCAGGCTCAGGCCGGACACATCGAGCACCGGCTGCAGGCGCAACTCGTCGATGTCGCGCGCCAAGGCGCGGCGCAGCGAGGCCAACTGGCCGCGATCATGAATGGCAAGGCGCGCCTCGGCCTCCTGCAGGGCGATCAAGGCTGCCTCGACGTTGCCGGCGATCTGCAGCTGCTGGGCGGCCAGCGCCACCGCCTGCTCGACCTCGGCGATCACGCCGTCCTCGCGACTGCGCGAGAACTCCTGGTACAGGGCCTCGAGCGCCGCGGCCTGACCTTCGGTGGTCTCGACCTTGGATTCGAGCGCGCCCAGCTTGCCC
>DMCZ01000157.1:8234-8874 GCA_003446655.1 Thauera sp. | reverse complement strand
CGCCAGCAGCAACGCCCACCATGCGGCAGCGCGACCCGACTCGGCCGCCTCGCCGGACGTACCGGGCGGCGTCGCTGCCACGCCCTGCACTTCGGCAGCGGCGGCCCCACTCGCCTCGGGCCGGGCATCTCCTTGGTCATCTTTCGCGGACGCATGCTGCGACGTCGGCGGCGGCTGGATCAGGGCGGGAATTTCTTCTTTCATGGCCTCGGTTCTAACCAAAGTGATTCACAAGCGCCTGCATCAGGCCGTCATCGCCGGCGGGCGTCTCCACGACGTCGGCAAACCCCGCAGCGCGCGCCTGGGCGACGATGCGAGGATGCGAAGCGAAAACGGTAACCGGCAGCAAGGCGGCCAAGCCGTTTTCGCCGAGGATCTGGCGAAGGTTGCGCACCCCCTCGCTACTGGTGAGCAGCAGGCCGTCGACCGCGCCGCGCGCTACCGGCTGCAGCAGCAAGGCCGGATCGACGTTGGGGCAGAAACGGCGGTAGCAAGTGACATATTCAACGCTCGCACCGCGTTCGCGCAAGGTGTCGGCAAGCAATTCGCGCCCGCCATCGCCGCGGAAGATCAGCACGCGTCGCCCCGCCACCGCCTCGGCGGCAAACTCCGGCAGGGCGATCACTGCCTCACTGTCGAA
>DMCZ01000157.1:7717-8025 GCA_003446655.1 Thauera sp. | reverse complement strand
CAGGCCACGGCCGCCGCGGCAGGATGAACTGCATCGCGTAATTGGCTGCGTTCGGGCTGACGAAGAACGCGAGATCGAAGTCATCGAGACGGTCGATCAAGGATTCCAGCGGCGCCGGATCGAGCGCTGGCCCGACCGCGATCACCGGAAAAAGCAGGGCCTCGCCGCCGGCCACACGGATTCGCTCGCACAGGCTTCCAGCCTGTTCGCGGGGACGCATCACGACCAGCGTTCGTCCCGCCAGCGGAGCCGCAGGTGAAAGGGCGACCGGCTGATCCGTCATCGGCGAATCCGGCGCGGCCACATCA
>DMCZ01000157.1:2587-7473 GCA_003446655.1 Thauera sp. | reverse complement strand
CCCAGCGGCACCTCGCAGCTGCCTGCCAGCGCGCGCGCGACCGCGCGCTCGGCGAGCACACAGGCGGTGGTGTCGGCGTCGACCAGCGGCTGCAGCCAGCCAATGACATCGGTGCGCGCAGACAGACACTCGATACCGAGCGCGCCCTGGCCTGCGGCCGGCAGCGACACCTCGGCCGGCATCACCGAGCGGATGCGCTCGCCCATGCCGAGGCGGGTCAGGCCCGCGGCGGCGAGAATGATCGCGTCGTACTGGCCTTCGTCGAGCTTGCGCAGGCGGGTGTCGAGGTTGCCGCGCAGGCTGGTCACGCCGAGGAAGGGATACTGGGCATGGATCTGCGACTCACGACGCAGCGAGGACGTGCCGACCACCGCCCCCGGCGGCATGTCGGCCAGGCTCTCGTAGCGGTTGGACACGAAGGCGTCGAGCGGCACCTCGCGCGCGGTGATGCAGGGCAGCGCAAAGTCGGCGCCCATCTCCATGGGCACGTCCTTCATGGAGTGCACAGCGATGTCTGCACGGCCATCGAGCAGCGCGGTTTCGAGCTCCTTGACGAACAACCCCTTGCCGCCGACCTTGGCGAGCGGACGATCCAGGATCTGGTCGCCACGGGTCGTCATGCCCAGAAGCTCGACCCGGCAGCCGGGATACAATGCCTCCAGCCGAGCCTTGATGTGCTCGGCCTGCCACAGGGCGAGACGGCTTTCACGGGTGGCGATGACGATGCGCTCGGGGGTCGCTTTGCTCACGATGGATATTTACCTGACAGGATGATTCGATGCGGACAACGCCTGAAAATTGCCGCAATGCAGCATCAGGGTTGGCACCTATGGTGCTCGGTCTGGCGGGCATTCTAGCATGCGTGCCGATCGCACTCTCGGCGGCCCAGCCTGGCCTGCCCAAGGCGGCGGATCTGTCCAGCGACGCCGTGGCGATGCGCGCGGCCAGAATGCCGATGGTTGTGCTCTACAGCCAGGCCAGCTGCAGCTACTGCGAGGAGGCGCGAACCTACCTCGTGCCGATGGCCAATGACCCGGCCAATGCGCAGCGGACCCTGTTCCGGCAAATCGACATCGACTCCGATGCGGCGGTCACCGACTTCGCCGGCCAGCCGACGACGCACCGCCGCCTCGCCAAACAGCTCGGCGCGAAATTCACGCCGACCGTGACCGTGGTCGATGCCGATGGCCGCCCACTTGGCGAGGCGATCATCGGCATGCGTCTGGCGGACTTCTACGCACAGTACGTCGACAACGCGATCGAGGACGCCCGTGCGGCACTTGCCGTCAGACCCTGAACCCAGCCCTTACACGCCATCACTCGAAACTCAAGATACGGAACGACGAAAGACATGACCCAGGACAAGGACGCCCCGCTGCGTGAAGACATCCGCCTGCTCGGTCGCCTGCTCGGCGACACCGTGCGCGACCAGCAGGGCGCGGCGGCCTTCGAGCTGATCGAGCGCATCCGCCAGAACTCGGTGCGTTTCCGGCGCGACGACGACATCGCCGCGCGCCGCGAGCTCGAGGCGATGCTCGACGCGCTGTCGCGCGAGCAGACCATCCAGGTCGTGCGCGCCTTCAGCTACTTCTCGCACCTGGCCAACATCGCCGAGGACCAGCACCACATCCGCCGCAGCCGCGCCCACCTGATCGCCGGTTCGGCACCGCGCGAGGGCAGCCTCGCGCACGCAATGAGCCAGGCGCTCGAGGGCGGCGGGCTAGCCCCGGCCGCGCTGGCCGAGTTCTTCGACACCGCGCTGGTGTCGCCGGTGCTCACCGCCCACCCCACCGAGGTGCAGAGAAAGAGCATCCTCAACTGCGAGACCAAGGTCGCCCGCCTGCTCGACGAGCGCGACCGCATGCAGCTCACCCCCGAGGAGGCCGAGGCCAACCACGAGGCGCTGCGCCGCGCGGTGCTCACGCTGTGGCAGACGCGCATGCTGCGCACCGCCAAGCTGTCGGTGATCGACGAGGTCACCAACGGCCTGTCGTACTTCGAGACCACCTTCCTGCGCGAGCTGCCGCGCCTGTACGCGAGTCTGGAGGACCGCCTCGCCGGCGCCGACCCCGCGCTCGGCGCGCCCGAGCTCGCCGCCTTCCTGCAGGTGGGGAGCTGGATCGGCGGCGACCGCGACGGCAACCCCTTCGTCACCGCCGAGGTGCTCGAGCGCGCGCTCGCCATGCAGTGCGCGGTGGCGCTCGATTACTACCTCGACGAGCTGCACATCCTCGGCTCGCAGCTCTCGCTCGGGCTGGGCCTGGTGTCCGCCTCCGACGCCCTGCTCGCGCTCGCCGACGCCTCGCCCGACCGCTCGCCGCACCGCAGCGATGAACCCTACCGGCGCGCCATCTCCGGCATCTACGCGCGGCTCGCGGCCACCTACCGCGCGCTGCTCGGCCACGTCCCGGTGCGCCACGCGGTGGCCGAAGCCACCCCCTACGCCGACCCCGCCGCGCTCGCCGAGGACCTCGACACCCTGCACCGCTCGCTGGTGGCCAACGGCTCGGCGGCGCTCGCGCGCGGGCGGCTGCGCCACCTGCGCCGCGCGGTGAAGGTGTTCGGCTTTCATCTCGCGCCGATCGACCTGCGCCAGAACTCGGACGTGCACGAGCGCGTGGTCGCCGAGCTGCTCGAGGTCGCCCGTCCCGGGACCGCCTACGCGAGCCTCGACGAAGACGCGCGCTGCGCGCTGCTGCTCGAAGAGCTCGCCACCGCGCGCCCGCTCGCCTCGCCGCACGTACCGTACTCGGACGAGACCGAGGGCGAGCTGGCGATCTTCCGCTGCGCGCGCCGCGCCCACCTGCGCTACGGCACGGCGGCGATCCGCAACTGCATCATCTCCAAGACCGACGACGTCTCCGACCTGCTGGAGCTGGCCGTGCTGCTCAAGGAGGCCGGCATCCTGCGCCCGCTCGAGGGCGCGCTCGACGTGAACATCGTGCCGCTGTTCGAGACCATCGGCGACCTCGAGAACGCCGCCGGGGTGATGGAGCGTATCTTCTCGATGCCCGCCTACCGGGCCCTGCTCGCCTCGCGCGCGCACACCCAGGAGGTCATGCTCGGCTACTCGGACAGCAACAAGGACGGCGGCTTCCTCACCTCGGGCTGGTCGCTGTACAAGGCCGAGGGCGAGCTGGTCGAGACCTTCGCCCGCCATGGCGTGCGCCTGCGCCTGTTCCACGGCCGCGGCGGCTCGGTGGGCCGCGGCGGCGGGCCGAGCTATCAGGCCATCCTCGCCCAGCCCGAAGGTGCGGTGCAGGGACAGATCCGCCTCACCGAGCAGGGCGAGGTGATCGGCGCGAAATATGGCAATCCGGAAGTGGGCCGGCGCAACCTCGAGGTGCTGGTCGCCGCCACGCTCGAGACCAGCCTGCGCCCGGCCAGCGTCAGCCCCACCCCACCGGCCTTCCTCGAGGCCATGCAGGCCTTGTCGGACGCCGCATTCGCCGCCTACCGCGGCCTGGTGTACGAGACCGAGGGCTTCGAGCGCTACTTCTGGGAATCGACCGTGATCAGCGAGATCGCCGCGCTCAACATCGGCAGCCGCCCGGCCTCCCGCAAGAAGAGCACCGCGATCGAGGACCTGCGCGCGATTCCCTGGGTGTTCAGCTGGTCGCAGTGCCGGGTGATGCTGCCGGGCTGGTACGGCTTCGGCAGCGCGGTGCGCGCCTTCCTCGCCGCGCGCCCGGACGATGGCCTGGCGCTGCTGCAGCGCATGAACGCGGAATGGCCCTTCTTCCAGACCCTGCTGTCGAACATGGACATGGTGCTCGCCAAGACCGACCTCGCCATCGCAAGCCGCTACGCCGCGCTGGTCAAGGACGTCGCCCTGCGCGAGGCGATCTTCGGCCGCATCCGCGCCGAGCATCAGGCCACGGTCGAGGCGGTGCTGCAGATCACCGGCCAGACCGAGCTGCTCGACGGCAACCCGCTGCTCAAGCGCTCGATCCGCAACCGCTTCCCCTACCTCGACCCGCTCAACCACGTGCAGGTGGAGATGCTGCGCCGCCACCGCGAGGCCACCGCCGAGAACGGCAGCACCGACGAGCGCATCCGCATCGGCATCCACATCTCGATCAACGGCATCGCCGCGGGGCTGCGCAACAGCGGGTGATCCGCGCGCCGATCAGAGCCCGAGCATCTGCCTGACCACCGGCCACTGCCGGCGGCTCACCGGCAGGCGCTCGGGCACGCCACGGAGCAGCACCGCCCAGTGCGCGTCGCTGCCTTCCTGGTCGCCGACGCGCTCGACGCCCTGCACCGCATCGCGCGCGACCAGACAGTTGCGGTGCAGGCGCAGGAAGCGACGGGGAAATTCCTCTTCCAGCTGCACCAGCGACTCGTCGAGCACGTAGTCGCGCTCGGCCGTGCGCGCGGTCACGTACTTCAGCTCGGCGCGCAGGTAGAGCACCTCGCTCACCGGCAGCAGCAGGATGCGACCGCGCTCGCTGACGCTGAAGTGGCGGCGCTCCCCCGGCGCCAGGCCGGCGAGCGCGGCATCGTCCGGCGCCGGCCGGCGCGCCTCGGCCTTCGCCAGCGCCGCAGCCAGGCGCTCGGCGCGCACCGGCTTGAGCAGGTAGTCTATCGCCGCCAGCTCGAAGGCCTGCACCGCGTACTGGTCGTAGGCGGTAACGAAGATCACCGCCGGCGGCGAGGGGAGCCTGCCCACATGGCGGGCGAGCTCCACACCGTCCATCACCGGCATGCGGATGTCGGCCAGCACCACGTCGGCAGCGGCTGTCTCCAGCAAGCGCAGCGCCTCGACGCCGTTGGCGGCCATGCCGACGATCTCCGTCGGATGATGCGCGGCAATATCGCCAAGCAGATCGCGCAGCCGCGCACGCGCGGGGGCCTCGTCATCCACGATCAGCACGCGCAGCGGC
>DMCZ01000157.1:0-2347 GCA_003446655.1 Thauera sp. | reverse complement strand
ATCAATCGCTCTTACGGTAAGGCAGGCGGATGCGCACGCGGTAACGTCCGCCGCCCTCCTCGATCTCCAGGCTGGCCTCTAGGTCATAGAACAGCATCAGGCGCTCGCGAATGTTGTCGAGCGCCATGCGATTGCCGGCGTGATGGCGGACGGCGTCACACACCGGGTTGTCCACCTCGAGGCTCAAAACCTCGCCGCGCCGCTCGACGCGCACCACCACCTCGCCGGCCTCGGTCGAGGGTTCGATCCCGTGGTAAACGGCGTTTTCGAGCAGAGGTTGAAGCAGCAGTGGCGGCACCCGCGCGTCGAGCAGGCGCTCGCGAGCGTCTGCTGCGGCAGCCTCGGCCCCGAGGCCCGCCGCGGGACCAAACTCCCAGCGCACCGACAGACGTTCGCCCAGGCGCAGGCGTTCCAGATCGACGTAGCGCTCGCAAAGCTCCACCTCGTCGCGCAGGGGCACGCGCTCGCGGTTGTCCTGCATCAGCGCGCGGAACAGGTCGGCCAGTTCTTCCAGCGCGCGCTCGGCCCGGCGGGGGTCGGAGCGGATCACTCCGAGCACGCCGTTGAGACTGTTGAAGAAGAAATGCGGCCGGATGCGCGCCGTCAGCGCCATCAGCCTCGCCTCGGCCAGCGCCGGCGTGAAGCGCCAGCTGCGGTAGTCGAAGTAGAGCAGCGCAATCGCCGCCGCCAGCCAGCTCCAGGCCAGGGCTCGCACCAGCGCGGGGGCGTCGGTACCGGTGAGCGGGCTGCTCGCGAGCACCGCAAGGCTCGCCACGCCAAACACCGCAGCCTGCCCAGCGCGCACGCCGAGGCGACGCAGCGCCGGCCCAAGCAGATACAGCAAGAGCACGGCGAGCAAAAGCGGCAGCTCCACCCGCCCCGCCATCAGCGCGAGCTCCGCCGCGAGCCGGCCCGCGTCGTCGGCGCGCAACGCAACCGTGAGCAGCGCGAGCAGGTTCACGACCAGCAGCACGCGCAGCATCACCCCGAGATTGCGAAAGTCGGGCAGCCCCGGGCCGGCAAGTCCGGCGGGCTTTTGCTTTATACTTTCAAGCATTCCTGTGCGTCGCGAAGGCGGCGTTTTTCCTTGTGCCAGGCCGGCTGCACGATGCCGGCCGTCTTGTTTCTCGCACCCCATTATGACAGACACCACGACGCCGACCACCGGCGGCAACGAACCCGCCAAGGCCTGGTCCGGCCGCTTCACCGAACCGGTCTCCGAGCTCGTCAAGCGCTATACCGCCAGCGTGTTCTTCGACCAGCGCATGGCCGCGCAGGACATCCGGGGCTCGCTCGCGCACGCGAAGATGCTGGCGCGGCAGGGCATCATCGGCGCCCAGGACCTGGCCGACATCGAGCGCGGCATGGCGCAGATCAAGGGCGAGATCGAGCGCGGCGAGTTCGCCTGGAACCTCGACGACGAGGACGTGCACCTCAACATCGAGAAACGCCTCACCGCCCTGGTGGGCGACGCCGGCAAGCGCCTGCACACCGGCCGCAGCCGCAACGACCAGGTCGCCACCGACATCCGCCTGTGGCTGCGCGACGCGATCGACCAGATCCTGGCGCTGATCGCCGAGTTCCAGAACAACCTGCTGGATGTGGCCGAGGCCAACGCCGACACCCCGATGCCCGGCTTCACCCACCTTCAGGTCGCGCAGCCGGTCACCTTCGGCCACCACCTGATGGCCTATTACGAGATGAGCCGGCGCGACGCCGAGCGCTTCGCCGACTGCCGCAAGCGCGTCAACCGTCTGCCGCTGGGCAGCGCGGCGCTCGCCGGCACCAGCTATCCGATCGACCGCGAATTCGTGGCGGCGGAACTGGGCTTCGACGAGGTCTGCTACAACTCGCTGGATGCCGTCAGCGACCGCGACTTCGCCATCGAATTCTGCGCCGCCAGCGCGCTGCTGATGACCCACCTGTCGCGCCTGTCCGAGGAGCTGATCCTGTGGATGAGCCCGCGCGTGGGCTTCATCGACCTCGCCGACCGCTTCTGCACCGGCAGCTCGATCATGCCGCAGAAGAAGAACCCCGACGTGCCCGAGCTCGTGCGCGGCAAGACCGGCCGCGTCAATGGCAGCCTGATCGCCCTGCTGACGCTGATGAAGGGCCAGCCGCTGGCCTACAACAAGGACAACCAGGAGGACAAGGAGCCGCTGTTCGACACCGCCGACACGGTGATCGACACCCTGCGCATCTACGCCGACATGATCACCGGCATCAAGGTGAAGGCCGACGCCATGCGCGGCGCGCTCAGCCAGGGCTATGGGACCGCCACCGACCTCGCCGACTACCTGGTGAAGAAGGGCCTGCCCTTCCGCGACGCGCACGAAGCGGTGGCGAC
>DMCZ01000021.1:20173-20865 GCA_003446655.1 Thauera sp. | reverse complement strand
GCACTACGCTGAAGGTGGTCCCGGACAGCCCCATGCCGATGAGCAGGCCTGCACCTAAGTTGAGCCCGAGCGCCGTGTCGGCGTGCGCCATGATCACCAGCCCGACGATGTAGAGCAGCGCGCCACCGACCAGCGTGCGCCCGGCGCCGTGGCGGTCGGCAAACGCGCCGGCAAAGGGCTGGAACAGCCCCCACAGCAGGTTCTGCAGCGCGATCGAGAAGGAGAACAGCTCGCGCGACCAGCCCTGATCCACAGTCATCGGCTGCAGGAACAGGCCGCCGGTGTGGCGCACGCCCATGGCGAGGGTAAGGATGAGGGCGCCGCAGACCATGACGACGGACGGACGGCGGAGAAAGGCGAGGCTAGGGCTGGGCAAGACAGGTAATTCCGGTTTCCGGGGCCCGGATTGCGGGCCCCTGTGGCATGCGTAACGGTTGGCGCGAGGGCGGGAGTATAAGATGCCGCTGAACAATCCGGAGTCGCCTCATGAGCATCGGCAGCGCAGTTATCCTCGGTCTCGTAGTCCTCGCCCTGGTCTATGGGGTGGTCACCTACAACGGGCTGGTCCAGCTCAAGCACAACATCGCCAAGGCCTGGGCCAACATCGACGTCCTGCTCAAGCAGCGCCACGACGAGCTCCCCAAGCTGGTTGAGGTGTGCCGCCAGTACAAGCAGTTCGAGCAGGAGACGCT
>DMCZ01000021.1:15190-19912 GCA_003446655.1 Thauera sp. | reverse complement strand
CCCGAGCTCAAGGCCAACGAGCACTTCATGCAGCTGCAGACGCGGATCACCGCGCTCGAGAACGGCATCGCCGACCGCCGCGAGTGGTACAACGAGTCGGTCAATCTGCACAACGTGCGCATCGAGCAGTTCCCCGACCTGATCGTCGCCCGGCTCTTCAGCTACACCGAGCAGCCCTTGCTGCAGTTCAGCGTGGCCGAGAAGGCGGACGTGGACCTGAAGGCCTTGTTCACCGCCTGAGGCTCCCCCGCCGCTGACTTTCCCCCTGCCCTGCCCCCGTTTCTGCCTGCCCCCGGGCGCCTGAGCCATGCTCGTGCATCTGCGTCCCGTCCGCATGGACCTCGCCCTGCCGGCGATCCAGTTCGGTGCGGTGCTGCTCGCGCTGCGCATCGGCGAGCGGCCGGGCACGATCACCGCGCTGGTGATCCTGCTCGCCACCGGCCTGCTCGGCTGGGTGCGGGCGATCCGCCACGCGCGCCTGATCGCCGACACGCCCACCGCGCGCATCGCCTCCGCCGCCCAGGGTTACACCGAGCTGCAGGGCCGCGGCCAGCCGCTCGACGGCACGCCGCTGCTGTCACCGGTCAACGCGCTGCCGGTGCTGTGGTACCGGCTGGTGACCGAACGCCGGCAGTCCGACGGCAAGTGGAAGGTAGTGAGCACCGACACCAGCGATGCCTCCTTCCTGCTCGACGACGGCAGCGGCCAGTGCGTGATCGACCCCGACGGCGCCGAGATGCTGGTGCGGCGCTGCGACGAGTTTCGGCGCGACGACCTGCGCTACCGCCAGTGGTCGCTGATCCGCCACGACCGCCTGTATGTGCTCGGGGAGTTCGCCACCCTGGGCAGCGTCGACGCGGACTTCGACTTCGCCGCGCAGGTGCGCGACCTGCTCGCGCAATGGAAGACCAACCACCCCGAGCTGCTCGCCCGCTTCGACCTCGATGGCGACGGCGTGATCGACATCCGCGAGTGGGAGCTCGCCCGCGCCCAGGCGAAACGCGAGGTGCGCCGGCTGCAGGCCGAGGTGCTGGCCGCGCCCGAGCTGCACGTGGTGCGCCGCCCGGCCAATGGCCGCCTGTTCCTGATCTCGGACCGCGATCCCGAGCAGATCGGGCGCAACTATCGCTGGCTGGCCGCGTTTCACGCCGCGGTCTTCATCGGGACCGCCGCGGCGGGCGCCTGGTTCACACAGATCGGGCTGATTTGAACGGCCCTGCGCGCCCCCGGGCGCGCATCAACCCCCGGCGCGCGACTCGAGTTCTTCCCAGCGCAGCATTGCGGCCTCGATCTCGCCGTCCAGGGCCTCCATCCGGGCCTTGATCTGCGCGACCTCCTGCGGGGCGTTCTGGTACAGCGCAGGGTCCGCCATGCGCGCGTGCAGCGCGGTCTGCTCGTCTTCCAGCGCGGCGATGCGCTCGGGCAGCGCCTCGAGCTCGCGCTTCTCGTTGAAGGACAGCTTGGCGGTCCGGCTGGCCGCCTTGGCCTCGGCGCCCCGCGACCTTTCGGCGGGCGCGGCGCTGCGCCGGGCGGACTCGCGCGCGGCAGCCTGGACGGCCTGGGCGGCCTCCTCCGCGCGCCTTGCCTGCACGCGCTGCCAGTCGCCATAGCCGCCCGCGTACTCGCCCCAGCGCCCGTCGCCCTCGGCGGCGATCACCTGGGTGACGACGTTGTCGAGGAAGGCGCGGTCGTGGCTGACCAGGAACAGCGTGCCGTCGTAGCCGGCGAGGAGTTCCTCGAGCAGGTCCAGGGTCTCGATGTCGAGGTCGTTGGTCGGTTCGTCCAGCACCAGCAGGTTGGCCGGACGCGCGAACAGGCGCGCCAGCAGCAGGCGGTTGCGCTCGCCGCCGGACAGCGACTTGACCGGCGAGCGCGCACGCTGCGGCGCGAACAGGAAGTCGCCGAGGTAGCCGATGACGTGCTTCTTCTCGCCGCCGATCTCGACGAAGTCCGAGCCCGGGCTGATGACCTCGGTGAGCGGCAGTTCGGGGTCGAGCTGGGCGCGCAGCTGGTCGAAGTAGGCCACACTCTGGCGGGTGCCCCGGCGCACCGAGCCCTCGTCAGGCGCGATCTCGCCGAGGATCAGCTTCAGGAGCGTGGTCTTGCCGGCGCCGTTGGGGCCGATGAAGCCGATGCGGTCGCCGCGCAGGATGCGGGTCGAGAAGTCGCGCACCACCACCTTGTCGCCGTAGCGCTTCGAGACGTGGGTGAGCTCGGCCACCATCTGCCCGCTCTTGTCGCCGGTATCCACCGCGAGGCTGACGTTGCCGAGGCGGTCGCGCCGGGCGGCGCGCGCGTTGCGCAGCGCCTCGAGCCGGCGCACGCGGCCCTCGTTGCGGGTGCGGCGGGCCTCGACGCCCTTGCGGATCCACACTTCTTCCTGGGCGAGGAACTTGTCGAAGCGCGCGGCCGCCTTCTCCTCGGCCTCGAGCTCCTCGGCCTTGCGGCGCTGGTAGTCGGAGAAGCGCCCGGGGTAGCTCGCGAGCTTGCCGCGATCGAGTTCGATGATGCGGGTGGCGACGTTGTCGAGGAACACGCGGTCGTGGGTGATGACCATGACCGCGCCGCGGAAGTCGCGGATCAGCTCCTCCAGCCACAGGATGCCGTCGAGGTCGAGATGGTTGGTCGGCTCATCGAGCAGCAGCAGGTCGGGCTCGGCCACCAGCGCGCGCGCCAGCGCCACGCGCTTGACGCCGCCACCCGACAGGCTGGAAACCTTTGCCGCCGGGTCGAGTCCGAGCCGGGCGACGACCTGCTCGACGCGCTGGTTCAGGCGCCAGGCCTCGGCCGCCTCCACCGCGTGCTGCAGCGCGTCGAGCCGCGCCAGCGCCTCGGGCGTCGCGTGTTCTGCCACCGCCAGCATGGCCGCGTGGTAGTCGACCAGGAGCTTGGCCGCCTTGCCCAGGCCGTCGGCGATGGTGGCGAAGACGTCACGATCCAGATCGAAGTCGGGCTCCTGGGGCACGTAGGCGGTGACCATTTCGGCCTGACGCCAGACTGTGCCATCATCGAGCGCCGCCTGGCCGGCGAGCGCCCGCAACAGGCTGGACTTGCCCGAGCCGTTGCGCCCGATCAGGGCCACGCGCTCGCCGGCATCGAGCTGGAAACTCACGTGATCGAGCAGGTCAACGTGACCGAAGGCGAGGCAGGCGTTATCGACGGAAAGCAGGGGCATTGGCGCTGGTGCAGCGCTCGGCTGCAGTTCGGAACAGAGCTCGCGATTTTAGCCCCGCGCTGGCGGTGGCGGCGTAATACCGCATAATGCAGTGCACAATTTCAGCCCGAAGGCGATCTCTCGCTGCTCACGGGCGCCCCCGCGCGGCCCCACGTCGGTCTCCGGCCCGCGGCAAAAAGGTACACGACCACGATGGAAAGACTCCTAGAACGCTTTGGTCAGCACGACCAGGACCAGGTGGCCCTTTGGGTCGCGCTCGTCGACAAATTGCGTCCGCCGCGTCCAGCGCAGGTCGACAAGGCAACGGAAAATCTCCGCACGCTGAGCCATCTGCTCGCACGCCGTCCCGACCTGCTGAGCAATCTGCGCGGGGCCATGCTGCGCCTGTTCGAGGAGCACAAGCAGGTCACGATGTACGTTTCCTCCGGCCTGCTGCCCTCGACCGGCTTCTTCTCCGAAACCTCACGCCGGATCGGCGGCCGCCTGCTCCCGGAGGTCATCGACACCGCCTACCTCAAGGATTTCATCTCGGCCGTGTTTCACCGCGTCGATGACGAAGTCTGGGTCAACGCGGTCGCCGACGAGGAATGGCTCGAGTTGCTGCGCCTGCTCGTCGGTCACCAGACGCCGATGTTCGAAGAGGACGCCAGCCCGCTGCCGAATGCGGTGGCCGAAATCCTGGAATCGCTGCGCGTGCTGTCCTTCCACGTGTCGGCCATCGGCCTGGATCGCGAGCTGGTGCGCATCGACCCCAACCTCGAAGAGCACGAATCCCCCTTCCTCGCGCAGAACGCCGAACTACTGACCTACATCAAGCATTACAGCGACTGGTGGACCACCCCGGGCGCCTTGATCGCCGATGACAAGCATCTGACCGTGATGCTGCACCAGTGCGATGAGGTGCTGCAGCGCGTCAGGAAACGCGCGATGCGGATCGGCACCAGCCTCACCCTGACCTTCAAGCTAGAGCGCCTGCGCCAGCACCTCGAGCGCATCGGCGAGCTCAACGCGCTGCTGAGCGAGCTCCGCACGCGGCGGGTGGTCGAGGACGCTGCGCCGCGCATCATCCGCCTGTTCAAGACCCTGGTGCGCGCCGAGTGCCGTAAGAACATCCTGTCCGACTACTGGGGACAGAACGTCGAGCTGCTGTCGCTGCGCATGACCGAGAGCGCGAGCAAGACCGGCGAGAAGTACATCACCAGCTCTCGCAGCGAGTACTTCGGGCTGATCGCCTCGGCTGCGCTCGGCGGCCTGATCATCGCCTTCATGGCGGCGAACAAGATCGTCCTCGACAATCAGGATATGGCGCCCCTCAACGAGTTGCTCTCCTTCTGCCTGAACTACGGCGTGGGTTTCATGCTGATCCACATGCTCGGCGGCACGGTCGCCACCAAGCAGCCGGCGATGACCGCAAACGCGATCGCGGCCTCGATCGGCGAGGCCAAGGGCAAGACGCGCGACCTCGAGGCGCTCGCCGACCTCATCGTGCGCACGATCCGCAGCCAGGCCGGCGCCATCCTCGGCAACATCGGCGTGGCCATCCCGGT
>DMCZ01000021.1:8341-14914 GCA_003446655.1 Thauera sp. | reverse complement strand
CTGTCCGCTTACAACCGCGTACCGCAACGCCTGCGCCAGCTGCGCGGCCTGCGCCGGCTGCTCGGGCAGGCCCGCGCCGAACGCTTCGCCGCCTATATCGAGCAGAACATCGGCGCGCTCACCGGCAACTTCTTCTTCGGCTTCCTGCTCGGCGGCGCGACCGCGATCGGCGTGCTGTTCGGCCTGCCGGTCGACATCCGCCACATCGCGTTCTCGTCGGCCTATCTCGGTTATGCCTCGGCCGCGCTCGATTTCTCGATCCCCGCGGCCACGGTGGCGCTCGCGTGCAGCGGCGTGCTGCTGATCGGCATCACCAACCTCCTGGTGAGCTTCATGCTGACGCTGAGCGTAGCCATGCGCGCGCGCCGCATCACCTTCGCCCAGGGCCGCACGCTGGGGGGACTGCTGCTCAAGCGCCTGTTGCAGGCCCCGGGGGCGTTCCTTTTCCCGCCGCGTTCCGACGATCCGGCACTTGGTCCGACGCCCCCGAACGGCTAGAATGCCGGCCCTGAGTCTCGTCATAGTTCAATGGATAGAACGGGCGCCTCCTAAGCGCCAGATCCAGGTTCGATTCCTGGTGACGAGGCCAATATTCAGTTTCACCCCGTATCACCAAGACCTAGAAACCCGCACAGCTCAAGGCTTTGCGGGTTTATTCTTGTGTCACGCCGTGTCACGCCAAGCCATGCCATACCCCCAGAAGTGGGGGTATTCTTGGGGGTATCGTGAATGACATCCGGGATACCCCCTGGAAAATACCCCCAGCCATGACAACGAGGTGCCCAGCATGGCCTTGACCGACACCGCCACACGACAGGCGAAACCGCAGGACAAGCCCTACAAACTCAGCGACGAGCGCGGCCTCTTCCTGCTCGTGCAACCGTCTGGCTCTAAGCTCTGGCGCTTCAAATACCGCTGGCAGGGCAAAGAGAAGCTGCTCGCGCTGGGCAAGTACCCCGACGTCGGTCTCGCCGCCGCGCGAAAGCTGCGCGATGCAGCGCGCGAGCAGCTCGCCGCCGACGAAGACCCCGGCGCGGCGCGCAAGGCCACCCGGCAAGCGGCCAAGGTCGCAGCCGGCAACACCTTCGAGGGCGTGGCCCGCGCATGGTGGGCGAAGTGGAAAACCGGCCGCACCGAGGGCACCGCCGACGGCGCTATACGGTCGCTGGAGATCCATGCATTCCCGCGCATAGGTGCCATGCCGATCACAGCCATCGGCCCCGTCGACGTGCTGGAGCTGCTGCGCAAGATCGAGGCCAAGGGCTCGACCGAAACCTTGAAGCGAGTGCGCGCTCGCATCGGCGAAATCTTCATCTACGCCATCGCCAACGGGATTGCCACCAGCAACCCGGCCGAAGGGCTGCACAAGGCAGTCATGCCCCACACCGAACAGCGCCGCCCCGCCCTTCGCGCTGGCGAGTTGCGGGACTTCTTCGTCCGCCTGGACGCGGTGCGTATCTCCCAGCCGATCAAGCTCGCAATCCGCCTGCTCGTGCTGACCTTCGTCCGACCGGGCGAACTACGCTGCGCACAGTGGCCCGAGTTCGACCTCGACGCCGCTATCTGGACGGTGCCCGGCGAGCGAGACCGTAGTCGTGGGCTGACCGGCATGAAGATGAAGGAACAGCACATCGTCCCCCTGTCCCGGCAAGCGGTGGCGGTGCTGCGCGAGCTGCAGGACCACTCACCAGGCCATGATCTGCTCTTTCCCAATCGCAATGGCCAAGGCCGGCCGATCAGTGACGGCACCATCAACAGCGCGTTGCGGGCGATGGGCTACCAGGCCCACGAGGTGACAGGCCACGGCTTCCGCGCCACCGCGACCGGCGCACTACTGGAGCTGGGATTCCGTCCCGACGTCATCGACCGCCAGCTCGCACACCGAGAGCGCAAGCAGGTATTCGCCGCCTACAGCCATCACGCGCAGTTCCTGGCCGAGCGCACGAAGATGATGCAGGCGTGGGCGGACTACGTTGATCGGCTGTACAAGGGCGCCGACGTTATTCCGTTCGCTTCTGTCAAGAGGGCTGAATAAAAAAACTGTTGCACGACCGGGTAATCGTGCAACAGCGAACCCCGGAGCATCCCGCCTCATGAAGCGCCACCCCGGCGCATCGTGGAGCGAGCAATGCACCCTCAAGCCATCCCCGCCGCCCTGGCGAAC
This sequence comes from Thauera sp., assembly GCA_003446655.1. Lineage (GTDB taxonomy): Bacteria > Pseudomonadota > Gammaproteobacteria > Burkholderiales > Rhodocyclaceae > Thauera. The sequence continues at coordinate 12,750 of DMCZ01000021.1, read as the reverse complement.
TTCGACAGCCTGCCCGACAGCGCGCTCGTCGACGTCAAAACCGTCTCAGCCGTGCTGGGGCGGTCCCCCTCTTCGATCTGGCGTGACGCACGCCTGGGCAAGCTGCCCGCCCCCATCAAGACCGGCCCGGCCTGCACCAGGTGGAAGGTCGGCGGCATCCGCGCGCACCTCGCCGCGCTGGAGGGGTCCGCATGATCGCCTGCGCTGCCTTGGCCGCCCTCATCTCGTGCTTGACACCGTCGACCCGCGCCCGGCATAGTCCGTCCTGCCTGCAAACAACAGGCAACGGGATTGGCGTCCCGAATAACGAAGGCGGACATGTCCGCCACCCTGGCGGATTTTTTACGTCCACCGCATGTGCTGCTCCGTCTATGGCGGGCCGTGTGGGAGAGCCGCAAGGCTCGCCGGTGCCTTCGTTCCGGTACGCCAATCCCGCACGCGCCCGCCACCCCCGATTGGCGTCGGGGAGCGGGATTCAACCCGCAAACGAAGGAGCATCAGCCATGCGTAATACCGCATCGGGCACGCGCGCACTCGCGCCGACTACGCCCACCCTCACCCCCGAACTGCTCGCCGCGCTCAAGGCTATCGACGCCTGCGCCGCTGGCCTCAGCCATTACGCCGACTTCGACCAGGCCGACCGCGCCGAAGAGATCCGCGTTTTGCTGGAGGGCGTCAAGTCCTACGCCGACGAAGCTCTCGCCGAACTCGACGAGAGGCGCGGCACGCGCACCAACCACCCCACCAGCTACACACCCGGCCCCTACTTCGTTTTCGACGGTGGGTTCATCACGTCGCGCGCTCCCGACCACCACTATGTAGCTCAGGTATGCCACGACCGCACCGGTCAACGGCACCTTGGGAACGAGGCGCTGCTCGTGGCTGCACCTGACCTGCACCAGGCGCTGAAGGCGATCATCGCCGACAACAGCATGGGACTCGGCCTCGTCCGTCCGCGCACGATGAAGCTCGTCCGTGCTGCCGTGGCGAAAGTCGAAGGGGGTGCAGCATGAACGCCCCGACCGATCTGAACCCGATGATCTGCGACCGCTGCGTCGATACGCTTTTCATGGCGTCCTGCGCGGTCAAGTTCCTCGCCCGTACCGCCGAGGATCGCACTCACGAGGGCACCGCCCCGCTTACGCCGAGCGAGAGCGCGGGAGAGCAATTCATGCTGAATTGCATCGCCGCCGCACTCGACTACGCGCAAGGCCAATGTGAAGCGGAAGGGGGCAAAAAATGAGCACGATCACCCGCTTCGCTTTTTATCGCGCCCTGCGCCGCATCGCCGGCCCGGCGCTGGCCTACCGTATGACCTTCGGCTGGAGGGCGTGACCATGAGCATGACACCCAATGCAGGCCACGGTCTGCGTAACCCGATCATCGGCGACACCACCGGCGACACCCTGTATCAGGTCGAGTGCTGCCTCTCTTTCATCTCGCGTGTGCACGAGGATCTTGCCGACTGGCAGGGTGCAATGGCGATGCAAAGCGGCGGGCCCGATGCGATGAACGTGGACCAGCATCGTGGTCTCGCGCTGCTGATCGAGTGCGTCCGCTCGGCTGTGCTTCACGAGATGGAGCGGGGTGACGCATGAGCCACCATGACTATCCCAAGGGCGCCGGTCTGGGGCGCGACCCCAACCCACACAATCCCACGCTGATCGACTTCGCATGGACGATGCAGCACGGCAGCCGGGCGCAGCGGCGCGAGATCATGCGCCAGCTCAGGATGTACAGCCGGCAGGGCGTGCCCGGCGCCGACGAGGCGCTGCAGGCCCTCGCCGGCACGTCGCGTGCGCATCGCATGTGGCGTGTGAGCCTGCCCGGCCGTGCGCCGTTCACCGTCTTCTGCGCGCAGGGCGCGACCGCCGACGAGATGCTGCTGCAGTGGCCTGGCGCCGCGCTGGAGGTGGCCCGTGGACAATGAGTTCCTGAACGCCATCGCCGCCGCTGGCCTGGCGCCGGTCAAGACCATCGAGCTGCCCGAGGGGCGCATTGTGCGCTTCCGGGTGGAGGGCGACAAAGCGGGGAGTCGTAACGGGTGGGCAATCCTGCATCGCCACCCGATCCCGGCCGGCGCCTTCGGCTCGTGGAAGACCGGCGAGCAGCACACCTGGCGTGCGACGACCAACGAGGTCGCCACCCCCGCCGAGCGTGCTGAACTGCAGCGCAAGCTGCAGGCGGCGCAGCAGGCCCGCGCGAGCGAAGAGGCGCGGGTGAGGGCCGAAGCCGCAGCACGCGCGCTGAAGCTGTGGAATGGCGCCAAGCCGGCAACCGACGATCACCCGTATCTGCGTGCCAAGGGCGTACATGCTTACGGACTGCGTGCGCTGCGCGATCAGCTCATGGTGCCTGCTCGAGATGTAGACGGACGCCTGCACACGCTGCAGTTCATCGGCCCGGATGGCACGAAACGATTCTTGACGGGTGGGCGCATCGCCGGCTGCTACTACGCCATCGGGCGCCCCGACGACGCGCTGCTGCTGGCCGAAGGCTACGCCACCGCCGCCACGTTGCACCAGGCCACCGGGCGGGCGGTGGCGGTGTGCTTCAACTGCGGCAACCTCGTGGCGGTGGCGCGCGAGCTACGCGCAAAATTTCCTCAACTACGCTTCGTCATCGCCGCCGACAACGACGTCGGCACGCCCGGTAATCCCGGCCTGACCGCCGCGCACCAAGCCGCCAAGGCTATCGGTGCGCGGGTGGCCTTCCCGAGCTTCGAGGGGGTGGCCCATGTCTAAGGCGACCGACTTCAACGACCTGGCGCAGATCGCCGGGCACAACGCCGTCAAGGCGACCATCGACAAGGCGCTCGCCGACGTCGCAGCTACAAGCACAGCAGCGAAGCCGCCCCTGTCGGAGTGGCCAGACCCGCACCTGCCCGGCATGGTCAAGGCGCCCGAGATCCCCGCCAGCATCCTGCCCGGCTGGCTGGGGGCGATGGCTGGCGCAGTGGCGGACTCGACCCAGACCCCGCCCGCGCTGGCCGTCATGGTGGGGCTGTCGGTCCTGGCTGCCGTACTACAACGTCGCTTCGAGGTGGCCCCCTTCGCCGACGACTACACCGAACCCCTTGCGCTATGGACCCTCACCGCACTGCCCAGCGGCGCGCGCAAGTCGGCTGTGTTCTCAGCCATGACCGCCCCGCTGCTGCGATGGGAGAAGCTGGAGTATGACCGCGGCCGTGCCGAGCGCGGGCGGGTGGCGTCCGCGCGCAAGGTGGCCGAGAAGCGCATCGAGCGACTGCTCGCCGACGCCGCCAAGGCCAAGGACGACCACGAGCGCGAGCGCATCCGTGCCGAGATCCAGCACGAGCGCGACACCATGCCGGCCGAGCTGCGCGCCCCCCGGCTCTTCACCGAGGATGTGACCGCCGAGCGGCTGCAGGCCATGCTTGCCGAGTACGGGGAGCGCATGGCGCTGCTGTCCGACGAGGCCGGCATCTTCCAGATCATGGCCGGCATCTACAGCGGCGGGAATGCCAACCTCGACGCATTCCTCAAGGGCCACGCCGGTACAGCCATGCGCGTTGATCGCGCGGGGCGCGAGGCGCACGTCGATAAGCCGGCGCTGTCCTTCGGCCTGGCGCTGCAACCCGGCGTGCTGTCAGAAGTGGCCGCATCCCGCCGATTCCGGGACTCTGGTTTGCTCGCACGCTTCCTGTTTGCCATGCCGGCGAGCAACGTCGGAAAGCGCGACGTGCGTCGGCGGGTGGCGATCCCCAACCATGTGCGGGACGACTACGAGGTCGCACTCTTCCGGCTGCTGGAGGATGTGCCCGCCGTGCCTGGCAAGCCGCGCGCGCTGCCGATGACCGAGCCGGCGGTCGAGTTGTGGGCGGACTTCGCGCAAGAGATCGAAGACCACCAGGGCGAGGGTGGGCGCTTCGAGGCTATCTCAGATTGGACCAGCAAGCTGCCCGGCGCGGTGGCGCGCGTCGCTGCCTTGCTGGAACTGGCCGAAGTGGGGCGCCACGCTGAAGCGGTGAGCGCAGTAGCCACCGAGCGTGCTGTCGCGCTGGGGCGTCTGCTGATCCCGCACGCACAGGCGGCATTCGGTCTGCTGGGCACCGATGGCGTCGACGCCGACGCCAGTGCAATCGTGAAGTGGGTGCAGGCCAACGGTCTGACGGAGTTCAGCCGGCGCGACTGCCAGAAGTCACTGAGCGGGCGATTCCGCACACAGGAGCGGATGACAAAGGCGCTTGACCGCCTGCAGCAGCAGGACGCGCTTCGGCACTACACCAAGCGCAACAAGGGGGCGCCGGCATCCGAGATGTGCCTCGTGAATCCGAAGCTTCTGTCGTGATTCCGCGTTTGCCGCCAGAAACCAATTTAGACTTTTTTCTTTCTTATTAGATATTTATCACCAATGAGCCGGACACCCCACGACAAACACGACAAACA
>DMCZ01000021.1:2404-8107 GCA_003446655.1 Thauera sp. | reverse complement strand
TGTTTGTCGTGTTTGTCGTGGGGGGGTAGAGGCACAGGGCAATGCTGCGCTCGACATGACGACCCACACCCAACCATCCCGCCTCTGGCGCATCCATTGGCCCGAGATCGAGTCAACCCTTATCCGCTACCAGGAAGCCGTCACGCGCGACCGCGTGCTGTCCGAGCACCGCGCAGCAGTCGCCGCCGAGCCGATGGAAACCGAGGCATCGACAAACGTCCGGCTCGTCGCGGGTCCCTCTACGCCGAAACCACCGAGGGTAAGCGCGACCCCGAGCATTCTGTAGTTAGTGGCTATTCACCTACTTTAAAGAAATAGGAATTCGCTATGAATCAGACCGAAATGGCACATCTAGTAGGCGTGTCGCCCATGACCGTTTCCAACTGGGTCCGCGAGGGCATGCCGTGCCGGCACCCTGGCGGCCGTGGGCGCGCGTCGGATATCGACCTCGCCACCGCCCTCGAATGGCTGGCAAAGCGCGGCATCCGCCCGAACGTGGCGCGAGATCACGCGCTGGTGATCCCGACCGACCAGGCGCCGGATGACGACGACAGCGCCGGCGAGGATGGCGCCGACTACAAGGTCAGCCGCGCCAAGCGCGAGCACTACGCCGCAGCGCGCGAGGAAATGCGGTACCGGCAAGAGGCCGGCGAGCTGATGGTGGCCGGCGAGGTGGAGACCGCCGTGGCGGACGCCTGCACCACGATCCGCACGGCCCTGGAGGCGCTTCCCGACGCGCTCGCGCTCCGACTAGCCGCAGCGTCGGACGAAAACGAGTGTCGGAACCTGCTGGCGGATGAGATCGAGCGGATGCTCGAACAGTTGAGCGCCGATCTGTTGCACGCAACCAAAGCATGAGCACCGAGCTTGCCCGCCGCGCTGCCGCTGGCGACACCGGCCCCGAGGTGGCCCGCTGGATTGCCGAGGCCATGCGCCGGCACCTCGACGGTGACGACCTCGACCAGGCGCTGAGACTCGACCGGGCGTCGCGCTTGCGCGAGCGCAACCTGGCGTTGAAGGCCGCCGCCGCCCTGCTGGCCGCCGACGATGGCCCTTGGCGCTGCGCCTGCCGCCTGGAGGCCGCTATTCGGCGCCACGAGGCCCGCATTGCGCCGCTTCTGGCGCGCGACCCGGCAATGACCCTAGCGCCGATAGACGAGGCGCTGCGCCGCGCCTTCGACACCCGGCAGCGCGTACCGACCACAGCCCGCAATCTGTTCGAGCTGATCCGCTGACGCAACACTGATGCAATAGGCGGACAGCATCAGCAGGAAGTGGGCAGCATGGGACCGCACCCAATCGGAGACCCACCCCATGCTGAACCACACCCCCGCCGACATCCTCGCCGCCGGCCCCGACGCCATCGCCGCCGCCTTCGGCCTCACGACCCGCAACCCGCACCCGCTCGCGGACGAACTGACCACGGCGCCGCTATCGCGCCTGGCGTATGCGGCCGGCCTCGCGATCCGTCCGCAGCAACCCCACGAGAACGACCGTGTGGTGATGGCGCGCGGCATGCAATCGTCCGACTTCGCCGGCCTGCTCGCGAGCGCAAGCACCACCCTCGCCAATCGCCGCTTCACTGCCGTGGCCGAACATCGCGCCTTCTGCGCGACGCTCGAATGCCGGGACTTCAAGCCTACCGAGATCGCCACCACCGACGTCGACGGCGAGTTGCCCGAGGTGGGCGACCTGCATCAAATCGCGCTCGGTCGCGTGCTGGTTGGCAACGGCGCCACGGCGCAGCTACGTACCTTCGCCCGCGTGCTGCGCGCCTCGCGCCAGTTGATCGTCAACGACAACGCCGGGATGCTGGCCGATGCCGTCGAGAACCTGGGCACCGCCGCCGCCCGTACCGAGGCGCGCGAGGTGTACGCCGCCCTCGAATCGAACCCTACGATGGATGACGGCGAGCTGGCGTTTCATGCCGATCACGGCAACATCATTGCTTCCGCGCTGGACGGCACATCCCTGGGGCAAGGCATGGCCGCCCTTCGCACGATGACCCTCGTTGGCGGCAATCAAGCCGATCTGAGCGCCGCGCACCTCGTCGTTGCGGCAGACCTCGAACTGGCCGCGCGCAAGCTGATCCACGAGGCCGGTTTGCAGATCACCGTGACCGCAACCGGCCGCCTCGCGACTGGGCGCTGGTATCTGCTGCCCAGCCACGAGGCGGCGCCGACGATCGCCACCCTTCGGCTGAAGGGCAGCACACAGCCTGTGCTGATCGAAAGCTGGCAGGAACACGAATTCGACGGTTCGAGCATGCGCGCGCGCTGCGATACCGGCGCCGTGCTGGTCGCGCGGACGCTGATCCGTGGAGGCGTGTGATGTTCGAGAAATCCCCCGCCGACCGCTACCAGGCTGGCGCAAAAGCACTCACGAAAGCCGAGGCCGTGCACCGCGCGAACCTCGACCGGCTGCACGAGGCGCGCGAGGCTCGCCAAGCGCACCAGGTGACGACCCTGCGCCGGGACTGCGAAAAGTCGGAGCGCGCGCTGCAAGACGCATTGCAGGCCGCTCACGATGCCCACCGCGCCTACTGGACACAGCGCCGGGACGCCCTGCGCGACGAACTCGACCGCGCATCGCTGGTGATTGCCGAATATGACGCCCTCGCGCTGCTCGCCGGCGACCGGGCGCCCCACCCTGCGCTGCGGTATCTGCAAAACCTCGCGCTCGACGGCCGCACCGGCACAAACCTGCTCGACCAGGACGTACTCGCTACCGATGGCGTCCCGCAAGAGGCGCCCGATTCGGCGCTTCTGGAAGACGAGCTAGGCGCCTGGAGACCCTGAACACCTTGCGGGGTGTAGAAAGCCTAGCGGTAGGCACCGGGCGCGGCTGACAGGCTGAAACAGCGCGCAAGGCAGACCACCGGACGCCGATTGGAAACCGGCTGCAAGGTCTGCCATCCACCTAGACGAGCCATGACCTACACCCACCCCCCGCGCGCCGATCTGCGGCGCATTCATCCGCTGGTCGATGTGCCGGCCGCGATCAAGGGCGCATCGCTGGAGCGCACCGCGCACCACGAGGCCGCGCACATCGTGATGATGGAGTGGTGCGGGCTGACGCCGACGCAAGCGACGGCGTCAGCCGGCCGCGGCAGTGCCGAATTCGATACGACCGAACTCGACGCCGACGAGCCGGCCGCCGACCATGACGGCCCGCTGGCCGCCGCACAGATCGCCGCGATCTACCACGCCGGCATCCTGGCTGAGTTGATCTACACCGGGCACCGCTGGCAGGGCGTGACGATCCGCATGGCCTCGCAAGACTGGAAGATGGCCCGGACGATCCTCGCGCCCCACTTCGGCGCCGGCCTGGCCCGACACGGCTTCGCGCAACGCACCGCCCTTGCCGTACTGACGAAGCAGTGGCCGCGCGTGCAAGAGATCGCCGCCCACCTGATCGAGCATGGCACCTGGAGTCCTGACGATGCCCGCGCCATCGCATGAAGTCCCGATTGACGATGTGACGTTCACCCGGCGCGACAAGATCGCGGACTACGCGCCACCGGCCTATTTTGCTGACGACGGCATGACGCATGAGGAGATCGCCGCCGCGATCGCAGCGGAGGAAGGCACCGCGCCCCTCAGCGTGGAGCGCATCCGGCAAATCGAGCGCGATGCGCTGCGCAAGCTGCGCCGCATGATGTTGTTGCGCGGCATCCTCAAGCCTGACGACGTGGTGCCGTGGTGAGGGCGTGCGCCTGCTGCCGGATGCCTGGCCCGCTGGCTGAAGTCTGTCCTGGCGAGATCGACGACATGGGCGTGCTGGTTGGCATTTGCCCGCGCTGCGTGCAAGCGCATCGTCGGCTTCCGCACGGCACGATGCAGAAGCGCCTCAACGCCGCTGCAAGCCTCGCAGCGCGCGACGAGACCGGACGATTCTGGACGGCACGATTCCCCGACGCTGGCGCCGCTCGGCTGGCCGCGCACATGCTCGGACACCCCGATACCGCACCCGACACCGCTGTCGCCCTGGGCTGGCGGTAGGCATGCCCTCGCGCGCGCGTAGCTACGACAGCACCGTCGGATCGTCTACAATCAAGCCACGTTGACGCGCTGGGGGTAGATTTTGGGGTATCCAAAAACACCGCCATCGCAAAGCCCTTTAATTCCGTGGCCTCCAGCCTGCTTTTAGATTCCTGGTGACGGACCACGTTAACCCCTGCGGTCGGCACACCGATGACCGCGCACCCGGTGCCTGGCCGCATGCCCCGCTATGCTCATGTGCTGTTCGACCTGGACGGCACCCTGATCGACTCTGCCCCTGCGATCCTCGCCAGCTATCGCGACGCATTCGCGGCGGCCGGTTGCGAGCCGGTGGTGCCGATAGACTCGTCGATCGTCGGCCCGCCCCTGCTCGAGACCCTTCAGATGCTGGCCGGCACCGCGGACGCCGGGGTGATCGAAGCGCTCGCGGCAGGTTTCAAGGCGAGTTACGACTCCACCGGCTACCGCCAGACGGCGGCCTACGAAGGCGTTGGCGAGATGCTGCAACGCCTGGCCAACGCGGGCTGCACGCTGGCGATCGCCACCAACAAGCGCCTGTTGCCTACACAGCTGATCTTGGCCCACCTTGGTTGGGCGCAGCATTTCGCCGCCGTCTACGCGCTCGATCTGTTCGAGCCCCGGTTGCCCCACAAGGCGGCGATGATCGCCCGCCTGATGCAGGACCTCGGCATCGCGCGCGACCAGGCGGTGTACGTAGGCGACCGCAGCGAGGATGGCGAGTCGGCAGACGCCAACGGCCTGCCGTTCATTGCCGCGACCTGGGGTTATGGGAGCTTGAGCAGTGCGGAGATGTCACCCCACTGGCGCGCGGTGCCCACGCCCGCAGCGCTGGCGGACGCAATTCTCAACGCGGCGGCAAGCTGAAGCGCCCCGGGGACGCCGAACTATTTCAGCCCATCGAGCAGACGCTGAAGATACTCGACGGGAATCGCGTAGCTGATGCCTGAGGGGTCGGACAGCACGTTCTCCTTGGTGGACTTCACGAACACCATGTTCATGACGCCCAGCACCTCTCCGCTGGCCGGATCGTAAAGCGGACTGCCGCTGTTGCCCGGGTATGCCGTCGCATCCAGCTGGTAGACGCGAAAGACGTCATTGGCGAGACGGCGGATCAGTGCGGGATTAAGGTTGCGCGCGTTGGCCTGCGGGATGCCGATCGGGGTGATCGCGGACACGATGCCGCGGTGGGTGACCGGGGTCATGCCCAGCACGTTGCCAATCGGAAAACCGGTAAAGGCGATCTCCTGCCCCTCGAGGACGCGCGCGCCGGACCCCAGGCGCAGCGCCGGGAGCGGCGGACCTCCCTCAAGCCGCAGCACGGCCAGGTCCCGGCTGCGTTCGCTGGCCACGGCCCGCGCAGGCCTTACCGTCCCGGTCTCGCCGTCGCCCGGCAACACGACAACCAAGGCCTCCATGTTGTCGGAGTCGAGGCGCTCGGGAAGTACATGCGCATTGGTCGCGACGTGCAGTCCGTTACCGACGACGAACCCCGTACCGCGGAACTGGAAGGCCGGACTGCGGGTGCGCTGGTAAGTGCCCACAGCCACGACCGAAGGCTTGACCCGCGGCACCGTGGCCACGAGGTCAGCCCTGGCTGACGACCAGCCCAAACCCAGCAAGGGTGAGACAAGCACTCCCATCAGCAGACGGCGCCGAAGCGCGGACCGCCCGGGCCGCGCGC
>DMCZ01000021.1:1238-2131 GCA_003446655.1 Thauera sp. | reverse complement strand
GGCGCCACCACGCTGCTGTCGTAAGGATGACGCGCCTGGCCGACATGGCGCAGGATGCGCTCGACGTAAGCCTGGGTCTCGCGGTAGGGCGGCACGCCGCGGTGGCGATCCACTGCGCCTTCGCCGGCGTTGTAGCCGGCGGCGGCGAGCGCGATGTCACCCTCGAAATAAGCAAGCAGCCAGCGCAGGTAGGCCAGGCCGCCGCGGATGTTCTGCTCGGGGTCGTAAATGTTGCCGACGTTGAAGCGCTCGGCGGTTTCGGGAATGAGCTGCATGACGCCCATGGCGTTCTTGGGTGAGACGGCCTGCGGGTTAAGCGCGGACTCGGTCAACCCGATCGCGAGCGCAAACTGGGGCTGGATACCGTACTTTGGCGCCAGGTCCGTGAGCAGGCGTGCCACCTGCTGGCGCGCCACCGGCAGGCGGGCAACCAGCGCATCGATCGGCCAGCGCTCAACGACAAGCGTCGACGGTGTCCGCATGCAGTCGGGCAGCACACCGGTGGACTCCCCGGTGTAACGCTGCATGCGAGCCGCGTGCTCGTTGCCCTTCTTCGCCGCCATCGCAAAGAAACTGGCCGCGTAAACATCATTACGCTCCACGCCACGCCCATTGGCGTACATCCAGCCGAGCGCATACATCCCTTCTGCATCCCCCAGCCGCGCAGACTCGCAATACAGGCGCGCAGCGTAGGCCTGGTCACGGGGCACGCCTTCGCCATGCTCATAGCTGAGGGCCTCACGCGCCAGATAGCTCGCGTGCTCTGCGAAGGCCTGCGCAACCAGGCTCTCATCCGCAGCCAGCGCCGGCGCCGCGCACACGAGTACGGCCGACAACCCCACGGCTCGCCGGACTCGATACGCGATCAAGGACGGGCCGCGGGCCGCCAGACA
>DMCZ01000021.1:680-937 GCA_003446655.1 Thauera sp. | reverse complement strand
AGGTATTCGCTGTGCGCAACCGCAGCGACGATCGCGTCGGCCACCGGCAGCTGGTCCCAGGATTCGAGCTGCACACCGTACTCATGTTCGGCTTCAGCCGACGCCGCCACAGGATCGTGCACATGCACCTTGCAGCCGTAGCTCTGCAGCTCATGGATCACATCGATGACCTTGCTGTTGCGCAGATCGGGACAATTCTCCTTGAAGGTGAGCCCGAGCACGATGACGCTGGCACCCTTGATGCTGGAGCCTGCTGC
>DMCZ01000021.1:0-409 GCA_003446655.1 Thauera sp. | reverse complement strand
GCCTTGTGGGTGAGGTAATACGGATCAACGCCGATACAGTGGCCGCCGACCAGGCCCGGACGGAAGGGAAGGAAATTCCACTTGGTGCCTGCGGCCTTGAGCACCTCCAGGGTGTCGATGCCGATCTTGTGGAAGATCACCGCAAGCTCGTTCATCAGGGCGATGTTGAGGTCGCGCTGGGTGTTCTCGATGACCTTCGCGGCTTCGGCGACCTTGATCGAGCTCGCCGGATACACGCCGGCGGTGATGACCGAGCCGTAGATCTCCTGAACCTTGGCCAGGGTCGCGGGCGTGTCGCCGGAGACCACCTTGAGGATCTTGGTGACCGTGCGTTCCTTGTCGCCCGGGTTGATGCGCTCGGGCGAGTACCCGACGAAGAAATCCTCCTTCCACTTCATGCCCGACTCGC
>DMCZ01000028.1 GCA_003446655.1 Thauera sp. | reverse complement strand
AGTAGGGGCTGGTGGGCTCGGAGATGTGTATAAGAGACAGCCGTCGCGACGCCCCTTTTTGAAACTTCCATCAAGAGCCTGCCGCTGCTCGGCCGCGGCAAGGTGCGTGACATCTATGCCGTCGACGACGAGAAGCTGCTGATCGTGACCAGCGATCGCCTGTCGGCCTTCGACGTGGTCCTGCCCGACCCGATTCCCGACAAGGGCCGCGTGCTGGTGGCGCTGGCGAACTTCTGGTTCGACAAGCTCGCCCACATCCTGCCGAACCAGCTCACCGGCATCGACCCCGAGACCGTGGTCGCCGCCGACGAGCGTGAGCAGGTGCGCGGCCGCGCGCTGGTGGTGAAGCGCCTGAAGCCGCTGCCGATCGAGGCGGTGGTGCGCGGCTACGTGATCGGCTCGGGCTGGAAGGACTACCAGGCCACCGGCGCGGTCTGCGGCATCGCGCTGCCAGACGGCCTGCAGCAGGCGGCCAAGCTGCCAGCGCCGATCTTCACGCCGTCGTCCAAGGCCGACATGGGCGAGCACGACGAGAACATCTCCTTCGAGCAGGCGCAGGCACGCTGCGAGGCGCTGATGAAGGACGCGCTGGCCGGCACTGGCAAGACCGGCGCGCAGCTGGCCGAGGAAGCGCGCAAGGCGGCGATCGCGCTGTATTCCGAGGCGGCCGACTACGCGGCCAGCCGCGGCATCATCATCGCCGACACCAAGTTCGAGTTCGGCATCGACGCCGCCGGCACGCTGCACCTGATCGACGAGGCGCTGACCCCCGACTCCTCGCGCTTCTGGCCGGCCGACAGCTACCGCGAGGGCATCAGCCCGCCGTCCTTCGACAAGCAGTACGTGCGTGACTACCTGGAAACGCTGGACTGGAACAAGACCGCGCCCGGCCCCAAGCTGCCTGCCGACGTGATCGAGCACACCGCGGGCAAGTACCGCGAGGCCTACGAACGCCTGACCGGCCAGAAGCTGGCCTGAGCCGCACAGACCTCGAGCGCGCGAGCGCCAGACAGGGGTGCCGGGGGGCGCCCTTTTTTTGCCTTGCCACCCCGGCCTCCCGCGGTCTCAGCCCCCACCTGCGCACTCCGCGGTCAGTCGAACACCCCATGTTGCATAGCATCAGCCTATCTGGACCTGGAACAGCTCTTATTCGCGAACTCTTCGTACGTGTCCTATTCTAAAAACACGAAGACCCAGCGCCTGCATGGACATTCACGCCCGGCAAGCACGTCCAGCCGGGTTGCGACGCCCCCAGAACAACGCAGATGTGGAGAACAACATGGACAAGCCCTACGACTCACTGGACCAGCATTTCAAGCTTCCCCACATCCGCTCGATCGGCACCGACCGTCCGATGCAGTGGCTGCGCATGGGCTGGGACGACATGCGCGAGAACCTGGGCGCGAGCCTCTCCTACGGCCTGATCCTGGCTGCAGTCGGTTACGCGATCCTGTCCTATGCGGCGGACAAACCCTACCTGTTCATGGCAGCCATTTCCGGGTTCCTGCTGATCGGACCGATCACCGCGGCGGGCCTCTACGAGATTTCGCGGCGGCACGAGAAGGGCCACAAGACCTCGTTCTCAGGGTCGCTGCGTGGACTCGCCGCAAAGGCTGACGGTCTGGCCATGTTCGGCGCCTTCCTCGCCATTGCGCTCATTGCCTGGGAGCGCATTTCGGCGATCATGTTCGCGCTCTTTTACCGGGGCGAGGTCAGCGACGTGACCAACTTCGTCAGCGGGCTCCTGAGTTCGGGCACGAACCTGTACTTCCTGGCGGCCTACGTCATCGTCGGTGGCGTGCTGGCGCTCGTCGTCTTCTCTCTTTCGGCGATCGCCATCCCGATGGTGATGGATCGCGAAACCGACACCGTCACCGCGGCAATGACCAGCCTGCGCGCCGTCCAGACCAACTTCGACACCATGATGCTGTGGGCCGTGGTGATCGTTGCCCTCATCGGTATCGGCTTCGCGAGCATGATGATCGGCATGGTGATCCTGCTGCCGCTGGTGGGTCACGCCAGCTGGCATGCGTATCGCGATCTGGTCCACTGAATCCACGCAGCTCCGGCGGCGGGCGTCGTGCGCGGCGCCCGCCGTCTTTTTTGCGGCAGAATAGCCGCCTTGACCGGCCACGCCGGAACGAACAGACAAGGTAGAAGATGCAGCCGAGCACGCCCACCCCCGACTCCCCTTCCAACACCAACCCCCTGCTCGACTTCACGGGCATGCCGCGTTTTGAGGACATCAAGCCGGAACACGTCGAACCCGCGATCCGCGGCCTGATCGACGAGAACCGGGCGCTGATCGAGCGCCTCACCGCCGACCCCGCCACGCCGACCTGGGACGGCTTCGTCAGCCCGATGGACGAGGCCGGCGAGCGCCTCGGCCGCGCCTGGGGCGTCGTCGGCCACCTGCACAGCGTGTTCGACGTGCCCGAGTGGCGCGAGGCCTACAACGCCATGCTGCCCGAGATCTCCCGCTTCTACGCCGAGGTCGGGCAGAACCTGGCGCTGTTCCAGAAGTACAAGGCGCTGCACGACAGCCCCGAGTTCGCCACCCTGTCGCCGGTGCGCCAGCGCATCCTCGAGCACGGGCTGCGCGACTTCCGCCTGTCCGGTGCCGAACTGCCCGACGAGCAGAAGCCGCGCTTCCAGGAAATCCAGGAAGAGCAATCCCAGCTCGCCGCCAAGTTCTCCGAGAACCTGCTCGACGCGACCAACGCTCATGCCGAATGGGTCACGAACGAGGCGGGCCTTGCCGGCATCCCCGAGGATGCGCGCGAGGCCGCCCGCGCCGCCGCCGAGGCGGAAGGCAAGGACGGCTGGAAGTTCACGCTGCAGATGCCGTCCTACCTGCCGGTGCTGCAATACGCCGACGACGGCGATCTGCGCGCGCGCATGTACCGCGCCTACGCCACCCGCGCCTCCGAGCTCGGCAACCTGGAACTGGACAACGGCCCACTCATCGGCCGCATCCTGGCGCTGCGCGACGAGGAAGCGCGCATGCTCGGCTACCGGAACTTCGCCGAGGTGTCGCTGGTGCCCAAGATGGCCGACACGCCGGAGCAGGTGCTCGGCTTCCTGCACGACCTCACGGCCAAGGCCAAGCCCTTCGCCGAGAAGGACCTCGAAGAGCTCAAGGCCTTCGCCAAGGCCGAGCTCGGCCTCGACACCCTCGAACCCTGGGACGTCGCATATGCCTCCGAGAAGCTCCGCCAGGCGCGCTACGCCTACTCCGACCAGGAGGTGAAGCAGTACTTCCCCGAGCCCAAGGTGCTCGACGGTCTGTTCGGCGTGATCCGCGCGCTGTACCGCGTCGACATCCTTCCCGACGAGGCGCCGAAGTGGGACCCGGACGTGCGCTTCTTCCGCATCGAGAAGGAGGGAGCGAACGGACCGGAACTCGTCGGCCACTTCTACCTCGACCTGCACGCGCGCAGCACCAAGCGTGGCGGCGCGTGGATGGACTCGGCGCGCAGCCGCCACCGCAACACCTGGGGCAGCGACACGCCGGTCGCCTACCTGGTGTGCAACTTCCCCGGCCCGGTCGGTGAGGGTACGAAAAAGCGGCCCGCCACCTTCACCCACGACGACGTGCTGACGCTGTTCCACGAGTGCGGCCACGGCCTGCACCACCTGCTCACCCAGGTGGACGAGCTCGCGGTGTCCGGCATCCACGGCGTGGAATGGGACGCCGTCGAGCTGCCCAGCCAGTTCATGGAGAACTTCTGCTGGGAATGGGACGTGCTGCAGGGCATGACCGCGCATGCCGACACCGGCGAGCCGCTGCCGCGCGCGCTCTACGACAAGATGATCGCCGCCAAGAACTTCCAGAGCGGCATGCAGACCGTGCGCCAGCTCGAGTTCTCGATGTTCGACCTGCGCCTGCACGGCGAGGTCGACGCCTCCGCCGGCCCGGTGCCCATCGAGCGCGTGATGGCCCTGCTCGACGAGGTGCGCCGCGAAGTCGCGGTGATGATCCCGCCCGCCTGGCACCGCTTCCCGCACAGCTTCTCGCACAT
>DMCZ01000108.1:3249-5284 GCA_003446655.1 Thauera sp. | reverse complement strand
CCGCGGCGCACGCCCGGGTCGGACAGGTTGAGGCCGAAGCGCGGCAGCAGGCCGAGCTTCCACAGCGGCCGGACCTGCAAGGCCAGCTGCAGCGCGCCGCCGAGGAACACCGCCCACGCCAGCGCCAGCACCGGCGGGTCGAAATACGGCACCGCGAACAGCGCCATGCCGATGAAGGCGAGGTTGAGCAGCACCGGTGTGAAGGCCGGAATCGCGAACCGGCTCCAGGTGTTGAGCACGCCGCCCGCCAGCGCCACCAGCGACATGAAGAAGATGTAGGGGAAGGTGATGCGGGTGAGCTCGACGGTGAGCTCGAACTTGCCCGGGTCGCCCGAAAAGCCGGGCGCCGATACATAGATGATCAGCGGCGCCGCCAGCGCACCCAGCGCTGCCACCACCGCCACCACCAGCCCGAGCAGGGTCGCCACGCGATTGACCAGCGTGTGCGTGGCCTCCTCGCCCTGGCGGTTCTTGTACTCGGCGAGGATGGGCACGAAGGCCTGCGAGAAGGCGCCCTCGGCGAACATGCGCCGCAGCAGGTTGGGCAGGCGGAAGGCGACGAAGAAGGCGTCGGTCGCCATGCCGGCACCGAAGGCGCGCGCGATCACGAAATCGCGCACGAAGCCGAGGATGCGTGACAGCAGCGTCATGCCGCTGACGGTGGCGAGGGCGCGCAGGAGGTTCATGCGGTAGGTGGGCGCTTGGGCGGATGGGCGTTCGTCGGAAAGCGCGCATCATAGCGGGCCCGGTGCGGGCCGGTAAGCCGCGATCGCCGGTGGTGTCAGCAGCGTTTGCCGGCGGAGCCGGGCGGGCGATGCCGCTGAGGCGGAAATATTTGCGCGGCACATCTTGCATAGGGCGTGGCCGGCAAATATAATCGCGGACTTTCTAGAACCACCAATACGGAATTCAAACATATGGCCAACTCGGCACAAGCTCGCAAGCGCGCCCGTCAGGCGACCAAGGCCCGCGCCCACAACGCCAGCCTTCGTTCCCGCCTGCGTACCGCGATCAAGGCCGTGCGCAAGGCCATCGTGGGTGGCGACAAGGCGGCGGCTCAGTCGGTCTTTCGCACCTCGATGAGCACCATCGACAGCATCGCCGACAAGAACATCATTCACAAGAACAAGGCCGCTCGTCACAAGAGCCGCCTGTCGGCCGCCGTCAAGGGCATGGCTGCCTGATTCTTGCTCCGCGATGCCGGCGCCTCGGCGCCGAATGAAAGAAAGCGACCCGCGGGTCGCTTTTTTGTTAGCTGCTTCCGGTCAGGGCTTGAGCGGCTTCGCT
This sequence comes from Thauera sp., assembly GCA_003446655.1. Taxonomy (GTDB): domain Bacteria; phylum Pseudomonadota; class Gammaproteobacteria; order Burkholderiales; family Rhodocyclaceae; genus Thauera. The sequence continues at coordinate 3,997 of DMCZ01000108.1, read as the reverse complement.
CCCATTCTGAGCGCATGGGCTGCGTCGAACGACGCCGTGGCAGCCTGCAGGAGGCTGTGCGTCGGGTGTTATAGCGGCGTGTTGCCCATCCACTCGATCTGCAGGTCGTTGTCGTTGGCGAAGTTCACCATGAACTTGTAAGCCAGCGGTTCGACGTCGTAGAGGCGGGCATCGACCAGCACGGTCTTGTCGCCCTTGAGCGTGCACCCCGGGCGCACGTAGGGCGAGTACGTCATGCGGTGGTCGGCCCCGAAGGCGGACATCACGCCGCACAGGCGGTCAGCCCAGTCGCTCGGACGGAATTTCTTCCCCTCCCTCGTGACCCCGACAATGATGAAGTTTTCAATCTTCTGATTCATGTGTGATGCCTTGGCGGCTTCGGGGATGTCGTTGTTCCGGTTCTTGTCTGCCGGAATCAAAACGCGCCGGATTCTAGCAGAAAACCGCACGCAGACGCCCGCGGACGGACCGCGCAGGACGATGGCCGCGGCGGCCGCTTATGTACAGGCTGGCGGGTTTTGGCTTAACATTCAGCGTCTTTCCTGCACGGCGGCACCTGCCGCCGTGCGCGTTTCCTGGCTTCGTTCAGTTCGAGGTTTCCCATGTCCCATGTCATGAACACCTACGCCCGGCTGCCTGTGGCTTTCACGCACGGCGAGGGTGTGTGGTTGTACGACGAGACTGGCAAGCGTTATCTCGATGCCCTCTCCGGCATCGCCGTCAGCACCCTCGGTCACAACCATCCGCG
>DMCZ01000108.1:2683-3026 GCA_003446655.1 Thauera sp. | reverse complement strand
GTATGGATGAGGTCTTCTTCTGCAATTCCGGCTGCGAGGCCAACGAGGCGGCGATCAAGCTCGCCCGAATGTACGGCCACAACAAGGGCGTCGACGTGCCGCACATCATCGTCATGGAGAGCGCCTTCCACGGCCGCACCCTGGCGACGCTGTCGGCGACCGGCAACCGCAAGGCGCAGGCCGGCTTCGAGCCGCTGGTGCAGGGCTTCATCCGCGTGCCGTACAAGGACATCGACGCCATCCGCAAGGTCGGCGAGCATAACCACACCGTGGTCGCCGTGATGCTCGAGATGATCCAGGGCGAGGGCGGCGTCAACGTCGCCGACGAGGCCTTCCAGCGCGA
>DMCZ01000108.1:1950-2438 GCA_003446655.1 Thauera sp. | reverse complement strand
CGCACCGGCAAGTGGTTCGGCTGGCAGCACGCCGGCACCAGGCCCGACGTGATGACGCTCGCCAAGGGCCTGGCTTCGGGCGTGCCGATCGGCGCCTGCGTGACCAGCGGCCTGGCCAAGGGGCTGTTCGGGCCGGGCAACCACGGCTCCACCTTCGGCGGCAACCCGCTGGCGTGCGCGGCGGCGCTCGCCACCTTCGACACCATCGTCGACGACAGCCTCATGGATAACGCCGTCACGGTGGGTGCAGCGATCCGCAAGGGCATGGCCGAGGCGCTCGAGGGCGTGGCCGGCGTGGTCGACATCCGTGGCCGCGGGCTGATGATCGGCATCGAGCTCGATCGCCCCTGCGGCGTGCTGATGGGGCGGGCGGCCGAGCAGGGCCTGCTGATCTCCGTCACCTCTGAGCGTGTCGTTCGCCTGCTGCCGGCGCTGACCTTCACCACCGCCGACGCGCAGACCCTCGTCGGCATGCTCGCGCCGATGAT
>DMCZ01000108.1:0-1676 GCA_003446655.1 Thauera sp. | reverse complement strand
CGCGCCAAGTGGATCAAGGACAAGTTCAAGCGCTACGAGCCTTACCACCCGCTGTTCGACCGCACGCTGGTGATGATCTTCGAGAAGGCCAGCACGCGCACGCGGCTGTCCTTCGAGGCCGGCATGCACCAGCTCGGCGGCTCGGCGATCTACCTCAACACCCGCGACTCGCAGCTCGGCCGCGGCGAGCCGGTGGAGGACGCCGGCCAGGTCATCTCGCGCATGAGCGACATCGTGATGATCCGCACCTTCGAGCAGGAGATCGTCGAGCGCTTCGCTGCGAACTCGCGCGTGCCGGTCATCAACGGCCTCACCAATGAATACCACCCCTGCCAGATCCTCGCCGACATCTTCACCTTCATCGAGCATCGCGGCTCGATCCAGGGCAAGACGGTGGCCTGGATCGGCGACAGCAACAACATGTGCAACACCTGGCTGCAGGCGGCCGAGGTGCTGGACTTCAACGTCCATGTGTCGACCCCGCCGGGCTACGAAGTCGAGCCCGAGCGCGCCGGCCTGTATGGCACCGCCAACTTCGAGCAGTTTGCCGACCCGATGGATGCCTGCCGCGGCGCCGACCTGGTCACCACCGACGTGTGGACCTCGATGGGCTTCGAGGCTGAGAACGAGGCGCGCATGAAGGCCTTCGCCGACTGGTGCGTGGATGCCGACATGATGTCGGTCGCGCACAAGGACGCCGTCTTCATGCACTGCCTGCCCGCGCACCGTGGTGAGGAAGTCACCGCCGAGGTCATCGACGGCCCGCAGTCGGTAGTGTGGGACGAAGCCGAGAACCGCCTGCACGCGCAGAAGGCGCTGATGGAATACCTGATGCTTGGCCGCATCCAGGACTGATTCGCAGAACAATCACGGCACGCACGGGCGTGCGCGCCGGCAACACAGCAGGAAACAGGAAAACAGCATGAGCGACGTCAAGAAAGTAGTGCTCGCCTACTCCGGCGGGCTGGATACTTCGGTCATCCTGAAGTGGCTGCAGGACACCTACCAGTGCGAAGTGGTCACCTTCACCGCCGACCTCGGCCAGGGCGAAGAGCTCGAGCCTGCGCGCACCAAGGCGCTCAAGTTCGGCATCAAGCCGGAGAACATCTTCATCGACGACCTGCGCGAGGAGTTCGTGCGCGACTTCGTCTTCCCGATGTTCCGCGCCAACACCATCTACGAGGGCGAGTACCTGCTCGGCACCTCGATCGCCCGTCCGCTGATCGCCAAGCGCCAGATCGAGATCGCGCGCGCCACCGGCGCCGACGCCGTTTCGCACGGCGCCACCGGCAAGGGCAACGACCAGGTCCGCTTCGAGCTCGGCTACTACGCGCTGATGCCGGGCGTGAAGGTCATCGCCCCGTGGCGCGAGTGGGACCTGCTGTCGCGCGAAAAGCTGCTCGCCTACGCCGAAAAGCACGGTATCCCCATCGAGATGAAGCACAAGCAGGGCGGCTCGCCCTACTCGATGGACGCCAACCTGCTGCACATCTCCTTCGAGGGCCGCCACCTCGAGAACCCGGCCGCCGAGGCGGAAGAGTCGATGTGGCGCTGGACCGTGTCGCCGGAAGCCGCGCCCGACGCCGCCGAATACGTCGACCTCGAGTTCGAGAAGGGCGACCTCGTCGCCATCAACGGCACCCGCATGAAGCCGCACCTGTCTCTTATACACATCT
>DMCZ01000236.1 GCA_003446655.1 Thauera sp. | reverse complement strand
TGGGCTGACCGCGATCTCCGGCCACTCAGGATTCAGACTGACTGTCGTCAGCCCGGCAGGTGCTGCAGCCAGCGTAAAAGAACCAACGTTTCTCGATTGCTAGCGATGTCCGAATCGCGGCGCTCGTTTTTCAATGAAAGCGCGAAGGGCTTCGCGAAAATCCTGTTCGGAGAAGCACGCGTGGAACAGGCTGCGTTCGAGTGCAAGCCCCGCTTCGAGCTGGACCTGCGCCTCATTGACCGCGGCCTTGATCCTGCAGGCAACGGGGTTCGAGTACGACGCCACCTGCCGGGCGATCGACATCGCAGTCGTTTCAAGCGCTTCGTCGGCAACCACGCGCGACACCAGGCCGGCGGCAAGCGCTTCATCTGCGCTCAAGGCGCGCCCGGTGAGCAGGAGGTCCATCGCGAGGTGCTTGCCGACGACACGCGCCAGTCTCTGCGTTCCGCCAGCACCCGGCATGGCCGCGAGCGTGATCTCGGGATGACTGAATCGAGCGGAAGCTGCAGCGACAACGATGTCGCACATCTCCACCAGCTCACAGCCGCCCCCCGCCGCCAGCCCTCTCACGGCGACGATCAAGGGCTTCCGCACCTGGCGTGGCGCCGAAACGCATCCTGTGAATCCCGTCGCCTCCGCCTGTTCAGCGCTCATGCCCAGCATCTCCCGGATATCGGCTCCGGCAGAGAAGTGCCTCAATGACGAGGAGATGAGAATCGAGCGCACGTCGTCGCGTGCGTCCAGGGCGAGCAGTGACGCGTCTATCTCTTTGCAGAACTGCACGTCCAGCGCATTCAGCGCATCCGCGCGATTGAGCTGGAGATGGCCGACGCCATCAGCACATTCAACGACCACCGACCTCATCACTCCTGCCTCCGTCGTTCGTACCGACAAGAATTGTGATCCGGGCTTGTCCACGCAGGGTGTGAGGCCTGCGGCCGCCTCTCTGGTAGCAAGCGCCGACAAGGACATGCGATGAAGAGCCGGTTCGGCATGATCGTGCTCCGTCCGTTGGCCGGCTAGCTTATTGCGGCGCAGAATTTCGCCATCGAAACCGCCAATCACAACGTCAGCCCGGACAGCCTGAAGGGTCAGCGCGCCGTCAAGCATGGATCCTGATGCGCTTGCTCCTCACTTTTCTCGCCGTATGTCCCTGCATCATGCGCCCGTCGCACGTGTAGCGGTCGGACAGACGATGCCGTTCAAGGAATCTTGGTTCAGGCCAGTTCGATGCGGAGATTCTTGCCGAGCGCCTTCGCTGCACTGGTAAGCGTCGTCAGCGTGAGGCTGGTGTCGGTCTCATCCAGCAACCGATTGAGCGCCGCCCGGCTGGTATGCATCTTTGCGGCGAGGGCGGTCTTGGTCAGGTGCTGCGCCTTCATTTCCTGCGCGATCTGCCAGGCCACGACACGCTTGATGGCCACAGCGGTGGTTTCCTCGAGCATGGCCTCTTCAGCCAGGAAGTCATCAAAACGGCTACCAATGTGGGTGTTCATGCGCCACTCCTCAGTTGTTGCAAACGACGCTTGGCCACATCCATATCTTCGGCTGGTGTGGCCTGCGACTTCTTGATGAAGGCATGCAGCAAGATCATCGTATGGCCGATCAAGGTGAATAGCACCCGTGCAATTCTGTCTGCGAGGTGAATGCGGATCTCCCACAGGTCCTTTGCCAGCTTCCGCACCAAGGGCATTCCCAGCGGCCAACCGAACTGCACGGTCTTGATGTCTTCGCCAATCGTGCGGCGCTCTGTGGCGGGTAGTGCTTTCAGCCACTCGCGAACAGGCTCGTTACCGCCGTCGGTAGCGAAAAAACGAACGTCCAGGATAGGACTCTTCATGGTCATCGGAATGTACCAATATTGATACGATTAGCCAAGTGCAGCCTCGCCACTCGTGGCTAGGGGCAAGACCTGAGTGCTTGAGTACACGTTGCCATCGCACCGCCGCCCATCAACCGGTGCAAGCTGGTCGGCCGATCAAGCCGAGTTGCAGCGAGGTGTCGCTAGGCTCGACGAGCGACTGCACGTTCCCCTGATCGATCATGGAGTGGTGGCGCGCATCTGCAGCGTCGCCCGGCATCTCGGAAACGTTACACAGCCCCAGAACCGCCCACGCTTGCTGTCACGCGCCGCCATCTTCACCCCGCACGACGGGCAGGTGGGCGTCGTCCAGTCGCCTTCCGTTGCGAAGTCGAGCAGTTGCTGACGCAGGGCCTCGGGCAGGCGCTCGAGCATGGCGAGGAACAGTTTGCCGTCGAGCAGGGTGATCCGGTTCTCGGTGGCGAAGCTGCGGGCCTCGTCGGTGAAGCCGTACGGCGCCATGAAGAAGGCCTTTTCGACGCGCTCGTGGGCCATCACGCCCCGCAGTTCTCGCACCGGCTTGACGCCGACGGCCTGGTTCCAGGCCTTGCACTGGACCACGGCCGTGCAGCGCTGGGGGTCGGCGTCGTCCTGGAACAGGCGGATGTCTACGCCGCCGTCCGCGCCGAGCCGGGTGGTTTCGGCGCGGATGCCTTTTACGCGATAGAACTCGCAGCAAAGATCCTCGAAGCGCTTCCACTCGATGCGGTCGATGAGCTCTCGCGACCACGCGGTCGGGCGGGCCGCGGGCGCTGCGGCGCTGGTCGGGGTTGCGAATGATTTCGCGACCAGCGCCTTGTCGACTTCCGACAACGAAGCTTCGGTTGCGCGAGTCGCCGCTTGTGCTGGGCGGTTTGTAGGCGAGCGCGGCGGAGCGGGCGAGTCTTGCGGGCGCTGCCGCAGGAAGCGGATCAGCGATATGCCGCCGAAGATCACGGCCATCAGCCAAGCCAGCGGTGCGAATACCAGCACCAGACCGCCGAGCACGCGGCTGCTGCCGAACAGGGCAGGGATGATCACGGTGGCAGCGAGGACGCAAACTGCCGCCATGGCGGCAGAAACCTTCCAGTCGGACGTGGTGGCGATCTCGATCAGGCCCGGATCGCGGCGGGACTTGCGGTAACGGCGAGACATGCCCCGATTATGCTTGCCGTGAATCCGGGCGGCATGCCTGAAGCAATGACGTTTGCGAACTACGTCTCGAACGGGGCGCGAAAATGCTGGTGCATCGCGAAGCGCTGGACTACCGGGCCCTGCCGCCCGTCACGCCACGATCGGTGCCTCCTACTGCGACGACACAAAGATGATCGACCGAGACCCCCGCGAACTGCTTCTTGGATCTGGGTCGATTTGGCGGTTGCCGTGCGAGGCGTGACGACCGCAGCCGCCGCGCCCCTCGTCCCGTCACCGCATCTCGAACGCCTCGCGCCGGAAGCTCAGCCGCCGTCCCCACAGCCTTGCCAGCCCGGCCTTGAGCTGGTCGCCGAAGCCGCGCGGGCCGCAGAACCAGACTTCCGCGCGCTGGCCGTCGGTGGCCGTGGCGGCGAGGCGCTCGGGGGTCAGGTCGTCGCCGGCCGCGCGGTCGTGGATGTGCAGGCTCACGCTCGGCAGTTCTGCACACAGGTTGCGCAGGCGTTCGACGAAGGGGTCGTGCGCTGCGTCGCGGGTGCTGTAGTGCAGCGCCACCGCCGGGGCCGCGGCGGGGTCGGTGCGCAGGGCGTCGAGCCAGGCCAGGAAGGGGGTGACGCCGATGCCGCCGGCGACCCAGATCTGGCGCGCCTTGCGATCCTGGCGGCCGAGCACGAAGCGGCCGTAGGGGCCTTCGACGGTGACCGCCTGGCCGACCGCGACGCGGCTGGCGAGCTGGCGGGTGTAGTCGCCCAGGGCCTTGATCTGGAAGGTGAGGCTGCGGTCGCCGTGGTCGGCGCTGGCGATGGTGAAGGGGTGCGAGCCCTCGAAGCGCTCGAAGCCGACGAAGGCGAACTGCCCGGCCTGGTGGCCGCGCCAGGCGCCGTCGAGCCGGCAGACGATCTCGGTGACGTCGGGGCTGGGCGAGGACACCGCGGTGACCACGCCCTGCACCGTGCGGTCATGGCCGATGCGGCCGGTCAGCGCGATCAGCGAGGCCACCGTGCCGCCAGCCAGCAGCAGCGCCAGCAGCATGCCGATCGGCTGCGTCCAGTAGTCGGGCGGGGCCAGCACGGCGGCGTGGAAGGCGAGCAGCAGGTAGAACACCGGCATCGCGCGGTGCAGGTGGCGCCAGAACTTGTAGGGGAAGCGCTTCCACAGGCTGAGCACGACCATCGCCAGCACCAGGTAGATGGCGAATTCGCCGAGCTCCTCGCCGGCGTCGCGCAGGGTTTCGTAGAGGCCGCCGAATTCGTCATGCGTGGGCTTCCCGGCCTTGCCGTAGAGCGACTTGATGACGTCGTCCGACATCTCGATCAGCCAGTGCAGCGCCGCGAACACCGCGGCGAGGATGCCGGCCCATTTGTGCAGCCGGAAGATGCGGTCCATGCCGCCGAGCGGGCGCTCGAGCACGGTGGGGCGGGTGGCGAGCACCATCGACAGCGACATCAGGCCGATGGCGAGCAGACCGCTGATGTAGAGCCCTTGCTCGCGGATCAGCCAGGGCAGGGAGGCGGTGCCGCCGTCGAGGGCGGCGACGTTGAGGCCCCAGGCCGCGGCGATCAGGGCGACGAAGGCGGCGAGGGCGGGGAAGGTTGAAAGCGTGGGGATCATGGCGCGGGCTCCCGGCGGCGGTGGTGCGGCGAAGGGCCGGCGGTCGTGCCGGCCCCCCTCGGGTGCTGCTTACTTGCTGCGCTTGACTTCGGTCTTGAGGATGTCGCCGGTGACCGGATCGACATCGAGCTCGACGCGCTGGCCTTGCGGATCGACCGCCTTGACCTCGTAGCGGTTGTCGTCGCGCTCGACCTCACGGAAGTCGCGGTAGCCGGCGGCTTCCAGCTTGTTCAGCAGGTCCTTGATGCTCATCCAGTTCGACTGGGCAGCGGGGGCGGCCGAGGTGGCGGCCGGGGCTGGGCTCTGGGCGGAGGCGGGGGCGACGGTGGCGCCGGCGCCGATGAGTCCGCCGGTGAGGGCCAGGGTGGCGATGAGAGTGGTGGCACGCATGATGGCATCTCCTTGATTGGGTGGGCGGTCCTGTTGTGACCGTGATGCCATGGTGCGCCCCGCTGGCTGAATCGATGCTGAAGGGGCTGTTCACCTTCCGTTCATGTGGCGAGGGCGGTCTGCGGGCGGGGTCTCGCGTCCCGCGTGGCTTCAGCCGGGCTGGCGGCGGTAGCGCGCCAGGCGCACGTCCACCGTCATCGTCAGCGCGGTGAGCGCCGCCGCACGGGCGCGGCCTTCGGCGCTGGCGCGGTAGAGGTGGGGCGTCATGGCCAGCAGGTCGGCAATAGGTGCAGCACCGTCGACGTGGATCTGGAAGCGCAGGGTGTCGGTGGCGAGGTGTGCGAAGCCCGGTGGCGCCGTGTGGCTGGCGGGGCGTTCGGGTTTGAGCGTGGGGTAGATGACTTCGCGCAGCTCGCGCAGGTGGTCGGGGCCGGCGTCGACCTGCAGCAACTCGCCGCCGGGGCGCAGCACGCGGGCGAATTCGGGATAGACGGGAAAGCCGAACATGCACAGCACGCGGTCGAGCGTGGCCGGCAGCACCGGCAGGCCGGCGTTGCTGCCGACGATCCAGGTGGTGCTCGGGCTGGCCGCGGCCACGGCCGCGTTGCGGGCGTCGTGCAGATCGCGTTTCGCCGCCGCCTGCACCGCCCACTTCGAGATGTCGAGGCCGGCGAGTGTGAGTGGGCGCGCCTCCACCGCCGCGGCCGCAGCGAGCTGGCGCAGGTAGTAGCCCTCGCCGCAGCCGGCGTCGAGACAGGCGAGTGCCTGGCCGGGGGCGGCGTCCGCGAACACGGCGCGCGCCACCGCGGCGGCGATCGGCGCGTAGTGCCCGGCTTCCAGGAAGCGCCGACGCGCGGCGACCATCTCCTTGCTATCGCCGGGATCGCGCGAGCGCTTGTTCTGGACCGGCAGCAGGTTCACGTAGCCCTGCGCAGCGAGGTCGAAGCAGTGCCCGTCCGCACAGCGCAGGCTGCCGCCCTGGCGCTGCAGCGGCGCGCCGTCGAGCGGGCAGGCGAGGGCGGTGAAGGGGCGGGCGGTCAAGGGGCGGACGCTCACTTCGGTGCGTCGGCAGGGTTGCGCAGCATCACCAGCAGCATCTTGAAGGGTTCGAGCGGGTTGATCGCGTGCGGCACGTTGGCCGGCATCAGCAGGGTCTCGCCGGCGGCCAGGGCGTGATGCTCGCCGCCGACCACGATGTCGGCGCGGCCCTCGACGCCGATCACCAGCGCATCGAAGGGCGCGGTGTGCTCGCTCAGCCCTTCGCCGGCGTCGAAGGCGAACAGCGTGACGCTGCCACCGGCGTTCTTCACCAGCATGCGGCTGACCACGGCCTTGTCCTGGAATTGCAGCATCTGCGCGAGGTTCTCGACGCGCGGCGGGGTGTCGGTCAGGCGGTTTCCGGTGCTCATGCGAGCCTCCTCGTTGATCGTCATCGAATCGCGCGCATGATTGCCCGCTTCGCTAGCCCTGTCCATGATGCAGGGCAAAGCCGCGCGGGCGCGGTTTCTGCCGGCATACGGATCGGGATGGGGAGGGATCGGGCAATGCAAGAGCAAACCTGCGGCGAGGGCGGACTGGTGCGCGAGCTGATGCAGTCGGGCGTGCTGCCGGGATCGGCGGGCGGCGTGAGCCTGATCGAGACTCACATCTCGTGGGTGCTGCTGGCGGGTGAGTACGCCTGGAAGCTGAAGAAGCCGCTCGACCTCGGCTTCCTTGATTTCAGCACGCTGGAACGCCGTCGCGAGGCCTGCGAGGCCGAGCTGCGCCTGAACCGGCGCACGGCGCCGGAGCTGTACGAGGCGGTGGTGCCGGTGTGGCGGACGGCGCAGGGGGTGTGCGTTGGCGACCGGCCCGTCGATGCGTCCGACCCTGGCGCGACCCCGCTCGACTACCTCGTGCGCATGCGCCGTTTCGACCAGTCCGCGCTGTTCGAGACGCGGCTCGCCACCGGGCAGCTCGAGCCGGCCCTGTTCGACCGCCTCGCCCGTCACGTCGTCGCCCTCCACGAGGGCGCGGCGGTGGCGCAGCCGGGCGAGGGCTTTGGCGACGCGGCAGCGGTGATGGCGCCGGTGCGGCAGAACTTCGCGCAGATCCGCGAGCGGGTGTCCGACCCCGCGCTGCTGTCTGAACTCGCGCGCATCGAGGCCTGGGCCGAGGCGCGCTTTGCCGCGCTGGTGCTGGTGTTCGACGCGCGCCTGGCAGCGGGGCGGGTGCGCGAGTGCCACGGCGACCTGCACCTGGGTAACCTGATCGTGCTCGACGGCGAGCCACGGCTCTTCGATGCGATCGAGTTCAGCGCCGCGCTGCGCTGGACGGATGTCGTCGCCGACATCGCCTTCCTGGTCATGGACCTGCAGGCGCGCGGGCGCATGGACCTGGCCAGCCGCTTCCTCAACGCCTGGCTGGAGCGCAGCGGCGACTACGCCGGCCTGCAGCTGCTGCCGTGGTATGTGAGCTACCGCGCGATGGTGCGCGCCAAGGTCGCCGCGATTCGCGCCGGGCAGGTGGAGGGCGCGGCGCGCGCCGAGGCGCTGGCCGAATGCGCGCGCTATCTCGCGCTGGCTGCGGCGCAGATGCGGCCGCCCGTGCTGGCGCTGCTGATCGCCAGCGGGGTGTCGGGGTCGGGCAAGACCAGCCAGTCGCAGCCGCTGGTGGAGGGCTGCGGGGTGGTGCGCGTGCGCGCCGACGTCGAGCGCAAGCGCCTGTTCGGTCTCGATGCCGACGCGCGCAGCGGCTCGACGCTCGGCGGTGGCCTGTATTCGGCGGGGGCCAGCGCGCGCACCTACGCGCGCCTGGCCGAGCTGGCGCGCGCGGTGGTCGAGGCCGGCTACCCGGTGCTGGTCGATGCGACCTTCGTCAAGCGCGCCCAGCGCGCGGCCTTTGCCGAACTGGCGGCGACGCTCGGTGTGCCCTTCGCCATCCTCGCCTTCGATGCGCCGGAAGCGACCCTGCGGGACCGTGTGCGCCAGCGTGCCGAGGCGGGCACGGACGCCTCCGAGGCCGACGTCGCGGTGCTGGAAACGCAACTTCGCGCGCGCGAGCCGTTCGAAGAGCAGGAACTCGCCTGCGTCGTGCCGATCGATACGAGCTCGGCGCCGGACTGGCGCAGCCTGCTGCCGGTGCTTGCGCGCCTGTGGCCGGGGGCGGTTGCGGGCGAGTGAACGGATACTCATCAGCGCGGCAAGCAATGACCGTTCGGGCTGAGCCTGTCGGCGCCTGCTCGGCGCCAGAGCCCTGCGGCATTCAGCGGCGTGGTTCAGTGAGTGCCGCATTAACACCAGACTTCAGGATTCGATGGACACCTTGACTCATGCGCTCTCGGGCGCCCTCGTCGGCCGCGTGCTCGCGCGGCGGCGTGCCCCGGCGGGCGGCGCGACCGCCACCGCGGCTACGTCCGGCACCGCCTCTGCCGCCCGCCCGGTCGTCCCCGTGTGGCAGATGGTCGCCGCCGGCACCGTGGCCGCGACCTTCCCCGACCTAGACTTCGTGCTCGGCTGGATCTCCGAGCTCACCTACCTGCGCGGCCACCGCGGCGTCACCCATTCGCTGATCCTGCTGCCGCTGTGGGGCCTGCTGATCGCCTGGCTGCTGGCGCGCTTCTGGCAGCGCGGCGGGCGGGTGGCGGCGGGCTGGCGCAGCTTCTACCCGGTGGTGTGCGCGGCGATCTTCGTGCACATCCTCGGCGACCTCATCACCCAGTTCGGCACCATGATCCTGGCGCCGTTCTCGGACCAGCGCTTCGGCTGGGGCACCACCTTCATCATCGATCTGCCCTTCACCGGCATCATCCTCGCCGGCCTGCTGGCGAGCGCGCTGTGGCGCGGCAGCCGGGTGCCGGCCACCGCGGCG
>DMCZ01000230.1:3512-4153 GCA_003446655.1 Thauera sp. | reverse complement strand
TCACCTACCCCTTGCGTCGGCAGCGTCAGATGTGTATAAGAGACAGGTCGAAGGACAGCGAGGTCTCCAGCACGGCGAGCACCGCGACGATGAAGACGGCCGACCAGCCGCCGACCAGGTAGCCGCCGACAAGGCCGAACACCGTGAAGCCGATCGACCAGGTGAAATACTTCAGGTTCTGCATGGGGGAGGGCCCGAAAAAGGTGCGCAATGTTAGCGCTTTCCCTCTCCGCTGCGGAGTGCGACGGCCGGCCGGCTCGTGGGCCGGCCGCTCGCGCTCGGGCGGTCTAGGCTTCCTCGCCGAGGTACGCGGCACGCACCTTCGGGTTTGCGAGCAGCTCACTGCCGGTGCCGGTGAGCGTGATCCGTCCCGACTCCATGACGTAGCCGCGCTGGGCGAACTCGAGCGCCAGGTTGGCGTTCTGCTCGACGAGCAGGATGGTCACGCCCTCGCGCGCGACCGATTGCACGACCTCGAAGATCTTCTCCACCACCAGCGGCGCCAGGCCCATTGACGGCTCATCGAGCAGCAGCAGGCGTGGGCGCGACAGCAGGGCGCGGCCGATCGCCACCATCTGCTGCTCGCCGCCCGACAGCGTGCCGGCGACCTGCGGCAGGCGCTCCTTGACGCGCGGCAGCAT
>DMCZ01000230.1:0-3327 GCA_003446655.1 Thauera sp. | reverse complement strand
TCGGGCACCAGCGCGATGCCGGCACGCAGACGGCGGTGGGCGGGCAGGGCGTTGATGCGCGCGCCCTTGTAGTGAATGTCGCCGCCGGCGATCGGCAGCACACCGGCGATGGCGTTCAAGGTGGTGGTCTTGCCGGCGCCGTTGGCGCCGATCAGGCACACCGTCTCGCCGGCGTGGAGTTCGAGCGCGATGCCCTTGACCGCCTGGATGCCACCGTAGGCGATCTTGAGGTCGTGCAGGCGCAGCAGCGCTGCACCGGAATCATTTTGCATGCTTGCCTCCGCCCAGGTAGGCGGCGATGACCGCGTCGTCCTTCTGCACCACGGCGGGCACGTCCTCGGCGATCTTCCTGCCGAAGTCGAGCACCGCGACGCGGTCGCACAGGCCCATCACCAGCTTCACGTCGTGCTCGATCAGCATCACGGTGATGCCGTCGTTGCGGATCTGCTGGATGAGCTGCTTGAGCTGGCCGGTCTCGGTGGCGTTCATGCCGGCGGCCGGTTCGTCGAGCGCCAGCAGTTGCGGCTCGGTGGCGAGCGCGCGCGCGATCTCGAGCCGGCGCTGGTCGCCGTAGGACAGGTTCTTCGACACCACGTCGGCGAAGCGCTCGATGCCGACGTAGCGCAGCAGCTCGTAGGCGCGCTCGGTGGTCAGGCGTTCCTCCTCACGGGTGAAGCGGCTTTGCAGCAGCACGCCCCACACGCCGGCCTTGGTGCGGATGTGGTGGCCGGCCATGACGTTCTCGAGCGCGGTGAGGTCGCGGAACAGGCGGATGTTCTGGAAGGTGCGGGCGATGCCGCGGCCGACGACCTTGTGCGGCTTGCCGGTGGGCAGCAGGCTGCCGTTGAACACGAACTCGCCACCGTCGGGGGTGTAGGCGCCGGTGAGCACGTTGAAGAAGGTGGTCTTGCCGGCGCCGTTGGGGCCGATGAGGCCATAGACCTCGCCCTTGCGGATGGTCAGCGACACGTCGGACAGCGCCTGCAGGCCGCCGAAGCGCTTGCCGATGTTGCGGGCGTCGAGCAGGGTGATCACTTGAGGGCCTCCTGCTTCAGCGTGGCGCTCAGGTGCTTGTCGTGGCAGTAGCGTGCGCGCGCCGGGATCATGCCGGCCGGACGCAGCAGCATCATCAGGATCATCGCCAGCGACAGCAGCAGCATGCGCAGGACCTCGGGGTCGAGCAGCACATGGCCGAACAGCGTCTGCTGCAGCGGCACGGCGACGTCGCGCAGGATCTCGGGCAGCAGGGCGAGCACGAAGGCGCCCACCACCGCGCCGGCGATGTTGCCCATGCCACCGAACACCACCATGGTGAGCACCGCGATCGATTCCATCAGGCTGAAGCTTTCCGGGCTGACAAAGCCCTGAAAGGCGCCGAACAAGGCGCCCGCCACGCCGCCGAAGGTGGCGCCGAGCGCGAAGGCGAGCAGTTTCATGTTGCGGGTGTTGATACCGATCGCCTTGGCGGCGAGTTCGTCGTCGCGCATTGCCGCCCACGCCCGGCCGACGCGCGAGATCTGCAGGCGCTGGATGAACAGGATCGAAGCGGCCACCGCGGCGAGGAAGAAGTAGTAGTAGAGGAACAGCGAGTTGATCGTGAAGTCCTCGCCGATGCGGATGTTGCGCGACAGGTCCCAGCCGAACAGGCTGATCGGGTCGATCATGTTGATGCCCTGCGGGCCGTTGGTGATGTTCACCGGGTGGTTCAGGTTGAGCATGAAGATGCGCACGATCTCGCCGAAGCCGAGGGTGACGATGGCGAGGTAATCCCCGCGTAATCGCAACACCGGAAACCCGAGCATGATGCCAGCGAGCGCGGCGAAGGCGGCACCGAGCGGCAGGATCAGCCAGAACGGCAGATGGATGTCGAAGTGCGGCGAGGCGAGGAAGGCGAAAGTGTAGGCGCCTACGGCGTAGAACGCGATGTAGCCGAGGTCGAGCAGGCCGGCGAAGCCGACCACGAGGTTGAGCCCCAGCGCCAGCATCATGTACAGCAGCGCGAAGTCGAGGATGCGCACCCAGCTGCGCCCGAACTGCCACGCGATGAAGGGCGCGGCGATGGCGATGATGATGATCAGCCAGCGCGCGGCGGTGGGGTTGCGCTTGCCCAGCCAGGGCACGGCGGCGACGAGTTCGTTCATGGTGCGTGCTCGCTCAGGCCCGGTCCGACACGCGTTCGCCGAGCAGGCCGGTGGGGCGGAAGATCAGCACCAGGCCGAGGATGATGAAGGCGAAGATGTCCTGGTAGGACGAGTTGAGGAAGCCGAAGGTGAAGTGCTCGATGTAGCCCGCGCCAAAGGATTCGACCAGGCCGAGCACGACGCCGCCGAGCATGGCGCCGCCCAGGTTGCCGATGCCGCCCAGCACCGCGGCGGTGAAGGCCTTGAGCCCCGGCATGAAGCCCATGCCGTAGTGGGCGATGCCGTAGTTGCTGGCGAACATCACGCCCGCCACCGCGGCGAGCGCCGCACCGATGACGAAGGTGAGCGCGATCACCGCGTTGGTGTCCACGCCCATCAGGCTGGCGACGCGGTGGTTCTCGGCGGTGGCACGCATCGCGCGCCCGATCCGGGTGCGATTGACGAGCAGCAGCAGGCCGACCATCAGCAGCGCCGACACCACCACGATGGTGATCTGCACCGGGGTCACGAACACCCCCGGAATCGGCTGCAGCGGCGTGGTCGAGATCAACTGCGGGAATGTGTGATAGTTGCGGCCCCAGATGATCATCGCCAGCGTCTGCAGCAGGAAGGAGACGCCGATCGCGGTGATTAGCGGCGCCAGCCGCGGCGCGTTGCGCAGCCGCCGGTAGGCCAGGCGCTCCATCGTGAAGCCGAGCAGCATGCAGATCACCATCGCCACCGCGAGCGCGATCGCCAGCATCACCAGCGGCGACATGCCGGGCGCCATGCCCATCAGGAACAGCATCGTCTGCAGCGCAACCAGCGCGCCCACCATCAGCACGTCGCCATGGGCGAAATTGATCAGCCCGAGGATGCCGTACACCATCGTGTAGCCGAGCGCGATCAGCGCGTAGACGCTGCCGATCACCAGCCCGTTGATGAATTGCTGGATCAGGGTTTCCATGCTGCCTTCTTGAAATCTGCGGGGTCGTGCGCCACGCGCCGACGAACGGGCGCGTGCGGATTCGCCAGGGTGGGCAAAGCGGAGGGAGAAATCGCAAGCGCCGCCCGCGCGCCTTGAGCGGGACGCGGACGGCGGTTCAGGCGCTTACAGCGGCACCCAGGCGCCGTCCTTGAAGTTGTAGATCGTGACCGCGCCTTCCTTGATGTCGCCGTTGGCGTCGAAGGCGACGTTGCCGATCAC
>DMCZ01000234.1:2597-4806 GCA_003446655.1 Thauera sp. | reverse complement strand
CGCCCGCGCGGGATGATGGTGACCTTGTGAACCGGATCAGTCTTATCGAGCAGGCGTGCTACGACGGCATGGCCCGACTCGTGGTAGGCAGTGTTACGGCGCTCTTCCTCGGGCATGACCACGGAGCGGCGCTCAGCCCCCATCATGATCTTGTCCTTGGCGCGCTCGAAGTCATCCATATCGACCAGCCGCTTGTTGGCGCGGGCCGCGAACAGTGCAGCCTCATTCACCAGGTTCGCGAGGTCTGCACCGGCAAAACCAGGTGTGCCGCGCGCGAGCACCTGCGGGTCTACATCAGGGGCGATCGGCACCTTGCGCATGTGAACCTTGAGGATCTGCTCACGTCCGCGGATGTCGGGAAGCGACACCACGACCTGACGGTCAAAGCGGCCGGGCCGCAACAGCGCGGGATCGAGCACATCTGGACGGTTCGTCGCGGCGATCACGATCACACCGGTCTGGCCTTCGAAGCCATCCATCTCGACCAGCAGCTGGTTGAGGGTCTGCTCACGCTCGTCATTGCCGCCGCCAAGGCCCGCACCACGCTGGCGGCCAACCGCGTCGATCTCGTCGATGAAGATGATGCAAGGCGCTTGCTTCTTGGCCTGCTCGAACATGTCGCGCACGCGCGCGGCGCCCACCCCGACGAACATCTCAACGAAGTCAGAGCCGGAGATCGAGAAGAAGGGCACCTTCGCCTCGCCGGCGATCGCCTTGGCGAGCAGGGTCTTGCCCGTACCCGGCGAGCCCACCATCAGCACCCCCTTGGGGATGCGGCCGCCGAGCTTCTGGAACTTGGAGGGATCGCGCAGGAACTCGACCAGTTCGAAAACCTCTTCCTTGGCCTCGTCACAACCAGCAACGTCGGCGAAGGTGATCGAATTCGCCGACTCGTCGAGCATGCGCGCCTTGCTCTTGCCGAAGGAGAACGCCCCACCCTTGCCGCCGCCCTGCATCTGACGCATGAAGAAGATCCACACGCCGATAAGCAGCAACATCGGGAACCAGGATACGAACACGCTGGCCAGGAAGGACTGCTCCTCCTCGGGCTTTGTCGCGTTGATCTGCACGCCGTAGCGCATCAGGTCGGACACCATCCAGATGTCCTGAACCCCGGGCGTGTACACGGTGATTGAGCGCCCTTCCTGGGTGGTGGCCCTGAGCACGCGCCCATCGATGGTCGCGCGGGTGATCTTGCCTGCCTTGGCCTCCTCCAGGAACTGGGAGTACTCCATGGTGTTGGCTGGTGTCTGCCGCGCGTTGAACTGGTTGAATACGGTCATCAGCACGACGCCGATCACCATCCAGATCGCGAGATTCTTGAAGAGATTGTTCAACTTTCTATTCCCCGAAAGCCATTGCGGCCTGTACGCGACTGACCGATTCTAGTGGTGAACGTTCCCATCGGCAAACCAATGGAAGGGATTGAGACGGGCAATCACCCGACTACAGCACCATTCAGGCGTGGCGCGGTCCCTTGCCAAGGAGATAGACCTCAGCGCTGCGATCACGCGATGCCTTGGGCTTGCGCACCTGCACGGATGCAAAGGCAGCGTCCATCTGCTTGCGGTAGGCCATGAAACCCTCCCCCTGGAACACCTTGACCAGGAACTGGCCACTCGGTTTCAGATGCTGGATCGCGAAATCGAGTGCCAGTTCGCAGAGATGTATCGAGCGCGCCTGATCAACCGTCGCCACCCCCGTGAGGTTCGGGGCCATATCCGAGAGCACGACGTCTGCGCGCACCCCATCCAGCCGGGCCTCCAGCTCCGCGAGGATGGCATCGTCGGTGAAATCTCCGAGCAGAAAATCGACGCCGGGGACCGGCTCCATCGGCAACAGGTCGAGCGCGAGCACGCGCCCCTTGGGCCCGCAACGCTTGACGGCAACCTGACACCACGAGCCCGGTGCCGCCCCAAGATCCACGACGATCGCGCCCGGCTTCAACAGATGGTCGCGCTCGTCGATCTCGAGCAGCTTGTATGCCGCCCGCGCCCGGTATCCGTCGGCCTGTGCGCGCTGCACATAGGGGTCGTTGACGTGATCATGCACCCACGCACGACTGGTCTTGTTCTTCTTCATCCGTTCTTCTGCTCTCCCATAAGCGGCCAACACCCCCGCGCAAGGAGTAGAATCCGCGGTCCAGGTTTCAAGCACCCAGAGAATTTCAATGACCGAGCTTACCCCGGCCCAGCGCCGCGACCTGCGC
>DMCZ01000234.1:0-2346 GCA_003446655.1 Thauera sp. | reverse complement strand
TAATCAAGATCAAGGTCCAGGGAGCCGAACGCGAACAGCGTGACACCCTCATGCAGGAGCTGTGCGCCGCACTCGACGCCGCTCCGGTGCAGCACATCGGCAACATCCTCGTCGTGTGGCGGCAACGCCGCGAGGAAGCCAAACCTGCGGTATCGGCGGAAAAGAAACCCGTGCGCGCCGCCACGGCCAAATCGGCAGCCGCGTTCGCCGCTGCCGCGCGCCGCGCAGCACTCGCAAAGGCGAGCGCCGAAACTCGCCGCTCCCCCGCGCGCAGTCCCGCGCCCCGTGGGCGCGGAAACGGCCCGAACAGCGGTTCGCGGGGCCGCTGAGGCTAGGGCCGCGCAAGCGCGGATTGCTCAAACGACGAGGCGGTGCAGCGCACCGCCTTTTTCATGTCCGGCCGGCAGTCTTGCGGGTGACCTCAGATGTAGCGGACGTCGATCACCTCGTACTCGCGAACACCGCCTGGGGCCTGCACCTCGGCGATGTCTCCGGAATACTTGCCGATCAGCGCACGCGCGATCGGTGAGCTGATCGAGATCTTGTTGTCCTTGATGTCGGCCTCGTCGTCACCGACGATCTGGTAGGTCACGACCTGGCCCGAGTCCATGTCCTCGAGTTCGACGGTGGCGCCGAACACGCAGCGGCCATCGGCATCGAGCAGCGTAGGATCGATGATCTGCGCATTGGCGAGCTTGGACTCGACCTCCATGATGCGCCCCTCGATGAAACCCTGGCGATCCTTGGCGGCCTCGTACTCGGCGTTCTCGGACAGGTCGCCGTGCGAGCGCGCCTCGGCGATCGCGGCGATCACGTTGGGGCGCTCGACGGTTTTCAGGCGGTGAAGCTCGGCGCGCAGCTTCTCGGCGCCGGCCACGGTAAGCGGAGTCTTGTTCATGCTTGCTGATTCAGTTCCTGGTGCAGCGCCTGCACGGAATAGACCTCGAGCCCGCCCGCCAGGTGACGCATGCCCATGCACGCGGCGCGCGCGCCCTCGATGGTGGTGAAGATCGACAGCTTGGCGGCGAGCGCGCTGGTACGGATCGAGCGCGAATCGGTGATCGCCTGGCGCTTTTCCTCGACCGTGTTGATGACCATGACGAGTTCCTCGTTCTTGATCATGTCGACGATGTGCGGGCGGCCCTCATTGACCTTGTTCACCACGGCCACCGGGATGCCGGCGGCCTCGATCACCGAGGCGGTGCCGCGGGTGGCGACGAGGGTGAAGCCGAGGTCGTGCAGTTCGCGCGCCACTTCCACCGCCACCGGGCGGTCGCTGGGCTTGACGCTGATGAACACCGTGCCGGCGGTCGGCAGCTTGACGCCGGCGCCGATCTGGCTCTTGACGAAAGCCTCGGCGAAGCTGCGGCCCACGCCCATGACCTCGCCGGTCGACTTCATCTCCGGCCCGAGGATGGTATCCACGCCCGGGAACTTCACGAACGGGAACACCGCCTCCTTGACCGAGTAGTACGGCGGCACGATCTCGCCGGTCACGCCCTGGCTTTCCAGGCTCTGGCCGGCCATGCAGCGCGCGGCGACCTTGGCCAGCGGCAGCGAGCAGGCCTTGGAGACGAAGGGCACGGTGCGCGAGGCGCGCGGGTTCACTTCCAGCACATAGACGACGGCGTTGTCGCCTTCGCCCTGGATCGCGAACTGCACGTTCATCAGGCCGACGACGTTGAGCGCGCGCGCCATCGCCTCGGTCTGGCGGCGCAGCTCGTCCTGCAGCGCGGCCGACAGCGTGTAGGGCGGCAGCGAGCAGGCGGAGTCGCCCGAGTGCACGCCGGCCTGCTCGATGTGCTCCATGATGCCGCCGATCATCACCTGCTTGCCGTCGGACAGCGCATCGACGTCCACCTCGGTGGCGTCGTTGAGGAAGCGGTCGAGCAGCACCGGCGACTCGTTCGACACCTTGACCGCCTCGCGCATGTAGCGCTCGAGGTCTTTCTGCTCATGCACGATCTCCATCGCGCGGCCACCGAGCACGTAGGACGGACGCACCACCAGCGGGTAGCCGATCTCGGCCGCAAGGCGCACCGCCTCTTCGGGGGTGCGCGCGGTGCGGTTCGGCGGCTGGCGCAGGCCGAGGTCGTTGAGCAGCTTCTGGAAGCGTTCGCGGTCCTCGGCGGCGTCGATCATGTCCGGGCTGGTGCCGATGATGGGCACGCCGTTGTCCTGCAGCGCCTGGGCGCGCTTGAGCGGGGTCTGGCCGCCGAACTGCACGATCACGCCGACCGGCTTCTCGATATGCACGATCTCGAGCAGGTCCTCGAGCGTGATCGGCTCGAAGTACAGGCGGTCGGAGGTGTCGTAGTCGGTCGACACGGTCTCCGGGTTGCAGTT
>DMCZ01000232.1 GCA_003446655.1 Thauera sp. | reverse complement strand
CAAGCCCGGATTATCGCGGTTCCGCGCGGCGAGCGCACGGACAAAAGCGCGGCGCGAGGGGGTATCATCGGAGCCCGATCCGCTGGCGCCGTCCCCTTTGCACGCACCCGCCCATCCAACGCAACACCCCCACATGCACGTCATGGTTCTAGGTGCCGGACTGTCCGGCGTGACCACAGCGTGGTATCTCCAGGAGGCCGGCTTCCGCGTCAGCCTGGTGGACCGCCAGCCGGAAGCCGCACGCGAAACCAGCTTCGCCAATGGCGGGCAGATCTCGGTCAGCCACCCCGAACCGTGGGCCAACCCGGGCGCGCCCTGGCAGATCCTGCGCTGGCTCGGGCGCGACGATGCGCCGCTCAAGTTCCGACCCACGCGGGACCCGGCGCAATGGCTGTGGGGCGTGCGCTTCCTGCTCGAATGCCTGCCGGCGCGCGCGCATCGCAACACACGCGCGGTCGCGGCGCTGGCGACCTGGAGCGGGCGGCAACTGCGGGAACTGCGCGCGCGCCTGGGCCTCGAGTACGACCAGCTCGAGCGCGGCATTCTTCACCTTTTCCACAGCAGGTCCGAGTTTCTCAGGGCGCCCGAGCGCGCGCGCACGCTGGCGTCGTTCGGCATCCAGGCACGGGTCTGCAGCGCTGACGAATGCCTCGCGATCGAGCCTGCGCTGGGCGCCCAGCGCGCGACGCTCGCCGGCGGGCTCTACGCCCCGGACGACGAGTCGGGCGACGCCTTCCGTTTCACTCAGGCACTTGCCACACGGCTGGCCACCCAAGGCGCCACGCTGCACTGGAAGCACGAGATCCTCGGCCTGCGCACGGGTAGCGCGGACGATGAGATCGCCGGCATCGACGTGCGCACACCCGGGGGTGAAATCGAGACGCTGCGCGCCGACGCCTACGTGCTCTGCCTGGGCAGCTACGGGCCGCGGCTGGTTGCGGCCCTGGGCGAGCGCCTGCCGATCTATCCGGTCAAGGGCTATTCGATCACCGCTCCGGTGGTCGATGCCGCGCGCGCGCCAATGGTGAGCCTGACCGACGAGTCACGCCGGATCGTGTGCTCGCGGCTGGGTAATCGGCTGCGGATCGCGGGTACCGCGGAGCTTAACGGCTTCGACACCGAAGTCCGCCCCGAGCGCATCGCCGGGATCCTGGAATGGGCGCAGAGTCGCTTTCCCGGCGCGATCGATGCTGCACGCGCCGAGCATTGGGCCGGCTTGCGCCCGGCGACGCCGGGCAACATCCCGCTGATCGGCCGCAGCCGCCGTGCCAACCTGTGGCTCAACACCGGACACGGCACACTGGGCTGGACGCTGTCCTGCGGTTCGGCCGCGGCGTTGGCCGAACTGATGTGCGGCCGGCGGCCGCCGGTGGCGTTTCCCTTCCTGGCCGCCTGACCGGCGGCTACGAGTTCAGGCGGCGCTGGCCGCGGCGCTCATCGGTTCAGGGCTGTTCATGCTCGCGCAGCCGCAGCCGGCGCCCCGCTGCTCGCCCTCGGCAAGCGGCTCGAGGATGCCGCGCTCGACATCGAAGCCGATCGACTGCAGATGGAATGCGAGCGCCGCGTCCATGCCATTGACGTGGTTTTCGAACCAGGCCGGCAGTTCTTCGATCAGCCGACGACCGAGGAACATGTCGCCCTTTTCGACGCGCTTGCGGATGTCACGCATGACCGCCAGCACACGGTCGTGCTCGGCGCGGTGGCAGCCCGGAAAGTCGACCGCCGCCATCCAGCGGTTCTCGAGGTCGAAATGCGCCACAGTGTGCGCGATCAGCCGATCGAACGCCGCCAGGAAGGCCTCGGGTGCGGCCGTGGCGACTGCGTTGTAGCACTCGACGAATTCGCGGTGCGTCTCGTCCATCTGGGCGAGGTTGTTCTCGAGCGAGGCGTTCCAGGTCAGGCTGGGCATGGGCGTTCCTTGTTACTTGATGACCTTGAGATGACTCCCGCGCGGCGGGCGGGGCGGCGCCTCGGCCTGCTCGCGCTGCAGCGCCGCCGTGACGCCGGCCATGTCTTCCGCTTCGTCGACGTCCGCGTCGCCCGCCTCAGCCTGCTCCTCGCTGCCTTCGTCCTCCGCGTCGAACTCGGGCTCGAAGGCCATGCCCTGCCCGTTCTCGCGCGCGTAGATCGCGATCACGTTGGCAACCGGGATCACCAGCGAGTGCGCAACGCCGCCGAAGCGGCCCTGGAAGCTGATGTACTCGTTGTCCATCTTGAGCTGCCCGGTGGCATCGGGCGACAGGTTCAGCACGATCTGCCCATCGCGGGCGTAGCCCGGCGGGACGCGGGTGTTGTCGTCCACCAGGGTGGCGAGATAGGGCGTGAAACCCTGATCAACGCACCACTCCCAGATGGCTCGGAGCAAGTAAGGCTTGGTCGAAACAGTGCTCATCGGGTCTCCGGCGACCCCACGCCACCCCGGCGGGCAGCGTGTGGCCTGTTGAGGGTCGCGCGTCTCAGCGACGCATGACCTTTTCGGACGGGGTCAGCGCGTCGATGAAGCCCTGACGGCTGAAGATGCGCTCGGCGTACTTCATCAGCGGTGCGGCCGCCTTGGGCAGCTCGATGCCGTAGTGCTCGAGGCGCCACAGCAGCGGCGCGATAGCGACGTCGAGCATGGAGAACTCCTCGCCCAGCATGTACTTCTGCTTGGTGAACACCGGCGCGAGCTGGGTAAGGTGGTCGCGCACGTGGGCGCGGACCTTGTCGACACCCTTCTGCGCGGCTTCAAGGGCCTCGAGGTGGGTGAACAGCTCCTGCTCGAAGGTGTGCAGCAACTGGCGGGCACGCGCGCGCATGATCGGGTCGGGCGGCATCAGCTGCGGATGCGGGAAGCGCTCGTCGATGTACTCGTTGATGATGTTGGCCTCGTACAGTACGAGGTCGCGGTCGACGAGCACCGGCACGCGGTTGTACGGGTTGATGACGGCGATGTCTTCGGGCTTGTTGTAGAGATCGACGTCGATGACCTCGAAATCCATGCCCTTCTCGAACAGCACGATTCGGCAACGATGACTGAAGGGGTCGGTCGTGCCGGAATACAGGTTCATCATGGTGTTACGACTCCGGAATTCAAAAGCAAAAGCGCACCACGCGGTGTCGCGTGGTGCGTCTGGGTCAGGACCGCGCTAACCGGCCCGCAGGGCCGAGGCGAAACGGATCAATGAATGTCCTTCCAGTAGTTCTTCTTCAGCGCATAGGCCAGCACGAAGAAGCCCGCCAGGAAGATCAGCACCACGGTGCCGACGGTCTTGCGCTTGTCGGCCACCGGCTCGCCCATCCAGACCAGGAACGAGACGAGGTCAGCCACCGCCTTGTCGTACTCGGCAGGGGTGAGGGTGCCGGGCTTGACCAATTCAAGCGTCGTCGAGGTGGTGCCGTCGGCGTTCTGCGTCACCTTGGCGACCTGCTCGCCCTGCAGCTGCCAGAACACGTGAGGCATCGCGACGTTGGCGAAGATCACGTTGTTCCAGCCGGTCGGGCGGGCCGGATCGCGGTAGAACTGACGCAGGTAGGTATACAGCCAGTCCGCACCGCTGCCATCCGCCGACGCGCGCTGGCGCGCAACGAGCGTCAGGTCGGGAGGCGCAACGCCGAACCACACCTTGGACTCAGCGGGGCGCATCGCAATCTTCATCAGATCACCGACGCGGTCGCCGGTGAACATCAGGTTGTCGCGGATCGACTGTTCTTCGAGGCCAATGTTCTGCAGCTGGTTGTAGCGCATGAAGCTGGCGCTGTGGCAGCTCAGGCAGTAATTGACGAACAGCTTGGCGCCGTGCTGCAGCGCGGCCGGGTCAGTGCTCACCGGCGCCTTGTCCAGGTGGAGGGCGGCGCCCGCCGCCATCGCCACCGCCGGGGCGAACAGCAGCACCGCGGCCGCTCGCTTGATGAGGTTGATCACGCGCATTTTCATTTGAAGTTCACCCTTTCCGGTTCGGCCTTGCACTTGTCGAGCTTGCTGTACCACGGCATCAGCAGGAAGAAGGCGAAGTAGATCACCGAGCAGATCTGCGACACCAGCGTGCGGCCCGGGGTCGGGGGCAGCACGCCAAGGTAGCCGAGGATGAAGAAGGAGATCACGAACACCACGAGCGCCATCTTGAAGATCGGACCCTTGTAGCGGATCGACTTCACCGGGCTGCGGTCCAGCCAGGGCAGGAAGGCGATGATGATCACCGAGGCACCCATCGCCACCACACCCCAGAACTTCGCGTCGAGGCCGAACAGCGGGTAGGTCACCGCGCGCAGGATCGAGTAGAAGGGGGTGAAGTACCAGACCGGCGCGATATGCGGCGGGGTCTTCAGCGGGTCGGCCGGGATGAAGTTGTTGAACTCGAGGAAGTAGCCACCGCCTTCGGGCGCGAAGAACACCACCGCGCTGAAGAAGAACAGGAAGACCACTACGCCCACGATGTCCTTCACCGTGTAATACGGATGGAAGGGGATGCCGTCGAGCGGCTTGCCGGTCGCGTCCTTCTTCTTCTTGATCTCGACGCCATCGGGGTTGTTCGAGCCGACCTCGTGCAGCGCGACGATGTGCGCGGCAACCAGGCCGATCAGCACCAGCGGCACGGCGATGACGTGGAAGGAGAAGAAGCGGTTCAGCGTGGCATCGGACACGACGTAGTCACCGCGGATGACCAGCGACAGGTCCGGACCGATCACCGGGATCGCCGAGAACAGGTTCACGATCACCTGTGCGCCCCAGAAGGACATCTGCCCCCAGGGCAGCAGATAGCCCATGAAGGCCTCGGCCATCAGCACCAGGAAGATCAGGGTGCCGAAGATCCAGATCAGCTCGCGCGGCTTGCGGTACGAGC
Source organism: Thauera sp. (assembly GCA_003446655.1). Lineage (GTDB taxonomy): Bacteria > Pseudomonadota > Gammaproteobacteria > Burkholderiales > Rhodocyclaceae > Thauera. The sequence continues at coordinate 138 of DMCZ01000232.1, read as the reverse complement.
CGTACAGCAGACCGCGGAACATGTGCAGGTACACGACGATGAAGAACGCCGACGCACCAGTCGAGTGCAGGTAGCGGATCAGCCAGCCACCCGGCACCTCGCGCATGATGTACTCGACGCTGTCTCTTATACACATCT
>DMCZ01000070.1 GCA_003446655.1 Thauera sp. | reverse complement strand
AGTCAGGGCAGAGGAGCACGCCGGCCTGTACGCGCTTCCAGAGGATGCCCCGATCGGCGTGGATATCCGCGACTACCTCGGACTTGACGACACGCTGTTCACGATCAAGCTTTCCCCCAACCGCGCCGACTGCCTGAGTCTCACAGGCGTAGCGCGCGAAGTCGCAGCCATCACCACGACGCCACTGCGGCAGACGGTGATCGAGCCGGTAAATCCCAGCTTCGAGGGGCGGCGCGAGATCGTGCTCGATGCCCCCGCGGCCTGTCCGCGATACTGCGGCCGCATCCTTCGCGGCGTAGACGCCAAGGCGCCGACACCCGATTGGATGGCGCGCCGTCTGGTGCGCAGTGGTGTGCGCTCGATCAGCGCACTGGTCGACATCACCAACTACGTGATGCTTGAGCTCGGCCAGCCGCTGCACGCGTTCGACAATACGAAACTGCAGGGCGCCATCCATGTACGCATGCCTCATGCGGGCGAGCAGGTGCGGCTGCTCAACGAGCAGACCGTCACGCCCGCTGCCGATACCTTGCTGATCGCCGACGAGGCGCGCGCGCTTGCGCTCGCCGGGATCATGGGCGGCGAAGACAGCGGGGTCACGCTGGAGACGACCGAAGTTTTCCTCGAGAGTGCCTTCTTCGCGCCCGACGCGATTGCCGGTCGCGCGCGCAGTCATGGCTTCGGCTCCGATGCCTCCCATCGGTTCGAGCGCGGCGTCGACCCTGAGTTGGCGCGTGCCGCGATCGAGCGCGCAACAGCGCTGGTGCTCGAGATCTGCGGTGGTGAAGCCGGTCCCGTGGTCGAGGCGGTTGCGCCTGAGGCCTTGCCCGAGCGCAAGCCGGTGCGCCTGCGTCCCGCGCGTGCGCGTCGCATCCTCGGCGTCACGCTGGGTGACGATGCGATGCTGGCCCTGCTGCAACGGGTCCATCTGGACGTGGTGCGCGATGGTGAAGATTTCCTCGTCGTTCCGCCGTCTTGGCGCTTCGACATCGAGATCGAGGAGGACCTGGTTGAGGAGCTCGCGCGCCTGCACGGCTACGACAACATCCCGGCCGTTGCGCCCCAGGGCAGCCTGATGATGCTTCCGAGTTCGGAGCACACCCGTCCCGGGTGGGCGCTGCGGCACTTGCTCGCCGCGCGCGGCTATCAGGAAGTTGTGAATTTCGCCTTCGTCGAAGAGGCGTGGGAGCGGGACTTTTGCGCGAATGAAGCACCCATCCGCCTCGCCAATCCGATCGCTAGCCAGCTGAGCGTCATGCGCTCGAGTCTGATCGCGAGCCTGGTCGGTACCCTCGCGACCAACCGCAAACGCCAGATCGAGCGCGTCCGAGTGTTCGAGGTTGCCCGGGTTTTCGAGCGCAGGGCAGACAGCGAACCTGTGCCCGGTTTCCATCAGGCCATGAAGATCGCCGCGCTCGCAGCGGGTTCGGTCATGCCCGAGCAATGGGGTGAGCGCGCGCGCAACGTCGATTTCTATGATGTGAAAGGTGACCTTGAAGCGCTGTTTGCGCCGCGTGAGCTTGCGTTCGCGCCCTTGTCCCATCCGGCGCTCCATCCTGGGCGCGCTGCATCGGTCAAGCTGGACGGTCACGCCATTGGCGTGATCGGAGAACTGCATCCGGTCTGGGTTCAGCGCTACGACCTGGGCTCGGCGCCGGTCGTTTTCGAGGTCACGCTTGATGCTGCGCTTGCGGCACGTATGCCGGTCTGCGCCGAGATCTCGCGAATGCCGGCCGTGCGTCGCGATCTGGCGCTTGTGGTTTCTGCCGATGTTCCTGTCGAGCGCGTGCTTGCGGTTTTGCGTGCGGCTGCGCCTGAGGTGGTGCGCGAGATTAACCTGTTCGACGTCTATCATGGCAAGGGCATCGAGCCTGACAAGAAGAGTCTTGCCTTCAGGGTATCGATGCAAGATACTCAGCGGACACTCGAAGATGCCGAGGTTGACGCGGCGATGGCCGCGCTTGTCAGAGAGGCCGAGACTGCGCTCGGAGGCCGCCTGCGTGGCTCGGGAGGCTGACATGACGCTCACCAAGGCGGAACTCGCAGACCTGTTGTTCGAGCAGGTCGGGCTGAACAAGCGCGAAGCCAAGGACATGGTCGAGGGCTTCTTCGAAGAGATCCGGACGGCGCTGGAACGTGGCGATAGCGTGAAGCTGTCGGGTTTCGGGAATTTCCAGTTGCGCGACAAGCCGCAGCGTCCCGGGCGTAATCCCAAGACCGGTGAGGAAATTCCGATCACCGCGCGTCGTGTTGTCACTTTTCACGCCAGCCAGAAATTGAAGGCCGCGGTGGAGCAACTCAGCGATGCAAGCAAGCAGCCCTGATAACAGCGTGCAGGATCTGCCGCCGATCCCGGCAAAGCGCTATTTCACGATAGGCGAAGTCAGCGAGCTCTGCTGCGTCAAGCCGCACGTGCTGCGCTACTGGGAACAGGAGTTCACCCAGTTGAAGCCGGTCAAGCGCGGTGGGAACCGGCGCTACTATCAGCATCACGAGGTGCTGCTGATCAGGCGGATCCGCCAGTTGCTCTATCAGGAGGGCTTTACCATCTCCGGGGCGCGCAACAGGCTCGGTGAATCTGCCATTCACGAGCAGGAGAGCCAGGTCGAGGTCGAGCGCTACAAGGGCCTCGTGCTCGAGATGCGCAGCGAGATCGAGTCCATGCTCAAGGATCTGCGGAGCTGAGGAAATGTTCCAGAATTGCTGGCCATTTCAAAATTCGCTGCTATAATG
>DMCZ01000106.1:1693-2808 GCA_003446655.1 Thauera sp. | reverse complement strand
CGCGCTGCCGGCCGACGCGATGCGGGTCGGACGTGGCTGACACGCCGGGGCGTCCCGCGCCCGCGGCGTCTGACCGCAACGCGCATGACTCCGGGTCGCCTTACAACGCCTTGCCTGAGCGCGCATGCGCCGACCAGGCTCCGTCCGCGCTCGCGCTCTTCGACCTCGACTTCACCCTCATCCCCTCGGATAGCGGCCTGCGCTGGGCGCGCTTTCTGGTGGGCGAGGGCGTGTTGCCACCCGGCACCGACGAGGCCTATCTGGACACCTGCCGCGACTATGTCGCTGGTCGCATCGGCATCCAGGCGCTGCACCGCTTCGCCGCCGAGCGTCTGCTGGCGGTCGCGGTCGAAGACGTGCCGGAACTCCAGCACCGCTTCGAGGCCGTGATCCGCAGCGAACTCCCCGCCGCCAGTCTTGAGTTGGTCGCGCGCCACCGGCAGGCGGGCGACCTGTGCTGCATCGTGACCACCACCAACGAGGTCGTGGCGACGCCGTATGCGCGCGCGTTCGGCATCCCGCACCTGCTCGCCAGCAGACCGCTGGTTCAGGACGGCCGCTTTACCGGCGACTACCTTGGACCGCTGTGTCACGGCGCCAGCAAGGTCGAGCGTGTGGAGGCCTGGCTGGCCGAGCGCGCTGCAACGCGCCTCGGGGCACGCGCACCCGGGGCGTCGGCAGCGCGGGCAGGCTTCCGCGCGCGCGTTTTTTATTCCGACTCCCGCAGCGATCTGCCCTTGCTCGAATGGGTTGAGCACGCGGTTGCCGTGCGCCCTGACGAGGCGCTGCGCGCTCACGCCGAGGCGCGGGGCTGGCGAATCATCGAGGCATTGACCTGAGGCCGGCGGGCGCGCCGTCGCACCGTCAGCGCGTCGTCCTGCGGAAATTACTGAAAATAAAGCTGTCCTTATTATCCAATCTCACCCATACTGCACCGCAGCGATATTCAAGTCGTGCAGTTTGTTTGTTGGCATATCCGATTTTTCGGTCGTATTCCCCCAAGTCATACCTCGCTGTCTTGATGCTCGCCCCACTCAGGGGGCTTTCCCCATTTTTTCGGAGATTCAAGACATGGCAGCAGGTACTGTGAAGTGGTTCAACGATTCCAAGGGTTT
>DMCZ01000106.1:0-1473 GCA_003446655.1 Thauera sp. | reverse complement strand
CAGGGTTCCGGTTTCAAGACCCTCGCGGAAGGCCAGCGCGTCAGCTTCGACGTGACCAACGGTCCCAAGGGCCTGCAGGCGTCGAACATCCGCGCCGCTGACTAAGCCGTACCCGATCTCGCGCTTTCAGCGCGGATCGTCGCAAGGCCCGACGCGAGTCGGGCCTTTTGCTTTTTGGCGCTGCAACAAAGCGCAGTGCGTTCAAGCCCAGCGCGGCGCCCGAACATCCTTATCGAAAAAAGGGAAGCTCAATGTCTCAGCTCATACAGCGCACCGAACTCAAGACCTTCTACTACACGCCTGTCCATTGCCCGTTCTGCGGCGTGCGCGTGATGGGTGCCGATCCCGACGACGAGACCCGCATCACCGCCTGCGCGCACACGCTGTTCATTGCCCACGACACGGCGTTCGAATATCGCTCGGCGCGTCTTGATGACAATCTCGCGCTCAAGGGGCTGTCGGACGAGGACGTCGAGGCGAAGTGGCTCGCGAACGCGCGGGGCATCGATGGATTCACCGATGCGGTGACCGTGACCGATGCGATCAAGGTCGCCGCGTACGCGCCGGCGCCCTCGGCCTACGGTTCGTACTATGGCTTTGCGCCGGTCGAATAAGGAAGCCGCGTAACCCGGCTGGCATGGGGCATGGAAAAGCCCCACAGGCTGGTGGGGCCATGCTTCTGAAGCCGTCGAGCGAGCGGCCGACGTCGGTGACGACCAGGAAGGGCGGCCGGCCCTCGGTGGCGGGCAGGGCGCTGGCGTAAGCTTCGGCTTGCCCACGGGCGCGCAGCATGGCGTCGTCCCAGCGCCCGCAACCGAGCGTCTGCCAGGTCTGCTTGGCTTCGCAGACGAAGGCGCCACGGCGGTAAAGGTCGATGAAGCCCCGCGATTCGCTGCTGTCGCCATGGCGGAAATCGACTCGGCGCTCGAACCCGTAGGCGTTGTCCTCGTACCCCTCGCGCGCCGGCTCGGGCCGCGGCAGCGCGAGCAGCTCGCACAGCTCGGTCAGGAAGAGTTGGTAGTTGGCGCGCTCCGTGCTGCTGGCGTGCTGCCTGCGCGCGATGACGGCGTCGATGGCTGCGGGGGTGGCGAGCCCGAGATTATACGGTGTGCATGAACGCGGGCGAGTCGGGCCAGCGGGCGGTCGGCGTTCGATCAGTGATCGCGCATGCGGCCAGCGCGCGGGGCGCGATTCGGATGCAGGGCGCTCGGCTGATGAGGCGATAAGAAAAGTCGGTAAAAAATCTCGACAGGATTCCATTTGATCGAGATAATCCCGGCCCTGCTCAGATAGTCTTGCGCCAAACAAAAACAGGATCGGGTTCGGCAAGGATTCGCCATCTGGCGGGCGTACCCGTTCTAACTACCGGCCATGCATCGTTTTGGGCAGTCGTGCCTCCCTCAATCCCAACCATGTCAAGGAGACAGACGGTGGAACGTCGTTTATTTCTGAAACTGTCTCTTATACACATCT